>CAYVJT010000073.1:0-16331 GCA_964451855.1 uncultured Actinomycetota bacterium
TCTACATCCTCGACGAGGTCCACATGGCCTCGACGGCGGCGTTCAACGCGCTGCTCAAGCTGATCGAGGAGCCGCCGGAGCACGTGATGTTCGCCATGGCGACCACCGATCCGCAGAAGGTGCTCCCGACGATCATGTCACGGGTCCAGCGGCTGGACCTGCGCCGTGTCTCGGCCGGCGACGTGGCCAGCAACGTCCGGCAGCTGTGCGAGGCCGAGGGCTACCGCATCGAGGACGCCGCCGTGGAGGCGATCGTCCGCGCCGGTGACGGCTCCCTGCGGGACACGCAGTCGGTCCTGGAGCAGGTGCTGGCCTTCACCGGTGCGGAGGTGACCGCCGCCGAGGTCCAGCAGGTCCTCGGGCAGACACCCACCGAGAAGGTCGCCGAGGTGGTGGACCTGCTCGCTGCACGTGATGTGGCCGGGCTGCTGGCGAGCGTGCAGCGCCTGGTCGACGACGGCCACGACCTGCGCCGGTTCACGCTCGACCTGGTGCAGCACGTGCGTGACCTGCTCGTGCTCGGGGCAGCGCCGGACCATCCCGACCTGGTCGACGCGACCGACGAGCGACGGGCGCTCCTGCTCGAGCAGGCCAACGCCCTGCCCGCGGACACGTTGCTCCGCGCGGTGCGCGTGCTGGCTGAGACCGTCACGGAGCAGCGGCAGGGGTCACCACGGCTGCCGCTGGAGCTGGCGTTGGCCACCCTGGTGGTCCCCAGCGAGTCCGCCCAGATCGACGAGCTGACCGATCGGCTCGCCCGGCTCGAAGCGGGGGCCTTCCCCGCGCCGACCTCGCGATCGCCATCCCCAGCCCGTGGGTCTGCGGCGGTGGCCGCAGCGAGCGTCACCGAGGCCGCCGACGTCCCGGACACCACCGAGGTCGCCGACGTCCCCGACACCGCCGAGACCGTCGAGACCGCCGAGGCCGAGACCGCCGAGGCCGGGACCGAGCCTGCGTCCGACGTGGTCGCGGAGTCCGGGCCCGCCGCTGCGCCAGAGACCGCGGCGGGCGACAGCGACGAACCCGCTCCCGAGGCCCCGGCCGCTTTCGATGAGGACCCGGCTGCTTCCGCGGAGGCGCCTCCCGCCGAGGATCCGGCCGATGAGCTCGCTCTCGTGCAGCAGCGGTGGGAGGCGATCCTCGAGGTGGTGCGTGACGGGTCGCGCCGTCACCACGCGGTCTTCGCCCCAGCCACGCCGGTCCGCGCAGGACGGGGGATCCTCACGTTGAAGTACGGCCAGCGCTACGCCTCCTTCCACGCAGCGAACGCCGGTGGCGGCGACTACGCCGCCGCGATGCAGCAGGCGATCGAGCGAACCTGTGGCCTGCGCATGCGGTTGGAGATCGTCGTGGAGGGCGAGGACGACCGTCGGCGTCCGCAGCCCCCGAGCATGACCCCCGACGATGCCCGCACCCCCGTCCTGCACGGCGACGACACCGAGAGCTCATCTGCGCCGGCGACCTCGCCACCCCCCGAGGGGCAGGAGGGCACGGTGGAGGTGGAGGGCACGGCTGCGGAGTCGGCGCCCACCCCGTCCCCGGCGGACGACCTCGAGGTGGTGGAGGAGTCGGACGAGGAGCTCGACGTGCGCGAAGCCGAGGCGACCACTCGGGCCGACACCGACCGTGAGGAGGTCGGCCGGCTGCTGAGCGACGAGCTCGGCGCGGAGCTCGTCGACGAACGGCCGGCCGCCAACGACTGAGGACGGTTCGTCGCTGGGTTCCCACCCGAGCTCGTCCCTCCGCGCCCGGTGTGGTCGAACGGTGGTCGGAGGTGGCGGGGGTAGGCTGCGTCGGCCGGTGACATCCCAAGCTCGCGAGGTCGATCCAGCGTGTACGAAGGAGCGGTGCAGGACCTCATCGATGAGCTCGGTCGGTTGCCCGGTGTGGGCCCGAAGAGCGCGCAGCGGATCGCGTTCCACCTGCTGCAGACCGAGACCGCCGACGCGCAACGGCTCGCCGACGCGATCACCCGCGTCAAGGCGACGGTGCGGTTCTGCAACCGATGCTGGAACATCGCCGAGGCCGAGGAATGCCGGGTCTGTCGCGACGAGCGGCGAGACGGCAGCATCCTGTGTGTGGTCGAGGAGCCTCGCGATGTCATCGCGATCGAACGCACCCAGGAGTTCCGTGGTCGCTACCACGTCCTCGGCGGGGCCATCTCGCCGATCGATGGCATCGGTCCGGACCAGCTGCACATCAAGGAGCTGTTGGCTCGGCTCGACGACGGATCCGTGACGGAGCTGATCCTGGCGATGAACCCGAACGTCGAAGGTGAAGCGACCGCCTCCTACCTCTCGCGGCTGCTGACCCCGCTGGGGGTCCGGGTGACGCGGCTCGCGAGTGGACTACCGGTCGGCGGCGACCTCGACTACGCGGACGAGGTGACCCTCGGCCGTGCGTTCGCGGGGCGTCGCGAGGTCCCCTGACCGGCCGTCCCACCACCGTCCGGGGCGGCGCCGCGGCCATCTCGGTGCCGCGCCCGGCCATGTAGCGCACCGCCGGACGATCCGCGACCCGCGACCGCGGTCGGAGGTCGGTCTTCCGGGCGCATACCCTTGTCCCACCGCGTGACGCAGGACGCTCGACGTGTGCGCGGCGCCCCACCGGTTATCGAACGAGAAGGCACGCCCCGTGACGATCGTGGTCCAGAAGTACGGCGGAACGTCGGTCGGAGACGTCGACAGGATGAAGCGGGTCGCCGACCGCGTCTCACGTACCCACCACGCCGGGAACCAGACGGTGGTGGTCGTCTCCGCGATGGGGAGCACCACCGACGACCTCGTCTCGATGGCCAAGCGCATCTCCGACCGTCCGATGGAGCGTGAGCTCGACATCCTGCTCACCTCGGGCGAGCGCATCTCGATGTCGCTCCTGGCCATGGCGCTCAACGAGCGTGGGGTGCAGGCCAAGTCCTTCACCGGCTCACAGGCCGGGATCATCACCGATGCGGTCCACGGCAAGGCTCGGATCGTCGACATCACGCCGGGACGGGTGCAGGAGGCCCTCGACCAGGGGTACGTGGTGATCGTCGCCGGGTTCCAGGGCGTGAGCCAGGACACCAAGGACATCACCAGCCTCGGTCGAGGCGGATCCGACACCACCGCGGTCGCGCTCGCCGGGGCGTTGAAGGCCGACGTCTGCGAGATCTACACCGACGTCGACGGGGTCTTCACCGCGGACCCACGCATCGTGCCGACGGCGCACAAGCTCGACCAGGTCAGCTACGAGGAGATGCTCGAGCTCGCCGCCCAGGGCGCCAAGGTCCTGCAGGTCCGGTCGGTCGAGTACGGCCGCAACCACGACGTGCGCATCCACGTGCGCTCGTCGTTCAGCTTCAGCGATGGCACGTGGGTCGTGCCACAGGAGGACATCGTGGAGAACGCGATCATCTCGGGTGTCGCCCATGACACCTCCGAGGCCAAGGTGACCGTCCATCAGGTCCCGGATCGCCCGGGTGTGGCGTCACGGTTGTTCACGGCACTCGCGGACGAGAACGTCAACGTCGACATGATCGTCCAGAACGTCTCGGCCGACGGCCGCACGGACATCTCGTTCACGATGCCGCGCGGCGACACCGACCGCACGCGGGCCGTGATCGAGCCCCTCGCGGCCGAGTTCGGCGCGGCCGGTGTGCAGGTCGACGCCGAGATCGCCAAGGTGTCGCTGGTCGGCGCTGGCATGAAGACCCACCCGGGGGTCGCCGCCAAGATGTTCGGTGCGTTGTCCGCCGCGGGCGTGAACATCGAGATGATCTCCACCTCGACGATCCGCGTCTCCGTGGTGGTCGCGAAGGATCAGGTCGAGACCGCGGTCCAGGCCGTCCACGCCGCCTTCGAGCTGGGTGAGGACGCCCTCCAGGAGGCCTGAGCGTCCGGCACCACCACCTGCCACGTCATCCATCCACGGGAAGGAAGCACCATGTCCGGCCTCCGGGTCGCGATCGTCGGCGCCACGGGCGCCGTCGGGACCGAGATGCGACGTCAGCTCGACCTGCGTGGGTTCCCGATCGACGGGGACCCGATCTACCTCGCGTCCGAACGGTCGGCGGGCAAGACGCTGCCGTGGAAGGACGGCGAGGTGGAGGTGCAGGCCATCGGCGCCGACGCCTTCGACGGCATCGACATCGCGCTGTTCTCCGCCGGCGGATCGCGGTCCAAGGAGTGGGCACCGGTCGCCGCCGAGGCTGGTGCGGTGGTGATCGACAACTCCTCCGCGTTCCGGATGGACGCTGAGGTGCCCCTGGTCGTCAGCGAGGTCAACCCGGAGGCCATCACCCAGCGCCCCAAGGGGATCGTCGCCAACCCCAACTGCACCACCATGGTCCTGATGGTCGCGGCGAAGCCGTTGCACGCGGCTTTCGGGCTGACCGAGATGGTCGCAGCCTCGTACCAGGCCGCCGGTGGCTCAGGGATGTCCGGTATCACCGAACTGCTCGAGCAGGCCGCCAAGCTGGTCGACGCCGGCGAGGACGTCCTGCGGTCGGACGGTGCGCAGGCCGAGGCGAGCGTCACCGCCGAGACCTTCTCCAAGGCGATCGCCTTCAACGTCCTGGCCCACTGCGGGACCTTCACCGACGAGCGCTACACCGACGAGGAGTGGAAGCTCGTCAACGAGTCGCGCAAGATCCTCTCACAGCCGGACCTGCGTGTCTCGCCCACCTGTGTGCGTGTGCCGGTGGTCGTGGGGCACGCGATCAGCGCCAGGATGACCTTCGGTGAGCGCGTCACCAGGGACGCGGCGCTCGAGGTCCTCGTGGGCGCACCGGGCCTGGTCGTCGAGGATGGCACCGGGCAGGACGGCGAACCGCTCGCCTACCCGACGCCGTTGGCGTCAGCCGGTCGTGACGAGGTGTTCGTCGGCCGGATCCGCGAGGACCTCGGCGACCCGAACAGCCTCAACGTGTACGTGGTCGGCGACAACCTGCTGAAGGGCGCGGCGCTCAACGCCGTACAGCTCGCGGAGCTCGTCGCGGCCGAGTGACCCGTCGCACCGTGGGACCCCAGCTCCGTCAGGGGCGTGCCGGGTCGCGGTTGGCGCACCGGCACGGGGTGCTGTGGCACTTCGGGCAGCCCTCGGCGTAGCGGCGTGCCGCCGCGGCGATGTCGACGTCGCACAGCGTGGCCAGACTGACCAGCCATGCCAGTGCGTCCGAGAACTCCTGGGTCTGCTCGGCGTGCCCCTGGCGACGGATCGCACGGGAGAGCTCGCCGACCTCCTCGACGAACCATCCGAAGGTGCCGTCGACACCTCGGGCCGCGTCCTGCTGCCCGTAGGTCTCCCGGATCGTGCGCTGGAACTCGGTCAGGTCCATGGCCCTGATGCTCCCTCGTCGGCCCTCGTCGGCGAAGCTGTGCGATGGCTCGTACGACACCGCCGTGACGCACGACGCGCGGCCCCGGGGTGCCGGTGACCGCGCGTCGCGTGGTGCGTGTGGTCGGGATGGGCGGATTCGAACCGCCGACCTCCTCGTCCCGAACGAGGCGCGCTAACCAAGCTGCGCTACATCCCGTCGATGCCCCGGATCGGGAGCGACGGGGAGCGTACACGCGGCGGCAGAGGGGCGCGAACCGGTGCTCTCCGGTCAGCCGATCAGCTCCAGGAGCGTCGCCTCGGGGCGACACGCGAAGCGGAACGGGGCGTACCGCGAGTGGCCCAGTCCAGGTGAGACGTGCAGCCACCGGCCGCGGTAGCGGGAGACCCCGCGGATCTGCTCGAGGGGGAGATCGCAGTTGCCGACGAGGGCACCGATGGGCGGGAAGCGCACCTGTCCGCCATGGGTGTGCCCGGAGAGCAGCACGTCGTGGTCGGCGTCGACCAACACGTCGAGGGCGGCGGTGTAGGGCGCGTGGACGAGACCGAGGTTGACGATCGTGTCGGCGTCAGCCGGTGGTGTGACGGCCGGTGCCGCGGGGATCTCCGTCGTCGCGAGGTGGGGGTCGTCGATGCCGCCGACACCGATGTCGCCGGCCGCGGTCGACACCACGGTGGCCTCGTTGCGCAGGGTGAGGTAGCCGTGCTCGGCCAGACGGTCCAACAACCTCGAGGTGTCCAGCACCGCCCCGTGCACACGCCGTTCGGGCTGGGTGAAGTAGCTGATCGGTGACCTGGGGGTGGGCCCGAACAGATCGTTGCTGCCGAGCACGACCAGCCCTCGCTGCCCACGGGCGGTCAGGGGGGCCAGCGCGTCAGCGGTGAGCGTCTCCGCCCCCTCCTCGCCGAGCATGTCACCGGTGATGACCACGAGGTCGTGGTCGAGCTCCGCCAGCGACGCGAGGAACTCCACCCGGTGGTCCTGCCCGGGGATCAGGTGCAGATCGCTGAGGTGCAGGACCGAGACCCGACCGCTGCTGCGTGGATCGCGACCGGCGGGACGCAGGCTCCGAGGCAGCACGATGCGGCGCAGGCGGTACCAGCGGCGCTCGACCAGCGTGCCGTAGGCGACGCAGGCGGTTCCGGCCGCTGCGGCCGTGGCCAGCAGCTTCGTGGTGCGACCCACCTACTCCTCGCCCTCTTCCTCGTCGTTGGGTGGGCCATTCCCCCGTCCAGGTCCTCCGCCCTCCTCGTCGTCGTCCCCGTCGTCCTCGTCGTCCTCGTCCTCCTCGTCCTCCTCGGGCTCGACGTACTGACCGACGTCGAGCACGACCATGTCGAGCTCCTCGGGGTGGGCCCCGGTGCCGGCATCGGGGTCCTGCGCGATGACGATGCCGTCCTCGTCCTCGTCGTCGGTCTCGACGTTGCGGCGGCCGACACTGAAGCCGTGCTCGAACAGCAGATCGGCAGCATCATCGAGGGTCATGCCGACCACGTCCGGGATCTCCGGCAGGTCGCCCTCACCGTCGGAGACCCCGACGGTGATCATGCTGCCCAGGCCCGTCGTGGTCCCGGCCTCGGGGGACTGCTCGATGAAGGTCCCGGCCTCGCGGTAGTCCTCGACCTCCTCGAACTGGACCCGGAAGCCGGCCTCGACCGCCATCTCCTCGGCCTCGGAGATCGACTCGGCCTCCAGCAGGTCCGGGATCTCACCGGTGGGGATCGGGCCGGGATCGGGGAAGCCCTCGGGTTCGTAGAGCTCCGCCGCCTGGGTCATGTAGTGGGCCCACATCGGTGCTGGGATCGTCCCGCCGAACACGCGCGAGTAGTGCTCTCCACCGATCGTGACGTTCTCCATGTACTGCGTCGACGGTCCGCACCGGTTCACGAGCCGGTCGCTGCCGCACACCTCGGCGGCGGCCTCCTCGGACTCGTAGTAGCGCGTGCCGTTCTCGTAGCCCATCCAGGCGGCGGTAGCGAGCTGGCGGATACCCCCGACGAACCAGGCGTCCACGTAGCTGTCGGTGGTCCCGGTCTTCCCGCGGGTCGGCCACTGGCCGAGGTTGGCGATCTGCGCGGTCCCGCCGGGCTCGACGACGCCGGCCATGGTGTCGACGACGCGGTCGGCGATCTCCTCGTCGATGACCTGTCGGCAGTCCGGCTGGTGCTCCCAGAGCAGGTTGCCGTCGCGGTCCTCGATCCGGGTGATCGGGAAGGGCTCGCAGTACTCGCCACGGTTGAACAGGGTCGCGTACGCCGTCGCCATCTCGAGCGGAGTGACCGAATCCGTGCCGAGGGCCAGGCTGCAGTTGGGCCCGAGCGATGAGGTGATGCCCAGCCGCTGGGCGACGTCGACCAGCTTCTCCGGCCCGATCTCGGCGACGATCAAGGCGTGGTAGACGTTGCTGGATCGGGCCATCGCGTCGTACATGTTGATGATGTCGTCGCCACCGGAGTTCCGGACGGTCCAGGGCTCGGCGCAGCCCTCGATGTCCTGGGGGCCGCGAGCGTCCAGCGTCAGGCCTGGTGAGGCACCATCCTCGAGGGCCGCCGCGGTCACGAAGGGCTTGAAGGCCGACCCGGCGAGGCGTCCGGAGCCGCCCATGCCCGGAACCGCCGGGTTGACCGTGGTGCGGTCGCAGAACAGCTGCCCGGTCTCCTCGTCGACGTCGACCCAGCTGTCATCCTCGGTGCAGGACCCGAAGTCCCGCGGTCCGAGCGCCATCGCCCGGATCGCCCCGCTGCCGGGCTCGACGCTGACGATCGAGCCCAGGGGCTCACGGGCGATCTCGGCCCGGGGTTCGTCCTCGTAGGTGAGGTACTCCAGCAGCGATCCCTCGGCCATCTCCTGCAGCTCGGGGTCCAGGGTGGTGTGGATCCGCAGGCCGCTCTGGAACACGGTCCGGACGCGTTCGTCATGGGTCGCGCCCATCGCGTCCAGCGCATCGAGCTGGGTACCCAGACTGCCTGCGGTGTCGGCGCTGATGAGCAGGTCGGAGACCCAACGGGTCCAGAAGGGGTACTCGGGCGGTGGAGGTTCGGAGACGTCGACCTCCAGCGGTTCGTCGATCGCGGCGAAGGCCTGGTCGTGGCTGATGAAGCCGTTGTTGGCCATCTGGCGCAGGACGATGTTGCGCCGGGCCTCGGCGTTCTCCAGGCTGTTGATCGGGTTGTTGGCCTCCGGCGCGCGGAGCAGCCCAGCGAGCATCGCCGCCTCGCCGAGCGAGACGTCACCGATGTCCTTGGAGAAGTAGCGCTCGGCCGCGGTCCCGATGCCGTAGGTCCCGGCCCCGAAGTAGGAGCGGTTGAGGTAGAGCCCGAGGATCTCGTCCTTGCTGAGCTGATCCTCGATCTGGATCGCGTAGATCGCCTCCTCGATCTTGCGCTGCAGGGTCTGTTCCGGCGTGAGGAAGGCCATCTTCACGTACTGCTGCGTGATGGTCGAGGCCCCGGACTCGATGCCGTCGGCACGCCAGTTGGTCAACGCGGCACGCACGATCGCGAGGTGGTCGACCCCCTCGTGCTCGTAGAACTGCGCGTCCTCGGTCGCCAGCACCGCGTCGATCGCGACCTGGGGCACCTCGTCGAGGGTGATCGGCCGGCGGTTCTCCTCGAAGGTCAGCTCGGCGAGCTCGCGCCCTTCAGCGTCGTAGATGAACGAGTTCTCGGGCGGCCGATCGGCCGAGCCGAGGGGTGCCACATCCAACACATCGGTGCGGACGGCGCCGAGCACGTCGTTGACCGCCAGCCCCGCAGGCAGGAACAGCGCGCCGAGCAGCATCCCGGTCGTCCCGGCGATCACCGCGATGAGCGCCAGCCGGACGACCATGCCGACGACGCGTCCCGCTGCCCGAACGGCGATGGGACGCTCGCCCGTGCTCGGGCTCATCGCTACCTCCGGACGGCTTGGGGCGCGGAAGAGCCAGGCGCGCCCGGTCCCGCGTGCGATGGCTATCGCCGGTGCGAGGTCGGGCGACGGCACGTCCGCCGCAGGGGCGCCGAGCGGGCGCCGAACTGCTTCGATGGTACCGACTCGCGACCGTCACACCACGGAGACGCCACCGTCCGTCGGGCCAGGAGGCCGTGGACGGCGGGGTGGGCGGCCGTGACCCGGCGGTGTCGGCGGGTCACGCGGCCGTATGCCGTGCACGGACTACAGGTAGCCCCTCGCGTTCGGTGGGCGCGCATCGCCCGAGGCTTCGGGGGGCTCCATGCGGCGCTGCACCTCGTCCGGGGCCTCCTGGAAGGTGCGGCCACCGAACCGGTCGCGGATCCTCTCGTCGAGGCCGGCGGCGGTGGTCGCCACCGCCGCGACGGCCGACTGCAGCTCCGGCAGGTCGAGCGTCGAGCCGAGGAGGGTGTGACGCAGCCAGACGGCACGGTTCTCCGGGTCGTAGCTGAACGCACCGAACCCCAGCCTGTGGTTGGTGGTGAGCAGGAACGACCCGAGCTCGGGGCTGAGGTCGACGTCGAGGTTGGTGACCGAGAACACCCCGACCTGCGGTCCGATCGGGCTCGGCCCGACGGTGACGAAGGCCCGGGCACCCTCGTGGGTGAAGGTGAAGTTGCCGAACGCGTCGACCTCGTAGCCCCCGAGGATCGTGCGCAACAGCCCCCCGACGTGCTCGCGCAGGTCCTCGGGATCGAGGAACACGCCGGTGCGACGTGGCGGACGCGGCGGTGGCATCCCGGCCGTGGTGGGCGACAGCGCCGTCCCGTGCTCGCTCTCGTGGCTCGGTCCAGCGTGGCGAGGACCGGCACCGCCGGGATCGTCCGTACCCGGATCTCCCGACGTGGCAGGGCTCTCGGCGGCCTCGTCGTCGGAGCCGGCTGGCGGGGTGCCAGCCTGCGTGGCGGGGTCCGGCTGCGCGTGGTCGGCGGTCATCGTGGCTTCCCGGTCGTGAGCGTGGAGGCGATGGTGGCGAGTCCCTCCAGATCGTGCACATCACCGCCGAGCAGGGGGACGTCCACCCGGGTGGTCACGTTGACACCGTAGAGGGCTGCGGCGACGTCGCGGCGTTGACGTGCGGCGAGGTTGCGCACATCGTCCAGGAGGCGGACCGCGCCGGCCACCGCCTGACCGGCGAGGTCGTCCTCCTGGCACTCGGCGACGCGGTCGATAGCGGCCGACGAGGGGTCGCGAGGCACCTCGGGTCGGATGCGGTTGACCACGACCCCGGCCGCGTGCAGTCCCTCCTGCTCGAGCCGTTCGAGGAAGAAGCGGGCCTCGCGCAGGGGGGGCGGCTCCGGAGAGGCGACGACGACGAACCTCGACGTGGGTTCCTGCAGCAGCTCGATGACCTGGTCGGCACGCTCCTTGAACCCCGCGTACATGCCCTCGAAGTTGTGGAAGAACTCGGCGAGGTCCTCGAGCAGATCCATCCCCGTGACCTTGCCGGCGACCCGCATGAAGGCGGAGGCTCCCGCGCCCACCATGCGGCCGATGCCCTTGCCCGCGGCCATCCCGGGGCGCAGCAGCAGCTGGAGCAACCGTCCCTCCAGGAAGGAGCTCATCCGCTTGGGGGCGTCGAGGAAGTCCAGCGCCGAGCGGGTCGGTGGGGTGTCGATCACGAGCAGGTCCCACTCGCCCGAACCGTGGAGCTCGTGGAGACGCTCCATCGCCATGTACTCCTGCGTGCCGGAGAGGTTGCTCGACAGCGTCCGGTAGATGCGGTTCGCCCGGATCGTCTCAGCGCGCTCCCGGGAGGTGGCGTGGCGGTCGATCAGCCGGTCGAAGGTGGTCTGCATGTCCAGCATCATCGCCCACAGCTCACCTCCCTCCGACGTCTCCATCAGGTCGACCTGGCGCGGTTCGTCATCGAGGTCGTCGAGCCCCATCGCCTGGGCGAGCCGTCGTGCCGGATCGATGGTGAGGACCAGCGTGCGGCGCCCGATGCGGGCGCCGGCGAGCCCGAGCGCCGCGGCCGTGGTCGTCTTGCCGACCCCGCCGGCGCCGGTGGCCACCAGGATGTGCGCCTCGGCGACGTCGCGCGACAGGTCGCTGACGGGCTCCTGGACGTTGCCGGGGCTCACGTCGACCCCCCGGGCGCTGGCGCCGGCGCGGGCCGTGCCATCTCGAGGACCTGCTGCAACTCACGCTCGTCGTAGCGTTCCTCGGCATGGGGCCCGTCGTCGCCGAGCTGGAGGGCCAGCAGGTCGGCGAGGACCTCGAGGTCGGGAGCCTCGAACGTGGCACCGGTCATCAGCGGGAGCGCGAGCACCGGGAGGGCGCAGGACGCCGCGAGCTCGTCGCGCAGCCCCGACTGGAGCTCGACGCGGTCGCGGTGGGTGGCGATCAGCTCGAGCAGGAGATCGGTCGTGCGTCCGGACATGCGCGCGCCGGCCGCGGTCACCCGGTCGAGGAGCTCGTCGCGTCCGAGCCGGTGCGCCTCCTGCGCCGCTGCTGCCGACAGGCGGGGAACCACGACCTGGTTGGTGATCACCGGCCCGACGTCCACGCCCGCGTCGCCGAGCGCGGTCACGGCCTCGACCGTCTCGCGGACCGGCATCTCCTCGAGCAGGCTCACCACGACCGCCCGCAGCCGGCGCGGGTTCTGGAGCATCTCCCACATCGCCCCGGCCTGGCGCTGGATCGGTCCGACCCGCACGATCTCGGTCACGCCCTCCGGGGCCCTCAGGAACGGCACGATCCGTCCGGTCGGGGGCGCGTCGACGACGATCAGGTCGTACCGCCGCCGACCGTCCGAACGGCGTTGGATCTCCAGGTCGTAGATCTTGCCGAGGAGCAGCAGGTCACGCAGTCCTGGTGCCGCCGCCGTGACGAAGTCGAGCGCGTGGGATCGCTCCATCACCCAGTGGACCCGCTTGAGCCCGTAGAAACGGTCGAGGTACTCGTAGACCGCGTCGGTGGGGTCGATGGCCATCCCCCACAGATCGGGCCGGAACTCCCTGGGCTGGTAGTCCCAGGTCGCCGTCCCGAAGGTCCGGCTGAACCCCTGGCGGCCCTCGACCTCGACCAGCATGGTGCGGCGACCGGAGGCCACCGAGGCGAGTGCTATCGCGGCCGCGGTGGTGGTCTTGCCGACACCGCCCTTGCCCGTGACCATCACGACGTTCGAGGACGACAGCGCCTCGAACCCCTCCAGGCCACTGGGGGACGTCGGCATCATCGGTGTGGTGGGCACATCGGGCTCATGGCGCACGATCCTAGGGCCGTGGTGGTGACGGAGCAGGACCGGCGCACCGCTACCCTCCAACGCCATGTCGCTCCCGCTTCCTGCGGCCGTCCGCCGCGTGCTCTCCCTGGCCGTGCTCGTGCTCATCGGGCTCGGCCTGGCCGCATCGTCGGTCGCCGCGCAGGACATCGATCCGGTGCTCGACGGCGAGGGGGAACGCTGCCCGGACGGGGTCGCGGACGATGCGCGCACCGTCGAGGTGCTGCCCCTGCGGGGTGGCTTCGTGGACCCGCCGGTCGCGGCGCAGATCACGGAGGTGATCGACACCGCGGTCGAGGAGGGTTCGGAGCTGGTCGTCCTGCAGTACTCCGCGCAGGGCGGGGTATCGCTCGACCTGGATGAGCTGCTCGGCGCGATCGACGCATCGACGGTGCCGGTCGCGGTGCTGATCGGCCCGCTCGGCACCGGTGCCGAGGCGGTCGGTGCCGGAGGGCTGCTGTGGACGGCCGCACACATCCGGGCGGTGTCGTCGGACGCGTCGGTCGGTCCGATCTCCCCCGTCGACCTCGCGGACCTCGAGGGTGACGGTGACGATACCGAGCGGGTCCGTGAGCGACTGGATGCGGCCGGTGCGGACCCCGACCTGGCGGAGCGGATCCTCGATGAGGCCGTCGGTGCGGAGGCGCTCGCCGACGCTGGTGCGCTGACGCTCACGGCGCAGGACCTCGAGCCGTTGCTCGTCGAGCTCGACGGGTACACCGTGACGGCCGGTGGGCAGGAGCAGACCCTACGGATCCGCGCCTGCGAGCTGGAGGTCCGCTTCCACAGCCTCGGGCTCGTGCGCCGGCTGCTGCACGCCGCGACCACCGGCCCGTTCATCTACCTGCTGTTGGTCGTCGGCTTGGGCGCCCTGCTCTTCGAGGTGTTCCAACCGGGGTTCGGCGTCGCGGGCCTGGCCGGCCTGATCACCGCGGCGATCGGCGTGTTCGGCCTGACGGTGCTGCCCGTCACCTGGTGGGCGGTGGCACTGGTCGTCCTCGGCCTGTTGCTGTACGCCGTCGACACCGCCGTAGCGGGGTTCGGTCCGCTGACCTTGGCGGCGACGGGCGCGTTCGTGTGGGGCTCGCTCCGGTTCTACGCGGCCGAGTCGCTGGCGCTCAACCCCTGGCTCGTGGGGGCGACCACGTTGGTCGTCGCCGTGTTCTTCGTCCTCGTGATGACCACGCTCCTGCGCGCGCAGGCGGGGCCCGAAGGGGTCGCCCTCGACGACCTCGTCGGGCGGCCGGGGATCGTGCGCTCGGTGTTGAACCCGGAGGGTCACGTCTACATCGACGGCGCCCTCTGGCGGGCACGCTGGACCGGGGCGTCGAAGCGCGCCAAGGTCGGCACGCCCGTGCGGGTCCATGGCGTCGAGGGGGCGGTGGTGCTCGTCGAGCCCTTCGAGACCGGCGGCGATGGTGCTGGGCAACCCGCCGCCGATGACGATGCCGGGCTGCCGGTCTCCGACGACGGGCGGGGCTGAGGGCGCGCTCCACCGTGAGCGACTGCTTGCTACCCGCAAGCGAGGAGGGTCTAGTCAGCCTGCCGGTCCCGGCGTAGGGTGCCCGCACTGATCGAGCTTGGACCACGAAGGGGGGACACGCGTTGAGCGGTCGCGACACCAACGGCGAACGGCGGGGATCGGCCGGATCGTCGGCCAGCACGGCCGTCACGTTCGCTGCCGAGGCCCCCACGCGCTCCCGACGGCCTGAAGGGCACTCCCCGGTGCTGGAGCGGCTGGGAGAGGGCCTCATCGAGGGCCTCGACCCCGATCTCGGCTGGGACCATCAGGCGGGGTGCCGTACCCATGATCCGGCCCTGTTCTTCGGTCCGAACCGCTTCGAGCCCAAGCGTGAGCGGCTCGCCCGGGAAGCCGAGGCCAAGGCCGTCTGCGCCACCTGCCCGTGCCTGGCCGCGTGCCGCGAGTACGCGCTGTCCGCGGGCGAGTTGTACGGGGTGTGGGGTGGTCTCGGTGAGGCGGACCGCCGCGAGCTGCTCGCCGACCGCGGATCGATCGCGACCGCCGTCTGACCTCGGCGGGTCGATCGGGTAGGACGCCGACGAGAGCTCTCGCGTCACGTCGCCGACCGAGCGATGGCTAGGCTGCGGTCCTGCTCCACCTGCCATCCGACGAGGAGCCCTCCGTGACCCGCTGGGAGTACGCGACCGCGCCGTTGATCAGCCACGCGCTCCAACAGATCCTCAACCAGTGGGGCGAGGACGGTTGGGAGCTCGTGTGCGTCGTCGAGAACGTGGCGTACTTCAAGCGCCCGCTCGGTGACTGAGTCCGCGATGAGCACCGACCCGACGAGCCGGCTCGAACAGCTCGGTCTCGAGCTTCCCGACATCCCCGCTCCCGCTGCCGCCTACCAGCCGACGGCTCGTACCGGCGAGCTCGTCCTGACCGCCGGCCAGCTGCCGGTGGTCGGAGGGGCGCTGCTGGCGACCGGCAAGCTCGGCACCGACCTGGCCACGGACGAGGGTGCTCAGCTGGCACGCACGGCGGCGCTCAACGTCCTGGCGGCCGCGGCCTCGGCAGCTGGCGGGCTCGACCGCGTCCGGGTCGTCAAGCTCACGGTGTTCGTCGCCTCGTCCCCCGACTTCGTCGAGCAGCACCTGGTCGCCAACGGCGCCTCCGAGCTGATCGCTGACGTGCTCGGCGACAACGGCGTACATGCGCGCTCCGCCGTCGGGGTCGCGACCCTGCCGCTCGACTCCCCGGTGGAGGTCGAAGCGATCGTCGAGGTGCTCGCGCGGTGAGCATCGTCACCGACCGTCACGGGGTTGGGAGCCAGCGATGACGGACTCAGCAGCGGGCCGGCTGGTCGACGAGGAGGTCCCGGCCGTCGACTCCTCGACGATCCTGTTGGTCCGTGACCGACCAGCATCGTCTGGGGGGCAGGGGGACGTCGAGGTACTGCTCCTCGAGCGCCACCTCGACTCGGACTTCGCTGGCGGTGCGCTGGTGTTCCCGGGCGGCAAGGTGGCGGATGCCGATCGGGCCCTGCCTGCCAACCGCTGGCGGGGACAGCCCCTCGCGAGGTGGCGGGAACCCCTCGGTGTGGCCGACGATGCCGATGCGCTGGGGCTGCTCGTCGCCGCGGTCCGTGAGACCTTCGAGGAGGTCGGCATCCTGCTCGCCGAGCGTGAGGACGGCACGTCGGTGACCGCACGGGATCTCGCTTCGTCCTCGTTCCGGGGCGCTCGGGAGCTGCTCGCGAGCCGAGGTGGTGAGGACGACTGGCTGCCCTGGCTGGAGCGCGAGGCGCTGGTCCTCGATCTCGACGTGCTGGCGTTGTGGTCCTGGTGGGTCACGCCGGTCGGTCAGCACAAGCGGTTCGACACCCGGTTCTTCATCGCAGCCGCCCCCGTGGGGCAGATCGCCGAACAGGACGCCGTCGAGGCCACCGGGGTGACCTGGAGCCGGCCAGACGAGGCGCTCGCGGCGCAGGAGCGTGGTGAGGTCACCATCATCTTCCCGACCCGCCACAACCTCCGCGCGCTGGCCGGGCACGCGACCGCCGCCGATGCGATCGCCGCCGCTCGGGCGGGGCAGGTCGACCAGCGGCGGATCCTGCCGCGGGTGGTACGGGTCGACGGCCGCCCGATGGTCCAGCACCCCTTCGAGGACGAGCCCGAGCCGATCTGACCGCGGTCGTCCGTGCGGGAGCCGTCCACCCTGCTCCGCTTCGCGAACGCGGCCTTCCCGGCCACTCGTCGGACGACTAACCTCTACGAGGCAGGTAGGAGCCGATGATCCGAACTGGCGATCCGAAGCCGGTGACGCGAGCCGGTGACGCGCCGGACCGAGGACACCCTCCTGAGGCGGATCACACCGGACGT
>CAYVJT010000074.1:0-12648 GCA_964451855.1 uncultured Actinomycetota bacterium
GACCAACCAGGCGACCCCCGCGATCACCAGCCCCCAGAACAGCACCATCCACAGCAGTCCCCAGCCCCACATCCCGATACCCGACATCATGTCAGCCTCCTACCTCTCGGCGTCGCACCCACCTCAGGTGGGGATTCCGAAGTGAACCTGCGGCCATGGCAGGGGTGATGGAGGGCAGATGGAGACCGTATGGAGCCCGCGCTGCTCGAGGCCCCACCTCCGGTCTCCACAGCCGCGTCATCGCCCCGTGTCCGTGCCTCCCGTGGGTGCAGACTGGGCGACGACCGACGACGGCAAGCTCGGCGTGCTCGACGTGCAGGAACGGGCGCAGCTGGTCCGGGCGAGGCGCGAGACGAGCAGCGCGCCCGGACCGCCACCCGTGTCACGGGCGAGGCGGCTGCCTGTCTGACTGTGGGCGTTCGGTCGAAGCGTCGGTGGTGGTCACGGTGCGGGCGAGCTCGGCCAGGAAGGTGTCGATGCTGGCATCCACGACCCGGTGCAGCAGCAGGTCGTCCCGTCGAGCTCGGCGATCGCCCAGCGGCGGGGTGTAGCGTCCCTGCAGGCACAGCCGGGTATCGCTGTCGGGGGCGGGGCAGATGCGCAGGTCGGCCTCCATCGTTGGGAACAGCGTGCGGGGACCGGTGGCCTGCCACAGGGTGGGGATCAGCAGTCCGCTGGCGAGCTCGTAGGGGATGCCGATGGTGATGTCGAAGGTCTTGCGCAGCGCGGCGACCTCGCCGGGAGGGACCCGGATGCAGACGGTGTACGCGTCGATGCAGGCCCCCCAGGCGAGCTCGGCCAGCCAGACGGTGCCTGCCTGTCGAAGGGCTTCCGCTGCCCGCGGGTAGGGCAGGACGGCGAGGTGGTCGTGCTCGACGAAACGGGTCGTCATGGGCGCTCCGGTGGCCAGGTGGACATCAGCAGGCACGTGGGGCAGACGGTGTGGGTGCGGGGGCGAGCAGGTGGTCGATGACGTCACGGGCGGTGTAGCTGGCTGTGCCGTCGGTCAGGAGCCGGGTGAGGTGGGTGAGGTCGTCGCCGGCGGTGAGCAGCGGCGGTTCGGCGTAGCCGTCGTGGCGGATCTGGCCGAGCCCGAGGTTGGCGACCAGCCCGTTGCACAGGCACATCCGGCCGTGGGTATCGGCCGCATCGCCGCCCTTGCGGACGTAGTCGTTGACGGGCTCGGCCGGGCAGCGATACCCGACCCGGCCGTCGGGCCGGCGGTAGGGTTCGCGCAGGTAGCCCAGGTCGCAGCGGCGGTCACGCTGCTCGTACACCGTGGGGTCGGACAGCGTGTCGGCGAGCGCAGCGACCTTGAACGGAAAGCCGGTCGGTGAGGCCACCGGATCGGTGTGCACCGTGGTGCTGCCAGCGGCCACCGCAGCGAGCAGCTGCTGTCTGAGGGGCTCGGCGAGCCCGGACTCGTCACACAGCGCGAAGGCGGTGCCGACCTGTACCCCGGCAGCGCCGGCGGCTTGGGCTTGGGCGAGCCGTTGCGGGGTGGCATAGCCGCCCGCGAGCCAGAAGGGCCGACCGAGCTTGGCGATGGCGTCAAGGTCGAGCTGATCTCGGGGTCCATAGATCGGTTGGCCGGTGGAGTCACGGGCGGTTCGGTCACGAGGCGGGGCGTTGTGGCCGCCAGCCACCGGGGTCTCGACCACGAACCCGTCCGGGCTGCCCGACGCGGCGCGGGCCAAGTACCTGGCCAGGGTGGCTGACGACACGATCGCGACGAAGTCCGGCCGGGACACCGTCGGCGGCGGATGCTCGCCGAGCAGCTGTTGCGGGTCGAAGCTGGTGGCATACTTCGCGTCGTCGGTGCCGGTCACCGCCACCGGCAGGCTCGCCCGCTCATGCTCGGCCAGCTCGTCGAGCACCGACGGGATACGGGCGGGCACCCCGGCACCCATCAACACGACGTCGACGCCGGCCAGCATCGCGCCGTACAACGACGGCAGGGTGGGCAGCTGGATCTTCTCGAGATAGTTGATCCCGACCGGCCCGTCATGGCCCTCCTTGGCCAGGAACACCTCGACGAAGTTTGCCACCACCGTCAGCTCGACCAGCGCTGCTCCCGGCTGCAAGGTCGGGCGCGGCACCGCCCGGAACCGGTCTCCAGGCCGCGTATCCGCAGTGGCGACATACCGGTCATGGACCCGCTTGGCCACCCCCGGCAGCGGGAAGCACGCCAACGCCCGACGCACGTGGCCTTCGGGATCCCCGATCGCGAGCTGGCGGGCCAGGGTGACCGGCAGCGCCGTGCCCGACACGACCCCGAGCTGACCGGCCCGCGCCACCGCAGCGGCCAGCCGCCAACCCGAGATCCCGACCCCCATCCCGCCCTGGATGATCGCCGGCGTCTGCAGACCGAACCCTCCACGTCGAGGACAGGACAAAGACGCGACCCTGCACACGTCAGCCAGCGAGAGCTAGGGTCAATGGTCCCGTGTCGGGGTCGGGTCACGGGCGGAGCTGTCGGAACACCACACCTCGCCGAACGCAGCAGCACATCGACCGCCACCGACCACCCTCGACCCATACAGGTCGGTCCCGACAGGTCAGGGCAGATCGGCGACGATCTCGCTGTCCGGTACGAGGGCGAGGGGTGACTCGTCGTCGTTGAACTCCGCCAGGTCCGCTCGCAGTTCTCCTGCGGTCATCCCTTCCTCCAACGTGGTCTGCGGTGCAGGACCGGGTGCGATCCTGCCCCGGGTGGTCTGGACCCAGAGAACCGTCACCGCGGTAGCGGTTGCCTGAGTAGCGGGACCACGACGTCAGGGTCACGCGTTGGCCAACCGCCTGGAGGCGTGAGACATCAGCATCGTCCTCGACGGCTGTCTGCCATCTCCCTCGGCGGTGCGACGGTCACGGTGACCGCAACCGTCCTGCCTGCGTGGCGCTGCTCAACCCGCGTGCAACACCACGCTCGGCCGGCGATCGAGCTCACAGCGATGATGTCGTCCGCCGAGGAGCACGTCAGCCCCTTCGCCTCGACGTGGACGGTCTCCCAGGCAGTCCCGGATCGCTCGTAAGGGATCAGCAGGGCACCTACCTGACATGGATCCTCGTCAGGGATCGCTGGGCCCGTTCCTACCGGGTCGTGGGGCCCCCGGCGGGCACCGGCGCGGCTGTGGGCTCGATCATCGCTGCGGTCGGCATGCGGGGGTACCGCTGACCGGGAGTGAGAGGAAACCCGCAGGCGCTCGCGGGGGTTGGACGGGTTTCCACCACCGCAGGTCGGGACGCTCGGCTCGTGTCTGGCGACCGCGTGGCGTCCAGCCTGAGGGTGAGACCCAGGAGAAGGAGATCTCATGATGAGGCGACGTTCCTTGATGCGACAGGCGACGGTGCTCTCGGCGTTGCTGCTGCTGGTGGCAGCGTGCGGTGTCGAGGGTGACGACGGGGTGACGGATGCCACCGACGAGCAGGACGTGGACGCGTCGGCAGGCGAGCAGGATGCGGGGGCTGCATCGGAGGACTCCGCGGAGGAGGTCGTCGAGCCGGAGGAGGAGGCCGCGGAGGACGAGACGGTCGAGGCGCCCGAACCCGTGCAGGTCACGGTCTACGTCGTCGGCTACCACTGGGGATGGGCACTGTTCGACGAGGACGGCTCGGAGCTCGAGGTGCTCGAGGTGCCCGTCGGCAGCGAGGTCGAGCTGATCGCGGTCAACGACCATGCCACGCACGCCATCGAACAGCTGCCGGAACCGGTCGCCGCGTCGATCGCCTCCATGGACTGGCACGAGCGCGCCCATCACGACGTGGAGATGGGCCACATCCCCGATCTCGAAGAGGCGGAGGGCGTGTCGCTGGGCGAGGCGCTGACGATCGCTCACGACGGCCACGACCACATCGGACCGGCACAGGACCACGCACTGATGGTGGCAGGCATCGGTGTGGAAGCGTTCCTGGACTCCCATGGCGACGAGCCGGCACGCCTGGCGTTCACCGTCGGCGAGGAGGGCGCCTACGACTTCCGGTGCACCGAGGAGTGCGGGCCCGGCCACGACCACCAGCGCCGGGAGATGCTCGTCGTCACCGGTTGACGTCTCACCCCATCGGACCCATCGACGCCTCACGCAAGGAGGAGCAGATGAGCGACGGCGGCGAGCGCACGACCGATCCCCGCGAGGGCTGGGAGCCATGGGCCCGCTCGGTCCTGGAGGGGGCGGGCGCCGACTCCGATCTGGGCGTACGGATCTCCCGAGACGCTCAGCGGGTGGTTGCCGGCGAGCTCGAGGAGAGCGAGTTCCGTGCACGCTACGCGGATGCCTACCTGGAGGCGTTCGGTGTCGACGACCGTCCGCGGCTCGCGGACGGGCTCGCCCGTCACGGCGGCGACGCTGACGACACCGCGGCCGAGGCAGGCCTGGAGGCCGGAGGCGGCGAGGGCGGGGCCGTAGAGGAGCCCCGGGTGGAGGAGCCCCGGGTGGAGGAGCCCCGGGTGGTCCCGCGCCGGGCCGTGCTGGGTGCGCTCGGTGGCGCTGCGGTCGGGGCGCTGTTCTTCGGTGAGCTGTTCCGCCGCGGTGCGTTCGCGTCGAGCCCGAGCTACGGGATCGGCGATGAGCTACCGCTGGCGGGTTCGGGCGGCACGGCGGCGCCGGGTCAGCAGCTGCCGGTGCAGTTCGGGATGGTGATCGATCTCGAACGCTGCGACGGCTGCCTGCGGTGCGTGGCTGCGTGCAGCGAGGAGAACGGGCTCTCCGAAGGGGTGATCTGGCCGTACGTGTTCGCCTACCAGGAGCCCGCGGACGTCGACCCCAGGTACCTGCCGCGGCTGTGCCAACACTGCACCCGTGCGCCGTGTGTGATGGTGTGCCCGACCGGGGCGCGGCATCGGCGGCTGGCGGACGGGCTGGTGCTGACCGACTACGACGTGTGCATCGGGTGCCGCTACTGCCAGGTGGCCTGCCCCTACGGCGTCAACGTGTTCCAGTGGGGCGAACCGTCGAGCTACGGCGGCGGCTTCGAAGGCGAACGCCGCGACGCCCGTGGGGTCGCGGTCAAGGGCGACCCGCCCAAGGGGGTGATGGGCAAGTGCACCCTCTGTCCACTCCGCCAGGACGACCCCGACAAGCGCGGCACCGCGGCGTGCGTGGACGCCTGCTCGATGGAGGCCTTGCACATCGGCGACCTCAACGATCCGGACAGCGCCCCCAACCGCCACCTCGCCAAGCGTCGCGAGGAGGCCGGCGGCAACCTGCCGACCTTCCGGCTGCTCGAGGACCTCGGCACCGAACCCAACATCATCTACATCGGTCAGCCGCCCTCGTCACAGGCCGAGATCGTCGAGGGCGACTGGGCCTACGAGGACTGGGGGCTGACCGAGGACCGTCGAGCGGTGCTGGAGGGCCCGGAACCGTGGTTCCGTCGCCTGGCCGGGAAGGCCTGATCATGGCGAGCACAACGTCGAGCACAACGTCCCGTGCGACGGGTACCGACGTCGCGACCCAACCCTCCGGGCGTATCGCGACGATCCTGCGGCCGCTGGGCCGGCCGTCGTGGCGCTGGTACGTGGTGTTGGCCGTCGCGTTGGCCGGGCTCGCCTGGTTCGCCCAGGCGTGGGCGTTCCAGCTGCAACACGGCCTGGTGGTGACCAACCTCGGCGACTGGGGCTATGCCGGTGGGATCCCGTGGGGCTTCTACGTCGGCTCGTTCATCTGGTGGGTGGGTATCGCTCACGGGGGCATCATCGTCTCCGCAGCCGTGCGCCTGTTCCGCATGGACGCCTTCGCGCCCGTCGCCCGCATCGCCGAGCTGCTGACCCTGGCCGCGCTGGTCAACGCCGGGCTCTACATCGTCATCCACCTCGGCAGGCCCGGCCGGGTGGTCACCAGCATCCTGCCCAACCTGCCCCAGACCCTGCAGACCTCGCCGCTGGCGTGGGACGTGGTCGTGATCACGCTGTACTTCGTGCTCACCGCCACCTACCTGACGCTGACGATCCGCGCCGATCTCCACCGGCTGCGCGATCGGCTCCCGAGGGTGTTCAGGCCCGTGTACCGGCTGCTGCTGGTCGGCCACCGGCCCGGCGAGCGGATCAAGGCTGAGCGGATGGCGTGGTGGCTGGCGCTGGGGCTGATCATCCTCGCGCCGTTCTTCCTCCACGGTGGGGTGATCCCGTGGCTGTTCGCCCTGCTGCCCGGCCAGCCGGGCTGGTTCGGGCCGGTGCAGGGCCCGGCGTTCCTGGCCGCCGCCCTGGCCTCCGCCCTCGGAGCGGTCACCCTGCTCGCCTACATCGTCCGCCGCGTCTACCACTGGCAGGATCTGATCGACGACCGGGTGTTCAGAGGACTGTCGCGCTGGGTGGGGCTGTTCGCCCTGCTGTTCCTCTGGCTGCAACTGCAGAAGGTCGTCACCGGCGTCGCGATGCCGTCCGAGGCCGTGGCCGGGCCGGTCTCGGCCATGATCGCCACCCCGGCCTACTGGGTCGCGATCGCGCTGCTGGCGATCACCGTGGGCCACGTCGGCTTGCAGATGCTCTCCCCGCAACGGTTCAGCGTCGGCCGCACCGTCGCTGTCGCCGTCCTTCCCCTGGTCGCGATCCTGATCGAGAAGACCCTGTTCGTGGTCGAGGGACTGATGTACCCGGCGTTCCGGCTCTACGAGGGCGTGCCGGGCAGCTACACCCCGTCCTGGGTCGAGCTGTCCTCGCTGATCGGCGCGTTGTCGATCGTGGTGCTGTTCTTCCTCGTCGCCGGCAAGGCCGTCCCCATGATCGAGCTCGAGGAGGCAGAGTCGTGAACGCCACCACCCTCGGACCCATCCTCATCTTCGGGATCGTGCTCTCCCCGGTCTACCTCATGCTCGCCGGCTGGATCTTCGGCCGCCCCCGCGAGCTCCGCCTCCCACTGATCGGCATCGGCTTGCTCGTCGGGTTCACCGTGCTCGCCTGGGGCGGGATGGCGCTCTTCGGCCTGATCGTCGAGCTCGCGTTCTTCGCATGAGACCCGTACGCAGGAGCTCGGCGGGGTGAGGCCAGTACGGTGGTGACACACGCGAGGGAGCCACGGCGTGAGTGACGAGACCGAAGGCAGCCCCGCAGTTCGTGTGGTCCTCGCGGAGGACCACACGCTGGTCCGCCAGGGGACGCGACGCATCCTCGAGGACAGCGGTCGCATCGAGGTCGTGGGCGAGGCCGCTGACGGCGAGGAAGCGATCGCAGCCGTCGAGCACCATGACCCTGACGTCGCGATCGTCGACATCGGACTGCCGGGCAAGAACGGCATCGAGGTGACCCGTCACATCAAGGCCAGCCGTCCGCACGTCAGCGTCCTCATCCTCACCGTGCACGACGACGACCAGTACGTGTTCGCCCTGCTGGAGGCCGGCGCCGCGGGCTACCTGCTCAAGGACGTCGAGAGCGACGAACTCGTGCACGCCGTCGAGGCGGTCCACGCCGGCGACTCCGTGCTCCACCCGGCGATCACCCACAAGGTGCTCACCCGCCTGGCACACGGCGACCCCGAGCCCGACCCTCCGACCGGAGGCGAGCTGTTGACCGAGCGGGAGCACGAGGTACTCGCCCTCGCCGCCACGGGGCTGGCCAACAAGGACATCGCGACCGCGCTGGGGTTGAGCATCCGGACCATCGAGGCCCACCTCAGCCACGTGTTCAGCAAGCTCGAGGTCGGTTCACGCACCGAGGCGGTGCTCCATGGCCTGCGGTGCGGCTGGTTCGACCTCGAGGGTGCGGAGCCTCCGCAGTGACCGAGCACGCAGGCACGCCCACCGCCGGCACGCGACCGCTGACCGTCCGTGCTGCTGCGTTGGCCCGCAACGTCCCCCAACGACTGCGCGAACGTCCCTTCTGGATCATCCAGGCCGGTGTGCTCGGCGTCACCGCCCTCCACATCGTGGCCGAGGCGTGGGCCGAGGTGGCCGCCGGCGTCCACCCCGCGCTGCATCACATGCCCGTGATCCTCTACCTCGCACCCATCGCCTACGCCAGCCTGCGCTACGGGATCGAGGGCGCGTACCTCACCGGATCGTGGGCCGCGGTGCTGACGATACCCAACATCGTCGTCTACCACTCCCACGACCTCGAGTGGCTCACCGAGGTCGTCTACGTCGTGGTCGTCGTCGGTGCCGGGGTCATCATGGCCGTCCCCGTCGAACGTGAACGCAGGCAACGGCAACGGGCCGAGGCCACCAGCCGCCGGCTCGGCCTGCTCAACGAGATCGCCACGTTGACCTTGACCGCCGAGCTCGATCGTGCCCTCCAGGAGGCGCTGGCCTCCCTGGTGTCGGTGCTCGATCTGGACGCTGCGTGTGTGGCCGCCGCCGTGCCCGAGGACCCCACCCGGATGTCGCCCCTGGCACGTTTCCCGGCCGATGGGGACACCGGCGCGCTCGACGACTGTCTGCGGCAGATCGACCCGCCTCGGGACACCGGTGCCGTACGCCCGGTGGGAGAGGGGATCCTGGCGATCCCCTTCGACACCGATCTGCCCGAACCTGGTCCCGCCGGTCGCGTCAGCGGTGTGCTGGCGGTCTGCCCCCACCCGGGGCGATCGCTCAGCTCGGATGATCTGCAGCTGCTCGTCGGGGTCGGCAACCAGCTGGCCACAGCCCTGGCGAACGCACGGCTCAAGGACCTCGAGCGTGACCGGATCCACTCGTACGCCCGTCTGGTCACCGCAGCCCAGGAGGAGGAGCGCAAGCGCATCTCCCGCGAGCTCCACGACGAGGCCGCCCAGAACCTGGTGGCCATCCGACGCGGCCTGGATGCCGTCGCGGCGCGGTTGTCCGCACAAGGACGCCTCCCAGAGGTGCAGGAGCTCCAGGACCTCGCCGGTGCGACCCTGGCGGGGGTGCGCCGGTTCAGCCAGGACCTGCGACCTCCTGTTCTCGACGACCTCGGGATCGCTTCGGCCCTGGAATCGCTCGTCGACGACCTGCGTCATCGCAGCGAGCTGACGTTCGAGTTCAGCGTCGTGGGTGAGCCCTTCCGGCCACCGACCGAGATCGAGATGCTGTTGTTCCGCGTCGCGCAGGCCTCCCTGCACAACGTCGAACACCACGCCCACGCCACCCACGCCAGCGTGCGGTTGAGCTTCGAGGTGGACCGGCTCCACCTCGCCGTCGTCGACGACGGATGCGGGTTCGAGCTCCCCGCCGACAGCGCAGAGCTCGCCGACCGCGGCAAGCTCGGTCTGCTGGGCATGCAGGAACGCGCACACCTTGCGGGCGCGAGGCTCGAGATCACCACCGCTCCCGGCGAAGGAACCACCGTGGAGATCGAGATCCCACGGTGAAGCGACCCCGGCGGTGGTCGGGCTGCCGAACCCCAAGGTGGCGCTGATCCTGCTGAACCTCCTGGCCGCGGTGAACGCGGTCGTCCCCGACGACGCCCGCGAGCTGCTCGAGTGGTCGATGTGACCTCGGCAGCCGGCGCGGACCTCAGGCGCGGCGCCGGGTTGGCGCCGCGCCGCGAACCACTACACTCCCGTCGTACCTTCCTCAACCTACGAGGTCTCGATGATGCGACCTACCCCCGTGTTCCTGGCCCTGGCGGTCGGCGCCGTACTGCTCGCCGGTTGTGGCGACGACACCGCGACAGCGACGACCGAGCTCGCGATCACTGGCACCGATGCGATGGAGTTCGAACCGGACACCTTCACCGTTCCTGCTGGCGACGAGGTCACCGTGGAGTTCACCGCCGAAGGGTCCGTCGACCACGACCTCGTCATCGAGGGGGTCGCGGCGATCGGCATGGTCGGTGAGGAAGGGCATGGCGACCACGCTGATGAGGACCACGCCATGGAGGGCGACGATCTGCATGTCGCTCATGCCGACCCAGGGGAGACCGTCACGGCGACCTTCATGATCGAGGAGGCCGGGACCTACGAGGTCTACTGCAGCGTCCCCGGCCATCGGGAGGCGGGGATGGTCGCCACACTGACCGTCGTCGCCGACTAGGACCGAGAGAGACGCAGAGACCACAGGCGAGGACGACGATGCGACTCGCGCTCCGCATCGGGATCGTGAGCGCAGCTGCGCTCGTCGTCGCGGTCGCGTGCGACGACACCGAACCGGCTGGCGACGATGAGCTCGCGCGCGGTGAGGCGCTCTACGACATGCACTGCGTCGCGTGCCACGGAGGCGCCACCGGAGGATCGATCGACGACATCCCACCGCCGCACAACGCCCAGGGGCACACCTGGCATCACGCCGATTGCGACCTGATCGACATCGTGATGGACGGCATGCCGCAGCGCGAGGGCTACCCCGAGATGCCGGCCTTCGGTGACGAGCTCACCGTTGAGGAGGTCGAGGCGATCCTGGTTCACATCAAGACCTGGTGGGAACCACAGCAGCGCGAGATCCAGGCAGACGTCACCGAACGGTTCTGCAACGACGCCTGACCACGTGTGGCAGGTCTGAGCGGGCCGTCAGCAGCACACGACCCCGAGGGTCATCTCCAGTGCCCGATGCAGGAACCAGGTGCACAGGGCTGAGCCGACGACGCCACCGATGGCCAGGATGGCACACCGTCGTAGCGCCACCGGCGTTCCGACGGTGGTCTCCTCGCCGAGCAGTGCCTGCAGGCGGAGGTCTATGGCTGGGGTGAACCCGGCGACGTGGGCTCGGGTCAGCGGCGGCAGCCGCACCAGGGCCGAGGCGAGATCGGCGCGCGTGGCACCGTTCGCCAGCGCGTAGCGGTCAGCGGCGATCTCACGTTCCGCGAGGCGCAAGGCGAGCCACTGGCGTCCCGAGGGGAGCAGGTGCAGGAGCGGCGAAACCAGCCCGAGGAGCAGGAGGCGGGCCGGATCGCGTGTCTCTTGGTGCGCCCGCTCGTGCAGCATCACAGCCCGTAGCTCCCCAGCCGAGAGCTGCGCGGGCAGGTCGCGATCGCAGAAGATCGTCGGATGGCGCAGCCCTGCCACGAACGCTGGGCCCCCGACCTCGCCTGCGTGGACGAGGACCCCGGCCACTCGGGTCGGTGCCGAGCGCTGGTGCAGCCGAGACACGAGGCGACCGTGCCGCGCAGCTCGGATGACGGCGAACGTCACGGACCCTGCGGCCAGCACGGCGAGCAGGACGCCCGGAAGGCGGGGCTCGACCCCGACGATCAGCGCGGCGACGCAGTACGCCACCAGGCCGAGCGCGAGGAGCCCGACCGCCCATCGATCACGCATCGGTATCCCGCTGCTCGACGAGCTCGCGCAGGCGTGCGACCAGCTGGGGGTCGGCGTCCTCCACCGCGGCGGCGAACTGTGCCAGGGCGATCTCCCCGCCGTAGCGTTCGAGGAGATCGTCGATCTCGCGCCGACCGAGGTGGGCGATGAGCCCGGGTTCGTCGAACCTCGGCTCGTAGGCGTAGCCACGGCCCTGACGCGTCCGATCCAGGAGCCCCTTCTCGTGGAGCCTGCCCAGGACGGTCATGACGGTGGTGTAGGCCAACCGGGCGTCCTCGGGACGTCCAGCGTTGATCCGGGCCAGGACCTCCGGAACGCTGGCCGGCGCCTGCGACCACAACGTCGTCAGGACCTCGTACTCGAGGTGGCCGAGCAGGCCGCTCGCGCTCGGGGCGCGCTGTCGACGAGCCATCTGAGGTTGCCCTCCGGTGTCTCCGGGTCCGAGCCGACGGTTCGACGTGGGACGAACGCGTCGCTCGGGCTCGGTCCGTGTCGCGGTGATGTCATCACCGAACCTACCTGCTACGCGCGCGTCGTTGCTGGCGTCGATGCTGCTCGGTGGCGATCGAGGGCTGGGTGACCGAGGACGGCGGCCGGTTGGACCCTGATACGACAGTTGCGTAGTAGTCGGCGGCTAGGGTTGGGCCGGTCCACCGTCCCAGACCTGGAGGAGCACGTGTGGTGTCTGCTCGGCGCCGAGCCATCGCTCGTCTGCTGGTCTCGCTGGTGATCGTCAGCGCCCTGCCCGCGGCCGCCGGCGGTGCGCCGCCGAGCACCGCCGAGCGGCTGGCCGAGACCGAGCGGCGGACCGATGAGACGGACCGTCGGATCGGGCAGCTCGAGGCCGAGACGGGTGCCGCCAGGGCCGAGCTCGAGCGGGTGGATGCCGAGCTCGAACTCGTCAGCCAGCAGCTGTCCGACAGCGTCGAGGTGCAGCGCGCGGCGGATCGGGCCGCGAGGGACGCACGGATCGACGCAGAGCGTGCCAGCGGCGAGGTGGTGGCAGCCGAGCGGCAGCTCGACCACGCCGAGGAGGAGCTGGAGGCGTTGGCTCGACGTGCGTACGTGCAGGGCCGTGCCTCCCTGGAACCGCTCTCGGTCACGATGGCCGCTCTGGAGGGTGGAGCGCCGGGTGAGCTGGCCGATCGGTTGCACTACCTCCGGCGCGTCGTCGATCTGCAGGCCAACGCGGTCGAGACGGCCGAGTCGTTGGGGATGCGCCTCGCGACGCTCCGCGAGATCGCCATGATCGAGGAGGCGGCGTCGGATGCGGCGCTGGAGGCGGCCACGGCAGCCGCGGACGAGGTCGCCACCTCACATGCTCGCATCCTCCGGATCGCCGACGAGGCGGACACTCGCTACTCGGAGACGAAGGCGCAACTCGTGGCGGCGACCGCTGAGCGGCAGCGCCTGGATGATGAGGAGGAGCGGCTGCGTGAGGCGATCGAGGTCGAGGAGCGGCTGCGTCGGCAACGCGAGCGGCAGGCAGCTGCCGCAGCGCCGTCGG
>CAYVJT010000074.1:12748-16292 GCA_964451855.1 uncultured Actinomycetota bacterium
GAGGAGCGGCTGCGTCGGCAACGCGAGCGGCAGGCAGCTGCCGCAGCGCCGTCGGTGTCCACGGGTCGGGCGAGCGTCGAACTGGCCACCGTGCGCGGGATCACGGTGGCGCGTTCGATCGCTCCGGCGACCGAGGCGCTCCTGATCGCTGCCGAGGACGATGGCATCGTCCTCGGCGGCTCGGGCTACCGCTCGCCGGAGGTGACGGCCCGGCTCCGGTTGGCCAACGGCTGCCCCGACGTTGACGAGTCACCGGCGTCGTCCTGCCGGATCCCGACGGCGCGACCGGGCTCCTCCCAGCACGAGCTGGGCTTGGCCATCGACTTCACGTGGCAGGGCCAGACCATCTGCTACCCGAACCGCCGTTCGAGGTGCACCGGCAACGCAGCGTTCGACTGGCTGCGCGCCAACGCGTCCCGGTTCGGGTTCTCCAACCTGCCATCGGAGGCGTGGCACTGGTCGACCACCGGGAGGTAGCCGGCCCGAGCGACGGCAACGGGCACACCCGCGCCAGGTGGCTCCCGCCCCGTGCAGGTGCGGGACAGAAGTAGGGACCAATGGCCCCGCGACACGGGGTCGCCCGCCCGTCGTACCCACCCCGGGTGGGGTGGACACTGACGCGAACCTCGACGAAGGATCGGTGATGGGGACCTGGATGCATGGTGGCTGGGACGGCTGGGCCTGGATGATGGGCTGGCACCTGGTCTGGTGGGTGATCCTGGCCATCCTGGTCGCCGGGACCATCATCGCGCTGGCTCGCCGCACGCCCGTTCGGGACGACACGTCCTCCGACGCGATGCGCATCCTCGAGGAGCGCTACGCGAGGGGAGAGATCGACTCCGAGGAGTTCGAGCACCGCCGCGAGGTGATGCGATGAGCCGGGACGATGCACGCTCCCGGCTGACCGGAGCGCGAGGCCACCTCGACGCCGTCGTCCGGATGCTGGACGACGACGTGTACTGCATCGACGTGCTCCACCAGCTCAGCGCCGTGACGGGAGCGTTGGAGAGCGCCCGCAGAGCGCTACTGGACGGGCACCTTCGGACCTGCGTCAAGGATGCGTTCGAAGCCGGAGAGGTCGACCGGGTCGTCGAGGAGCTCACGGAAGCACTGTTCGGCCGGCGGGCACCCAAGGGCGGTCCCGCGCGACGGTGTCACCACGAGATGGCTGCCGAGGCAGCCTCGAGCGAGCCGGGTGCGGTGTCTCCCGTGACGTCGTCGATCGGCGGGTGACCGTGGCTCCGACGACCGGCATCACCGACCGTCGCAGCGGGCTGCAGCGGGCGGTCGGCCGGCTCTGGAGCGGTCTCGTTGCCGTCTGGGCGGCCACCACCGGGATCGCGCCGCACGTCCTGCACCACGTGGGTCCCTTGGCCGGTGCCGCCGTCGTCTCCGGCGTGGCGGGCACGGCGCTGTTCGGTGCGATCGGGTTCGTGGCGACGGTGCCGCTGCTGCTCCGCCTACGCCGACGCTTCGGTTCCTGGCGCGTGCCGGCCATCGCGCTCGCGCTGTTCGTGACCGTGTTCACCGTCTCCACCGTGCTCGGTCCGCAGCTGACCGGCACCGAGGCGCCCGCTGGCGAGTCATCGACGGACGTCGACCACGAGGATCACCACCCATGAGACCTCCCGACGAACCGATGGCGCCCCTCGAACTGACCTACGTCACCGCGCCCAGGTGCCGGTTGTGCGAGCACGGCTGGTCGGTGCTCACCGAGCTGCAGGGTCGGTTCGCGGTGTCGGTCCGCGAGGTCGACCTGCTCTCCGACGAGGGGCGCCACCTGGTGGCCACCTCGCGGGTGGCCTTCCCTCCGGCGCTGTTCGCGGGTGAGGACCTGCTGGCGCACGGGCGTCTGTCAGCGCGGGCGCTGGAGTGTGAACTCGCCGACCTCGGTGTGGGCTCGTTCGCCACCGACGGGCAGGGGTGAACGATGGAGACCGTGTTCCTGGGCGGGTCGCTGGCCGCAGCCTTCGTGGCCGGCACGATCGCGCTGTTCGCCCCCTGCTGCATCCTGGTGGTGTTCCCGTCCTACCTCGCCGCAGCGGTGCGCAACCGGCGGTGGCGGCTGGTGCCGCTGACGCTGGTGTTCGCGGCCGGCCTGTCGGTCGTGCTCGTGCCCGCCGCGCTCGGCATCGGGATCCTCACCCGATCGCTGCTGCGCTTCCACGGCCCGGTCTACGTCGCCGGGGGACTGTTGCTGCTCGGCCTGGCCGGCGTGGCCCTCAGTGGCAAGGTCTGGTCGCTTCCGATGCTGCGCAACTCCCCGGACATCCAGCGGACCGACTCTGGCGGCGTGTTCGCCCTGGGGGTGTTCTCCGGGGCGGCTTCGGCATGCTGCGCGCCCGTGCTCGCCGGGGTCCTCACGCTCACCGCGGTCTCGCCAGGACTCGGTGCGACGGTCGCGATCGCGTTGGCCTACGTGGGGGGGATGGTCGCGCCGTTGCTGCTGCTCACCCTCATGTGGGACCGAGCCGACCTCACCGCCCGGTTGTCCGGACGGGGCCGCACCGTCACGGTCGGGCTCGGCGCCTGGAAGCGCCCCGTCGGCCTGTTGGACGCGATCGTGGCCGGCATGTTCGCGATCATGGGCCTCGCCCTGATCGGACTCGGCGCCACCGGAACCCTGATCACCCCGACCTTCCAGGTCGGTATGGGCCAGACCCTGCGCACCTGGCTGGACCCGGTGGTGGCGGCGCTCGAGCCCGTCCCCGACCCGTTGATCGGCGCTGTGCTGGTGGCCCTCGCCCTCGGAGCGTTGTGGCTCTCGGCTCGTCCGCGCAGGACCGACGCCCGACGCGTCGCGGCCACCGAACCCCGTCCAACCCCACGCGATGCCACCGTGCTCACGGAGGACACCGATGACCCGCCCGCATGCCACTAGCAAGGCCGGACACAGCAGCGCCGCCAACGCGCAGGCCGCCAGCAACGAGGGCGGCCTGAGACGCTGGCTGCTGTTCACCGTTCCCCTCCTGGCGGTGGGGCTCGCTGTCCTCGCCGGCATCACGGTGGAACGCGAAGCGTCCACCAGTATCCGTAGCGGGGACGCGCCGGCCTTCGAGCTGCCGACCACCCACGGGGACCAGATCGCCCTGGACGACGTGCTCGCCGAGGGCTTCGCCCTGACCTACTTCTCGATGGGGGTGGGTTGTGACGGCTGTTTCGCCCAGATCCCCGAGATCTCGGAGGCGCTCGCGGAACGCGGGATCGAGTTGGTGTCGATCATGCCCGGCACGGCGGATGTGCTCGCGTTCGAGGCCGACCGGTTCGGGATCGAGCAGCCGATCCTCGTCGACGGGGACAACTCGGTCGCGGATGCCTACGGCATGCTGGGCCAGTACGGACACGGCGACAGCCCGTCCCACAGCTTCGCGTTGATCTCCCCGGATGGGACGATCGAGCAGACCATCCACTACCCGACGATGTTCGTCCCGCTGGAGCAGCTCCTCGAGGACCTCGAGCTCGCCTGACCCAGCCTCCCCGTGACGATCGCTACCTCCTGGGCGTGGCAGCCCCACGGAAGATAGGGTGGGGGGGTACCCTGCCG
>CAYVJT010000075.1:0-16181 GCA_964451855.1 uncultured Actinomycetota bacterium
GGTTGGCCTGGTAGGCGGGGTTGGCCTGGTAGGCGGGGTTGGCCTGGTAGGCGGGATCGGCTGCGAACGGCATCCCGCTGTCGGTGAACAGCACGTGGTTGAGCTGCGCGCGGATCCCCGCACCCCGCAGCCCCTGGATCGCCGGTCGTTCCTCGCCGACCCGGACGCGCACCACCTCGCCGTCGGCGGCCTCGAGTGGTTCGGGCTCCGCGTCCTGGCGCTGCACGAACTCCCTCACGCGCATCGCCGGCTCGAGGTCGCGAGCGTGGAGCAGCAGCTGCCCCCGGCGGTACGCGAAGGGTGTGGCGCCACCGGCGATGGCGACACCACGTCGACGGAGCTCCTCGACCACCTCCATGCGATCCGGCGTATCGTCACGTCCGTTGCCGTTGCCCTCGGCGGCCATGCGTGTCCCCCACGTTGTGTCGGTCGTTCCTGGCGTGCTTACCCTGCATCATGCCTGCCTCCACCGCCACAGACGACCTCCTGGCGCTCGTCGACGAGGCACAGGCCGATCCGGCCGGCTACCGACGTCGCGCGCCCGGTCTGCTCGATCACTTCGCCGACGACGAGCTCGCCCACGCACACGTGCGTTGGGCTCTGGGGCTCGCGTTGCGCGAGCTGGGTGAGCTGCCGGAGGCACGCGACGAACTGGACGCCGCAGCGGCGCAGGCCGGTTCGGCCGGCGCCACCCGGACGTCAGCGTTGATCCGATCGAGCCTGGCCGTCGTCCTGCTCCACCTGGGCAACACCGAACTCGCCCTCGAGGCGACGGGGCTCGCTGCCCGGTCGCTCGACGGCACGGACGCCGCACGCAACGACATGCAGCGCGGCGTGATCCTGCAGCGGCTCGGCCGCCAGGCCGACGCCGTCGACGCGTACGACCGGGCGCATCGCAGGCTCCGCGCCAGCGGCGATCGCGCCGCGGAGTCGCGCCTGCTCAGCAACCGCGGCGTGCTCCACGCCTACCGTGGGGACCTGGGTCAGGCCCGGGCCGATCTGGAGCGCTCGGTCGAGCTGGCGCGCGACCTCGGCGCCACACGTGGCGTGGCGCTCGGCCTGCAGAACCTCGGCTTCGTCGCCGGCCGTCAGGGACGCCTGCCCGAGGCGCTGGCGCTGCTCGAGGAGGCGGCCGAGGTGCTGCGTGGCCTCGGCGATGCCGCCGCGCTCGCGGTGCTCGACACCGACCGCGCCGAGGTGCTGGCGGAGGCCGGCCTCCTGGAGGAGGCCATCGACCGGGCCGAGGCGGCGGCGCGGGCGTTGGCTGACGACCACATGAACGGCGCCGAAGCCGAGCTGCTGGTCGCGCGTCTGTGCCTGATGGCCGGCGACAACGGCCGTGCCGAAGCGCTCGCGAACGACGTCCGTGAGCGCTTCCGGCAGGGTGGTCGGGCCGGTTGGGAGTTGCACGCCCGCTACGTGGCGCTCGCGGCACGGACGAGCGCGGTCGACGCCAACGCGGCGAGCGAGTTGGCCGACGACCTCGAGGCCGGCGGGTGGGCGACGGAGGCGCGGGTCGCGTGGCTGGTCGCCGCCCGGCAGGCGCGGAGCGAGGGAGACGCCGCGCTGGCCCGCGCCATCCTCGACCGGGTGCGCGGCGCCGCGCGCACCGCACCGGCGCTCGCCAGGGCCCAGCACTGGTACGCGACCGCCCTGCTCCGGCTCGACGACGGCGATCGCGCGGGGGCGCGACGGGCGGTCACGACGGGGCTCGGCCTGCTCGACCGCTCCCGGCTGGTGTTCGCGTCGTCCGAACTGCGTGCCCATGCAGCCGGCCACACCACCGAGCTGGTTCGGCTGGCGATCCACCTGGCGCTCGAGGACGGGCGCCCGGCCGAGGTGCTGCGGGCCCTCGATCGGGTGCGTGCCACCGACATCGGCGTCCCCCGTCTGCCGCCCGACGATCGACAGCTCGCCGACGACCTGGCGGAGCTGCGACGTCTCGAGGAGCTGGAGCGCGAGGCCGCCCGCGCAGGTGAGCACACCGGCCCGGCGGTCACCTCGCGCGCCCGAGTGGAACGTCGTATCCGTGACCGGGCACGCTCGCTCGTCCACCGCGACGGCGATGCTGACTGGCTGCGGCTGGACGTCCCAGCACTGCGTCGGGCGCTCGCTGGACGCAACCTGGTGGCCTACTTCCAGCTCGACGGACACCTCCACCTCGTGGTCGTCGGCCCCCGGGCCACCCGCTACCACGCCCTCGGGCCGCTCGAGGAGGTCCGGGCGAACGTCGACCACCTGCGTGCCGCCCTTCGGCGACTGGCCCACGGTCACGGTTCGCCGGCGTCCTTGGCCGCGACCGAGGCGTCCATGGCCCGTTCGGTGCAGGATCTGATCGAGCAGCTCGCCCTCGATCGGGTCGACGCCGACGGTCTCGTCGTGGTGCCGACCCGGGCACTGGACGGTCTGCCGTGGGGTGCGTTGATGCCGAACCTCGGAGAGGTGCCGGCCGTGTCGCCCTCGGCGGGTGCCTGGCTGTCGGCATCGCGCCGTGCGCACCGCGAAGCGCGTCAGCCCGGCCCTGGGGCGATGCTCCTGATCGCGGGACCCGACCTTCCGGGGGCGGCAGCCGAGGTCGCCGCCCTGGCCGAAGGCCACGCGGAGGCGACCGTGTTGACGGGTGACGAGGCCGGCGCTGCGCGCGTGCTCTCGGCGATGGAAGGGGCCCGGACGGCCCACCTCGCCACCCATGGGGCGTTCCGCAGCGACAACCCGATGTTCTCCTCGTTGCGCCTGGCCGACGGGTCCCTGACCGTCTACGAACTGGAGCGGCTCCGACACCTCCCCCGGCTGCTGGTGCTCTCCAGCTGCGAGGCCGCAGCGACCGCGACGCTGCGGGGTGACGCGGTGCTCGGGCTGAGCAGCGTCCTGCTTCGGCTCGGCGTCACCTGCCTGGTCGCTCCCGTGATGGAGATCCCGGACGAGGTCACGGGTTCGTTCATGGTCGACCTGCACGACCGGATGGCACGTGGCGCGTCACCTCAGCGTGCGCTCGCTGCGGTGATCGCAGGCGCGGCCGACGACGGTCCGGCGGCCCGCGCGTTGCGGGCGTCCTTCGTGGTCGTGGGAGCCCCCGAGGACCCGACGGGCTGACGCAGGGGCGTGCCGCCCGTCCCTACCTGCGTCGACCTGCACTCTGGGACCTGTGATCGACGACCTGGCGGCTAGCATCCTGCCGCCAAGCACATCGAGGATCGTGGGTGGCAGGGTCAGGGATCGACCGCGAGAAGGTCGCGGAGCAGGTACGCAGGGCCGCAGAGGGCGATCAGGACGCCTTCGATCGGCTGGTGGCGTGCTACACCGGGCTGGTCTGGTCGGTGATCCGGGCACACGGGCTCGGGGATGCCGACGCCCACGATGCCTTCCAGACCACCTGGCTGCGGCTGGTCGAGCACCTCGACCGGATCCGTGAGCCTCGTGCGGTCGGCGGGTGGCTCGCCACCACCTCCCGCTACGAGTCGTTGCGACTGCTGCGCCAGGCCGACCGCACCCGACCCGCCCCAGACGAGACCTTCGATCGGCTCCACGCTGAGGACGGGGCCGTGGACACCGAGCTGTTGGTCCACGAGCGCGACACGCAGCTGTGGGCCGCGCTGGACGAGCTCGGGGAGCGGTGCCGCACCCTGCTGCGGGTGCTGATGGCCGATCCGCCACCCAGCTACGAGGAGGCGAGCGCGGCGCTGGACATCCCCATCGGCAGCATCGGGCCGACCCGGGGACGTTGCCTCAGCCAGCTGCGAGAACACCTGCGCACACGAGGTATCACGAGCTGACCAGGTGACTCCGGATGACTGAGGAGGGGACCATGAGCGACGACCCACAGCACGACGGCCCCCAGGGGCAGCCTCGCGCTGGATCGCCACAGCCTGACGAGGAGCTCCTGGAGGAGCTGCGTGCGGCGGCGCAGCACCTCGACCCCGTCCCCGAGGACGCCGTGCTGGCTGCTCGGTCGATGCTCGCCCACCTGCGCCTGGACGCCGAGCTCGCCGAGCTGACCTTCGACTCCCTGACCGACGCGCCCGCGGTGGCCGTGCGCAGCCAGACCCAGACCGTCCGGCGGCTGACGTTCGACGCCGGTGAGGCACAGGTCGAGCTCGAGGTCGTGGCCGAGGACGACCGCCGGCGTCTGATCGGGCAGTGCGTCCCGGCCACCGAGGTGGACCTCACGGTGCGTCGTCGCGACGAGGCTGGTTCCGGGGGTAGCTCGGCGTCTGTCGGCACGACCACGGACGCGCTCGGGCGGTTCGTCATCGAGGTGCACAGCGGCACCATCAGCCTGCGCTGTATCTGGCCGTCCTCGGCGTTCACGGTCGAGACCACCTGGGTGCGCGTCTGAAGCGCACCACCGTGCGATGGTGTCGTCGAGGTGGTCACGGTGTATCAGCCGGCCCCGCCGACGCTCCGTCTGCGTGAGGCAGCCGACCGGGAGCGCCACCCCCCGGGGGTTGCCGGAGCGAAGCGAGCGCGGGGTGCTGTCGGCCCAGCGGCCGAGCGGTCAGGGGATCGGGGGGTCCGTCCTCGGACGATCACGAGCGGGTCGTCCGAGGACGGGACCGACCGCACGGCCGGTCCCACGGGTGGGGGGGACCAGGAGGGCGGCGGGGGACCAGGACAGGGCAGGGGGGCCAGGAAGAACGGGGCATGGCGGGGGTCAGAACAGGGCAGGGTGGGGGGCCAGGGCACGGCGTCGCGGGAGAGCGAGGACCACCATGACCGAGCGGAGCACCCACCAGCCCGAACGCCCCTCGCTGCGTGGACTCACCGGCTCCTGCTGGGGGCTGTTCGGAGCCTCGCTCACGTGGGTCCCCGACGAGGCTCCGGGTTCCGGTCGCAGCCGGCAGGTGGGTGACCGAGGTCGCAGCCAGCCGTTCGACGGTGATCGGCCGGGCCGCGTGCGCGTGATCGATGTCGCCGCGGCGCAGCGTCGCCCACGAGGCGCCCAGGCTCCCGGAGGCCGTGACGGGTCGCGCCTGCGTTGAGCGGGGGAGGCGGGATCAGCCGCCAACCGGGGTCGCCGGCCGGGCGACCTCCCGCACGTGATGCTCGCCGAGCAGGTGGGCGATCACGTCACGGGCGGTGTAGGACCGCGCACCAGCGTCGAGGTAGCGACCGATCTCCAGCAGGTCGTCGCCGGCGGTGATCAGCGCGGGCTCCTGGTAGCCACTGCGACGGACCTGTCCCAGGCCGATCGTGGCGACCAGACCGTTGCAGAGGCAGCGGCTGCCTTCGGTGTCCTCGTGTCCGCCACCCTTGCCGACGAAGTCGTCGACCGGCTCGGCCGAGCAGCGGTAGCCGACCTTGCCGTCCGGTCGGCGGTAGGGGTCGCGCAGGTAGCCGAGGTCGCAGCGGCGTGGGCGGTCGTCGGCGACCTGCTGGTCGCTGAGGGTGCCGCTCACGTCGGCGACCTTGAAGGGGAAACCGGTCGGCGACGCCCCCGCGTCCGTGCGCACCGTGGCACGTCCGTCGAGGACCTGGTCGAGGATCTGGCGCTTGAGGCCGGGGGCGATACCCGACTCCTCGCACAGTGCGAAGGCGGTACCGACCTGCACCCCGACCGCGCCCTGCGCCTTCGCGACGCCGAGCATCTCCGGCGTCGCGTACCCGCCCGCCAGCCAGAAGGGCAGCCCGAGCTCCGCGATCGCGCCGGCGTCGATCCGGTCACGGGGCCCGTACACCGGCTCGCCTGCCTCGTCGAGCTGCAGCTTGCCCCGAGGCGGTGCGTTGTGCCCGCCGGCCGTGGGTGCCTCGACCACGAACCCGTCGGGACTGCCGCTCGCGTTGCGTGCCAGGTAGGTGGCCAGCGTGGACGAGGAGACGATGGCGAGGAACCGCGGCCGCCGGACCGGCGGTGGTTCCTCGCCATCGAGGAACCGTGTCGGCGAGAACGCCACCTCGACGCGGTTGCCGCGCTCGTCGTCGGACACCGTCACGGGCAGGGTGACGTCCTCGTGCTCCGCCAGCTGGTCGATGACCGCCGGGATGCGTGCCGGCACCCCGGCGCCCATCAGCACGTAGTCGACGTCGGCGAGCATGGCGCCGTACAGGGACGGCAGCGTCGGCAGCTGGACCTTCTCGAGGTAGTTGATGCCGACCAGGCCGCCGCTGCCGTGCTTCGCGAGGAACACCTCGACGAAGTTGGCGACGACGGTCAGTTCCTCGAACGAGCGGCTGGGCTCGATCGTCGGGCGGGCCACGGTCAGGAAGCGTTCCGACCCGGCACCCCAGGACCGGTCGAGGTAGCGCTCCGCGACCCGTCGTGCGATCGCCGGGACCGGGAAGTGCGCCAAGGCGCGGCGGAGGTGGCCGCCTTCGTCGCCGTCTGCCAGGCGGCGAGCCAGGGTGACGGCAACGGCGGTGCCTGAGACGACACCGAGCTGGCCCTGTTCGGCCACGCTGCGTGCGAGCTGCCAACTGGACACCCCGACGCCCATGCCGCCTTGGATGATGGTGGGATGCACGGATGACTCCTCGCCGATGCGCCGACCCTTCCCTGCCAGCGCCGCTCGGCCGGAGGATCGTTCAGGGTCGCCATCACACGGGTGTCCGTCCTAGGGGCGATGGTCCCGGATGCCCTGCCGGTCGACGGGGATGTCGCCACGCGAGGCCCTCCGGCTGTGCGCGGTGCGGTGCGACGACCGGGCCGGGCTGCTGGCTGCCGTCGACCCGGTGAGGACCGGTGCCGAGCCCGTCCTGACCTCTGGCCCTGTCGGTCCGGGGCCCGCACGAGGCATGCTCGAAGCGTCCGGAGGGTGCGCATGAGCCCAGAGCCGACCGTCCACGACCCGGAGCCTCTCGGCGGGCTGCTCCCGGCGAAGACCAGCTCGCACGGTCGCCTGCCCCCCACCGGCTCGGAGGACGACGGCGAGGCTGTCGACCGCCCCGGCCGGGTGGTGCGGCTCGCCTTCATGACGCGGTCGCTGTTGGAGCAGCTCGAGCGGCTGGAGCTGGATGAGGCCGCCCGCCATCGGCTGGCGACGGTCTTCAACGAGACGGTTGACGCCCTGAGAGAGCTGTTGTCCGATGAACTCCAGGAGGAGGTGGAACGGCTCTCGCTGCGGCTCCCGGAGGATCCGAGCACTGCCGAGCTGCGCGTGGCGCACGCGCAACTGGTCGGCTGGCTCGACGGGCTGTTCCACGGGATCAAGACGACCCTGATCGCCCACGAGCTCGCCACGCAGGAGGAACTCTCCCGTGCCTTCCAGCGTGGCCAGGAGGCTGGGCGAACCGAGCACCGGACCGCAGGGCACTACCTGTGACCCCCGGGCCGGTGCAGCGACGTGAGGTAGGCGGCCAGAGGTAGGAGGAGCGAACATGTCCGGCATCGTCGCGGCCGTCGGCCCCTTCGACCCCGCGGAGGGGACGCGGATGCTCGATCGACTCACGCACCGCGGCCCCGATGGGCAGGGTGTGGCCGAGGTCGGTGGTGCCTGGCTCGGGCACCGTCGTCTGGCGATCGTCGACGTCGAGGCAGGCGGGCAGCCCCTGCACGCACCCGATCGTGACCTGTGGCTCGTGGGCGACGGTGAGGTGTACAACCACCGGCGCCTGCGCGACGAACTCCTCGCCCGCGGGCACACCTTCCGGTCGAACTCGGACCACGAGACGGTGCTGCACCTGCTGGTGGCCGACGGACCCGAGGCGCTCACCCGGCTCTGGGGCATGTACGCGTTCGTCGCCGCCGGCGGAGATGCCACGTTCGTCGCCGCACGAGACCCGATCGGGATCGCCCCGCTCTACTGGGTCCGGGACGGTGGCACGGTCGTGTTCGCCAGCGAGCTGAAAGCGTTCGATCCGGACCGTCGCAACGACGTCGAGCCCTTCCCGCCGGGGCACACCTGGACGCCGGAGGACGGGCTCGTGCCCTTCCGGACGCTGCCTGACCGACGCAACCCGGCGGTGCAGGCGCTCGCCGAGCGGATCGCCGACCTGGACGAGCCGCCGGCGGCCGTCCTCGACGCGATCCGGGACACGCTGGTGACCGCCGTCGAGCGTTGCATGATCGCCGACGTCCCCCTCGGGACGCTGCTGTCGGGCGGGCTGGACTCCAGCATCATCACCGCGATCGCGGCGCAGATCGCCGACCGCGACGGGTGGCGGCTCCCCACCTTCTCCGTCGGGCTGGCCGACAGTGACGACCTGGCCGCCGCACGCCAGCTGGCGAGCGAGCTCGGCACCGCCCACTACGAGCGCATCTACACCGAGGACGAGCTCATCGACTGGGTCCCGGAGGTCATCGGGGTGATCGAGTCGTTCGATCCGCAGCTGGTGCACAGCTCGGTGCCGAACCTGCTGGTGGCCAAGCTCGCGTCCCGGCACGTCAAGGGGGTGCTGATCGGCGAAGGCGCCGACGAGCTGTTCGCCGGGTACGCGCACTACGGCCGCATCGAGGATCACGACGAGCTGCACGACGCCCTCCTGGAGACGATCGCGGGCCTGCACGCCGGCGGGCTGCAGCGTGTCGACCGTGTGGCGGGCGCGAACGGGATCGAGCCACGCGTACCCTTCCTGGACTTCGACGTCGTCGAGCTCGGGCTCGCCCTTCCGGCGCGGTGGAAGCTGGCGGATGGTGAGCGAGCCGAGAAGTGGTTGCTGCGGCGCGCCTTCGAGGGCTGGATGCCCGACGAGCTGCTGTGGCGGCGCAAGGCCCAGTTCGGTGAGGGGACCGGGGCGCGCGCCGTGCTCCGGGAGCACTACGGCGCCATGGTCAGCGAGGAGGAGTTCGAGCGGGAGCGCGATGCGCTCGATCCTGCGCTCCGGACCCGTGAGGAGGCGGCCTACTACCGTCTGTTCCAGCAACACCTCACCGGCATGGACCCGGGCGGGGTCGTCGGCCGGTTCGCCGAGTCGTAGCCACCCGAAGGAGCACGATGACAGGCCACCTGCGCGTCGCGGTCGGACAGCTCCCCGTCGGTGTCGGGGACATCCGGGGCAACGCGGAGCGCATCGCCGAGGCCATGGCGTGGGCCCAGGAACGTGACGCCGACGTGCTCGTCCTGCCCGAGCTGGTGCTCACGGGCTACCCGGTGGACGACCTCGTGCTCCATCGCGAGTTCGTCGCCGAAGCCGAGGAGGTCACCGACGAGCTGGCGGCCCTCGCTGGCACCATGACCACGGTGCTCAGCACGATCACCCGTGTCCCACCTCGCCGGTCGTGGGACACCGTGGAACGCTCCGTGTCGATCAGTGCGGTCCTGCTCAACCGCGGTGAGCGGCGCGGTACCTACCACAAGGTGCTGCTCCCGACGTACGGTGCCTTCGACGAGGGCCGCAACATCGCGCCGGGCCTGCAACCCGACGCGGTGTGGCAGATCGGCGACGTCGTCGCCGGGGTCGCGATCTGCGAGGACCTGTGGTCGGGGGACGGTCCTCCGGAGGCCCAGGCCCGAGGCGGAGCGCGGATCCTCCTCTCACCGAACGCGTCGCCCTACCACCGGACCAAGCGGGAGGGCCGGGAGCAGCTCGCCTCCCGGGTGGCCGCGCGCAACGGCGTCCCGCTGGTGTACGCCAACCTCGTGGGTGGACAGGACGACCTGGTCTTCGACGGCTCGTCCCTGGTCGTCGACGCCGACGGTGAGCTGCTCTACCGGGCGCCGGCCTTCCTCGAGGACCGCGTCGTCGTGGACGTCGCGCTGCCTGCCGCACGCCCGGTGACCGGGCGCCTGCACACGGTCCACACCGTTCCGGTCCCGGAACGGGCGGAGCTGCACGCACCGGCTCCGGTCGCTCCTGCGGAGGAGCTGAGCGAGGTGTGGCAGGCCCTGCGTGTGTGCACCCGTGACTTCGCCGCGAGCAACGGCTTCGGCCGTGCCGTGCTCGGGCTGTCCGGCGGGATCGACGCCGCGTTGACCGCGATGCTCGCCGCCGACGTGTTCGGACCGGACCGGGTCCTGGCGGTGGCGATGCCCGGCCCACGCACGACCGCAGAGGAGCTGGAGGACGCCCGGGACGTCGCCGAGGCCCTGGGGATCGGCCTCGAGGTCGTTGCCCTCGAGGCGCTGATGTCCGCATCGGAGGAGACCGTGATCGAGGTGGTCCGACGCGAAGCCCAGGCTGCGGGGGCAGGGGGCGACGATGGGGGACTGGACCCTGCCCGACACGCCTCCCGCCTACGGGCGAGCGTGCTCACCACGCTCGGCGACGCGCTCGGCCACCTCGTGCTCGCGACCACGAACAAGACCGAACTGTCCATCGGCACGGCCGCGACGCGTGGCGGCACCGTCGGCGGCTTCGCTCCCCTTCGGGACTGTCCGAAGACGCTCTTGTACCGGTTGGCCCGCCATCCCCGGGTGGGGCGCGGGCGCATCCCGGAGCACGTGCTGTCCAAGCGCACCTCCGCGCAGGAGCGGCTCGGGGAGGAGCTGCCCTCCTACGCGGTGCTCGACACGATCGTGCAGCGCTACGTGCAGTACGGGGAGGGGGTCGAGGACCTGGTCGGTCGCGGCCTGGACGCCGAGGTGGTGCTCAACGTCCTCCACCGCATCGACGCCGCCGAGTTCAGCCGTCGACGGTCGCCCCCCGGCGTGACCATCAGCCCCCGGGCCTTCGGTACCGATCGGCGGATGCCGATCAGCAACGGCTGGCGGCCGAAGCGACGTGGGGACAGCGGGCCGGTCGATCCGAGCCATCCTCGGTTCCCGCTGGACGCCGAGACCGCTGAGGACCCCGATCGCTGAGCGGAGCGCTCGTAGGGGAGCGCTCGTAGGGCCGAACGGCTACCGGATCAGGAGGCCTGCGGGTCTACCCGCGACGTCGCCCGTGAGGCACCATCAAGATGTCCCCGACCGGAGGAGGCGCCATGGCGAAGGTGAGGATCTGCGACTGCCGTGACTGCCCGGCGATCGCCCAGCGCCGCGTCGACCTCTACGGACAGGACTTCCACTTCTGCGCTCACCACTTCGCCGAGCTGTCCCCGGTGCTGAGCGAGCACATCAGCCCGTTCGCCGCCGACCTGGAACGTCGGAGGTCGAAGGACGCGGACGACCCGAGGCTGTCCGGCGCCGGTTCGGGACGGGCCAGCCGGTAGCGGGCCGTTCGGTAGCGAGCCTGACGCCGGTTGGGGGCCGGCCGGTGGCCGTCACGTCCTGCGGCGCGAGCCTTGCGGAAATAGGGTAGGGGGGTAGCCTTCCTCGCGACGGATCCTTTCCACGCGACGGATCCTCCGGTGACCGAGGCGAGGTGGTCGGGCATGCAGGCATCGACGGACCATGCGGCGGGATCGCACCACCACGGTGACGACGAGGGCGACGCCGCCCATGGCAACGAGGGGCACGATGACCACGTCGGCCACGACGGCCACGGTGGCCACGGGGACCATGCGGCCCGCTTCCGGGATCGGTTCTGGCTGACCCTGGTGGTGACGGTGCCCGTCGTGGTCTGGGCCCCGATGATCCAGGAGTGGGTGGGCTACACCGCGCCTGTGTTCCCCGGGAGCGAGCTCATCTCCCCGGTGCTCGGCACCGTGATCCTCCTCTACGGCGGCTGGCCCTTCCTGACCGGCGGGTGGCAGGAGGCCCGCGACCGTACGCCGGGGATGATGCTGCTGATCGCGATGGCGATCACGGTGGCCTACGTCGCATCCATGGCGACCGCGCTCGGCCTGTTCGACCAGGAGGTGTGGTGGGAGCTCGCCCTGCTCATCGCGATCATGCTGCTCGGCCACTGGCTCGAGATGCGCGCGATCGGGCAGGCCCGCGGTGCGCTGGCTGCCCTCGCCGAACTCCTCCCGGACGAGGCGGAGCGCGTCACCGCTGACGGTGAGGTGGAGCGGGTGCAGATCGACGACCTCGCGGTCGGCGACGTCGTCCTGGTGCGTCCCGGCGCCCGGGTGCCCGCCGACGGCACCGTCGTCGACGGGGAGGCGGACGTCGACGAGTCCACGATCACCGGTGAGTCCAACCCCGTCCTGCGAGGTGAGGGCGACAGGGTCGTGGCCTCCACGGTGGTCGCGGACGCGAGCCTCCGGGTCGAGGTGACCGCCACCGGCGACGACACGACGCTGGCTGGGATCGAGCGGATGGTCGCCGAGGCCCAGTCGTCACGGTCCCGGACGCAGGTGCTCGCCGACCGAGCGGCCGCGCTGCTGTTCTACGTCGCCGTGGTCGCCGGCGTGATCACCGCTCTCGTCTGGAGCCTGCTGGGTGAACCGGGGTTCGCGATCGATCGCACGGTCACGGTCCTGGTGATCGCCTGCCCGCACGCGCTGGGGTTGGCGATCCCACTGGTGACCTCGATCTCGACGGCGAAGTCGGCCCGTTCGGGCATCCTGGTCAAGGACCGGCTCGCCCTGGAGCGGATGCGGGGGATCGATGCCGTCCTGTTCGACAAGACCGGCACCCTGACCCGCGGTGAGCACGTGGTAGCCGACGTCGCGACGGCCGACGGTGTCGCCACGGACGAGCTGTTGGCGCTGGCCGGGGCGGTCGAGGCCGATTCCGAGCATCCCCTGGCACGGGCGATCCACGCCTACGCGAGCGAGCGCGTCGAGCTCCCCACGGCCACCGGGTTCCGCTCGATGACCGGCCGCGGGGTGCAGGCCGAGGTGGACGGTGGCGAGGTCGCGGTCGGTGGACCGGCGCTGCTCCGTGAACGCCACCTCGACGTCCCCGACGCCATCGCCGATCCCGCGAGCGACTGGGAGCGGCGTGGCGCCGCGGTGCTCCACGTGGTCCGCGACGGCCGGGTGATCGGCGCGCTCGCCCTCGAGGACGAGATCCGCGACGTCTCGCGCGAGGCGATCGACCAGCTGCACGAGGCCGGGGTGATGGTGGTCATGATCACCGGTGACGCCCAGCAGGTCGCCGACGCGGTCGCCACCGACCTGGACATCGACGAGGTCTTCGCCGAGGTGCTGCCCGAGGACAAGGCCGCGAAGGTCGCCGAGCTGCAGGAACGCGGCCTCACGGTCGCGATGGTGGGCGACGGCGTCAACGACGCACCGGCGCTCGCCAGCGCGGACGTCGGGATCGCGATCGGTGCCGGGACCGACGTCGCGATCGAGTCCGCGGGGATCGTCCTCGCGTCGGACGACCCTCGTGGGGTGGTCGCGATCCGGCGGCTGTCCGGGGCGACCTACCGCAAGATGGTCCAGAACCTGTGGTGGGCGGCGGGGTACAACATCGTGGCGATCCCGCTCGCCGCCGGCGTCCTGATGCCGATCGGGTTCGTGCTGCCGATGGCGCTCGGCGCCGCGCTGATGAGCCTCTCCACGATCATCGTCGCCCTCAACGCCCAGCTGTTGCGCCGCGTGCAGCTGCGGGCGGAGCCCGGGAGAGAGCCGGCGCCAGCTCCTGGATGACCGGACGTGGCTCGCTCCGGAGCGCCCGCCCTCGCGCGATGGTGCCCGAAGCGGCTGCGGCCACCACCGATCCCTCGGTATCTTCGAGGTGACGTCCACACCGATGCGTCGATCCACGTGAGCCCGCCGCCAGGGCGAGCGAGAACGATCCGATCACCGTGAGGGGAGCTGGCCAGATGCGTGAAGAGATGCGGGACAAGATGGCCGAAGGGAGCGGGTTCATCGCTGCGCTGGACCAGAGCGGCGGGAGCACGCCCAAGGCGCTCGCGCAGTACGGGATCCCGGAGACCGAGTACGAGGGCGAGCAGGAGATGTTCGACCTCGTCCACGAGATGCGCGAGCGCATCATCACCAGCCCGAGCTTCTCCGGTGATCGCATCCTCGGCGCGATCCTGTTCATGGGGACGATGGAGCGTGAGGTCGTCGGCGTGCCGACCGCGGAGTACCTGTGGTCGACCAAGGAGGTCGTGCCCTTCCTGAAGGTCGACAAGGGACTCGCGGATCCCGCCGATGGGGTCCAGCTCATGAAGCCCATCCCGGACCTCGACGACCAGCTCAAGCGCGCCGACGAAGCGGGGGTGTTCGGCACGAAGATGCGCTCGGTGGTCAAGATGGCCGACCCCGAAGGTGTCGAGCGGATCGTCGAGCAGCAGTTCGAGATCGGTCACCAGATCCTCGAGTCGAGCCTCGTGCCGATCCTCGAGCCCGAGGTGGACATCACCAGCCCGCAGAAGCAGGAGGCTGAGGAGCTGCTCCGCGACGGCCTCTTCGCCCACCTCGACAAGCTCCCCGAGGGGCGGCAGGTGATGCTCAAGCTGTCGATCCCGACGGTGGACGGCTTCTACACCGAGCTCATGGAGCACCCCAACGTGTTGCGGGTGGTCGCCCTCTCGGGCGGGTACTCGCGCGACGAGGCCAACGAGCGGCTCACCTACAACCCCGGGTTGATCGCGAGCTTCTCCCGGGCGCTGGTGGAGGGACTGTCCGCCTCGCAGAGCGACGAGGAGTTCGACGCCACCCTCGCGGCATCGATCGAGAGCATCTACCAGGCCTCGATGACCTGACGGTCCGCGCCGGGCCGGACAGGACGGGCTCCAGCACACGGTAGGGAGCAGCGCGACCCGATCGGATCGGGTGGCGCGGGTCGCGCATGCTTCCGGGCCGGAGGTCCCGTCGAGGTCGGGTCCTTGGGGACGGCGATGCGTGCCCCAGGCCCCTGCGAAGATGTGGGCCGAGGCGCTGTCATGGGACCGGCAGGTCGCGACGGCACCGTGACGGGCGTATCGCCCAGGAAGGCAGGCACGTGGGCTCGGTCATCGATCCCCGCAGTGGCCTGCTGCGGACGCCGGATCAGGTCACCAAGGCGGCCTCGATCGCGTTCGTGCGGATCTTCCTCGGCATCATGTGGGCGTTCGAGCTGACGGTCGGGCACAACTGGAAGATCGGCGGGTTCGGCTCCGACGTCCACCCGGGGTGGATCGGCGCCAACCGTGGTGACGCGGTGCGTGAAGGTGTCGGCGAGGCGATCGCCGACGGCACCTGGTCGTGGTTCGCGGTGTTCTACGAGGCGTTGCTGGTACCCAACGCGGTGGCGGTGAGCTGGATCACCATCATCGTCCAGGCAGCCCTCGTCATCGCGTTCGTCTTCGGGGTGCTGGTGCGTCCCGCGGCGGTGGCCGCGCTCGTCATGGACCTCGGCATCTTCATGCTGGGCAACTCCCGGATCCCACCGTTGTTCGTCGCGATGCACCTGTTCGTGCTGGTCACCGGTGCCGGCCGCTACTACGGCGCGGACGGGTGGCTGCTCGACAAGCTCCGCGGGGTGCAGTCGCGTGACAAGACCCGGACGATGCAACCCTGGGGCGTGCGGGCGCTGGACTGGCTGATCCAGCTGCCGGTGAGCCCGGGCGCGCGTGCTCCCGCCGTCGGCGTGAGCAGCTTCCTGGCGGTCTACCTCATCCTGGCGCTTCCCGGCCGGGAGACGATCCGCATCCAGATGGTCGCGCTCAGCCTCGCGTCGATCTGCGGTCTGATCGCGTTCGGCCTGTACATGTCGACCCACATCAGGGACCGGCTCGGTGTGCTCGTCGCGATGCTGCGGATCTTCGTCGGCTTCCTGTTCCTGCACGAGATCTGGACCCGAACCGTCCCCGGCGTCAACGGCCTGCCCGGCTGGACGGGTGGTGATGCGCTGGAGAGCTTCTTCATCACCATCTCCGACAACCACTGGGGGCTGTTCTCGAGCATCGTCGACACGCTGTTCCTGCCGGTCGTCCCCCTCTGGGCGGTGGTGTTCGGGCTCGTGCAGTTCGTGGTGGGCGTCATGCTGATCCTCGGGCTCAAGACCCGGTTCGCCGCACTGCTCGGCACGGCCTTCCTCGCGGGGCTGATGATCCTTGGGGCGACCCGTTACCCACCGTTCCTGCTCGGGTTGATGATCCCGATCGTCGCGCTCGACGGTGGCCGCTACATCTCGGTCGACCGGGTCCAGCACGGCGACGACTACCCGGCACGGTTCGGGCTGCCCATCCCCAAGGTCGCGCTGATCCCGCTGATCGTGCTGGCGGCGGTGAACGCCGTGGCCGCGATCGTCACCGCGTTCGCCTCCGGCATCGAACCGGGCGCCTACGTCGGGTCGATGCCGGCGATGACCACCGCGATGGTGGCGATCTTCTCGGGCCTGCTGGCGTTCGTCGGCTGGCTGCAGCTCAACCCCGAGGTCGCCATCGTCCCCGATGACGCCCGCGAACTGCTCGAGTGGCCGATCTGACCGGCCTGAGCCCGCCGGGACGTCGGGGAGGTGGCGGCGATCCTGACTCCCATCGAGGCGTGGCCGGCGCTCGAGCACGGGTGCATCTGATAGGGTAGGGGGGTACCCTGCCGGTGC
>CAYVJT010000076.1:0-1576 GCA_964451855.1 uncultured Actinomycetota bacterium
AACGCCGCGGGCTCGTGCACGGCGAGGTCGGCGAGGTTCTTGCGGTCGACCTCGATCTCGGCGAGCTTCAGCCCGTGCATCAGGCGGCTGTACGACAGGCCCTCCTGACGGGCCGCGGCGTTGATGCGGGCGATCCACAGCCGGCGCATGTCGCCCTTGCGGGCACGACGGTCGCGGTAGGCGTACCGCTCGGCGTGGTAGACGGCCTCCTTGGCCACCTTGAAGCGGCGGCTACGGGCACCTCGGTACCCCTTCGCGCGGTCCATGACCGCCCTGTGGCTCTTCTTGGCGTGGACGCCACCCTTGACGCGGGCCATCGTGGTTCCTCCTTCAGCGGGCGCCGTGTGCGAGCGCTCCTCGGATGTCTTCGAGCGCCGTCGTGCAGGCGGCTCGATGTGGTGCGGGCGTGCGTACGCACCGCCCGGCTACGGCTCACTGCTTCAGCAGGCGCTTCACACGCTGGGCCTCACTGCCCGTGATCTCGGTCTCGCCGTCCAAGCGGCGCTTGCGCCGGGACGTCTTGTGCTTCAGCAGGTGTGCGCGGTTCTTCTGGCGCATCATCACCTTGCCGTTACGGGTCACACGGAACCGCTTCTTGGCGCCGCTGTGGGTCTTCTGCTTGGGCATGTCGGTGCCTTCCGGGGTGCGGGCGCACGCGTTGGCTCGACGCGGGTGGCATCGATGGGCGGGTGCGCCGGTGTGAGCGGGCAGCGGGCGCCAGCGTGACGGGCGCCGCCGTGGTTGGAGATGTGGTCAGCCGGTGCGGTCCGAGGGGGCCTGGGCCTCCTCCGGAACCTCGTCCTGACCTTCTTGCTGGCCTTCTTCGGGGCCTTGGTGCTGGCCTTGGTCCTCGCCTGCGTCGGACGCCGCTGGCTCCTCGCTCACCTCGGCGACGAGCTGCGGCTCCTCGGATGGTGCGGCCTTGTCGGCGTCACCCTTGGCCGCCTTCGGCTTGGTCGGAGCGAGCACCATCACCATGTTGCGGCCGTCGACCTTCGGCGAGGCCTCGACCGTGGCCAGGTCCGACATGTCCTCCGCGAGCCGGTCGAGCAGCTTGAGCCCGAGCTCGGTGTGGCTCATCTCGCGGCCACGGAACATGATCGAGGCGCGGACCTTCGCACCGTCGTTGAGGAACCGTCGGACGTGGCTCGACTTCGTGCCGTAGTCGTTGTCGGAGATCTTGGGGCGCATCTTGATCTCCTTGACGGAGATCTGGCTCTGCCGCTTGCGCGCCTCCTTCTGCTTCTGCTCCTCCTCGTACTTGGCCTTGCCCCAGTCGAGGATGCGGCAGACGGGCGGGTCCGCGTTGGGTGCGACCTCGACCAGGTCGAGGTCCTGTTCCCGGGAGCGTCGGAGGGCCTGCGCCAGGGGCACGATGCCTACCTGCGTGCCATCGGCGTCCACGAGGCGGACCTTCGGGACCTTGATGTCCGCGTTCAGACGGCGCTGTTCGTCGATGCTGGTGTCTCCTGGTCGTAGCGGCTGCGAAGCCGGGGTCTGGGAAGCGGCGGGGACGCTGGTCGCGTCGGTCCTCGGGGCACACTGGTCGCTGCTGTCGGTCGCGCTGTCGGTCACG
>CAYVJT010000076.1:1676-10495 GCA_964451855.1 uncultured Actinomycetota bacterium
AACGACGAACGGCGACCACCTCGCGGTGCTCGCCGTCAGGCCGACCGTTCACGTCGCACGTCGTTGCCGTCGCACGCCGTTCTCGCCGTGCGTCGTTCACGTCGTCGCGGCCGTACGGGGTACGGACGTGATGTGGGGTCGGACCCTGACCGGTGCACACCTGCCGGGTGGGCGCCTCGCGAGCGCCGCTTCGTCTGGGTTGTCACGCGTCGTCGCGCACCGTGCAGATGCTGCAGCGACGGTGCGCCCCGTGGGCATCCCGCGGCGACCGCGGGACCGCTCACTCGTTGTGGACGCGTGGCGAGAGGCTACCACGCCGCTCGCAGGGGCGTCCACGGCCGGGTGGAGCCGAGCATCTCGGCTCCCGGCCCTCAGCTCCCGGCCCTCAGCTCCGGGCTGTCAGCTGCCGGCTCTCAGCTGCCGGGGGTCCACAACCGCTTCGCGGCATCGCTGCTGCCCGGGCGCTGGCCCGGGGTGGACGAGGGAGATGGTGGTGGCGTCGCGCCCTCGGTCGACGCGGCATCGGACCCGAGATCAGAGCCTAGGTCGTCGGACTCGGTGTGGCCCTGGGACGCGGCCGAGGCGACCTCGCGTTCGCCCTCGACCTGTGCCATGCGCAGCTTGCCGAGCACGTCGTCGAGCTGGTCCGGCAGGTCGTCGTCGACGCGTCCACGGACCGTCTCGCTGACCGCCGCGACCACGTCGAGCAGCAGGCGAGCGTCCTGCCGGCCGAGCTTGACCTGGGCGGCGTTGACCAGCGCCGACGACACCTCGGCGAGCACCTGGTCGGCGGGGGCGGACCGCAGCTGGCTGAGGTAGGCCCGGATCTCCTCCTCGGAGGGCTCCTCGCCTCCGCCCGCGGCGGGCTGGGTCAGCGGATCGGATGGGACGTCGCTCACGCGGCGCTCCTGGTCGTGGTCACGGCGTGGTCGTCGAGCGTAGCGGCGACTGGCGTAGGCTTGCGCTCGCACCCCCGACCTGGCGGACACCCGTGAAGACCTTCGACGGCCTCTTCGACGAGCTGCAGACCAAGGCCCGTACGCGTCCGGACGGTTCCGGCACGGTGGCCGCGCTCGACGCCGGGGTCCACACGATCGGCAAGAAGCTCCTCGAGGAGGCCGCCGAGAGCTGGATGGCCGCCGAGCACGAGTCACCCGAGCGCACCGCGGAGGAGCTCTCCCAGCTGCTCTACCACGCGCAGGTGCTGATGCTGGCGAAGGGCCTCTCACTCGAGGACGTCTACGCTCACCTCTGAGCCCACGTCCGCAACTGCAGCGAGCGCCCGACGCGGCGCGCTCCCGCCACAAGGATCCCCGCATGCTGCGTGTCGCCGTCCCCAACAAGGGCAGCCTCAGCGAGCCTGCCGCGACGATGCTGCGCGAGGCCGGGTACCGCCAACGTCGTGACGGCCGCGAGCTGGTGCTCATCGACGCCGACAACGACACCGAGTTCTTCTTCCTGCGGCCCCGCGACATCGCGACCTACGTCGGGTCGGGCCAGCTCGACGTCGGCATCACCGGCCGCGACCTGCTGCTCGACTCCGACGCGGCAGCCGAGGAGATCCTCGGCCTCAACTTCGGACGCTCGACCTTCCGCTACGCCGCGCTGCCGGAGGCCGCCACCAGCATCGAGGAGTTCGCCGGCAAGCGTGTCGCGACCAGCTACGGCGGCCTGGTCCGCCGGGACCTCGCCCAGCGTGGCATCGACGCCGAGGTGGTCCACCTCGACGGCGCGGTCGAGACGGCCGTGCGCCTGGGCGTCGCCGACGTCGTCGCCGACGTGGTCGAGACGGGCGCGACCCTGCGCCAAGCGGGCCTCGAGCTCGTCGGTGAGCCGCTCCTACTTTCCGAGGCCGTGCTCATCCGGCGTCACGGCACCGACCCCGTGCCGCAGGTCGAACAGCTGGTCCGGCGGCTCAACGGCGTGATCATCGCCCGTCAGTACGTCATGATCGACTACGACATCCGCAAGGAGTACCTCGAGGCAGCGGCCGAGCTCACCCCCGGGATCGAGTCACCGACGGTCAGCCCGCTGCAGGACCCGGCGTGGGTCGCGGTCCGCGCCATGGTCCGGCGCAGGGAGACCAACCGGATCATGGACGAGCTCTGGGAGCTGGGCGCCAAGGGCATCCTCGTCACCGACATCCTCGCCTGCCGCCTCTGACGACCGCCTGGGGCACCCATGGGACGTAGTGGACACATCGCCGACATCCGGGCCCGGATCGGTACCCGCCTGCTGTTGATGCCGTCGGTCAGCAACGCCGTGATCGACGAACAGGACCGTCTGCTGCTGCTCCGCCACGTCCACCACGGCATGTGGGGGACGCCGGGAGGCGCGATGGAGCCCGGGGAGACCCCCGCGCAGGCGGCCAGCCGGGAGCTCCGCGAGGAGACCGGCCTGCAACTGGAGCCCCACGCGCTCGTCGGGGTCACCGGCGGCCCCGACCACGTGGTGCGCTACCCCAACGGGGACGAGACCGCCTACGTGACCACGATCTTCGCGGTGGCGTGGAACGGGGCCGACATCGAGCCCGACGGCCGCGAGGTGGACGACTACCGCTGGCTGCGCACCGACGAGTTCGGCACCGTGGAGATGGACGAGCTCACGCAGCACAACGTGCGCACGATCCTCGCGTGGCTCGAGAGCCCGGCCGGGCGACGCTCCGCCCGCTTCGATCCCCCGCGGCCGCGCTGAGGTGGCGTGGATCGAGCACCGCCGCCTCGGCGTCAGGGAGCGACGGCGGCAGCGTCGCCCAGCTCACAGCGGTCCATACCAGGGAACCTGGCGTCGGGGTCGGTGACGAACCGCAGCCGCCGCGTCGCCCGGGTCACCGCGACGTAGAGCTGGTGGGTGCCGACGTCGTCGTCGGCCACGATCCGATCGGGGGCGACGATCAGCACCTCGTCGAACTCGAGCCCCTTGGCGGTCCGCGGGTCGAGGACGCGGACCGCGTGCAGGTCGAGGTCACCCGCGAGGGCACCGACCGCCTGGTTGACCGCGTCGAGGTGGGACCGCGGCGCGATCACCGCGATCGTGCCGTCGAGGTCGGTCACGGTCTGGATCAGCAGCTCCACCACCGTGCGGGCTGGATCGTCGCTGACGTAGCGCGCGGGCGGCGCGCCTCCGGAGCGCACGCTGGTCGGTGTCGTCTCCGGATCGTGTCCGGCCGCGGCGAGCACGTCACGGGCCAGATCGACGATCTCGGTCGGTGTCCGGTAGTTGACCGTCAGGCGCTCGATCGTGACCTGCCTGCGGCCGATCAGCTCGCCGATCGCCTCCCAGGACGAGGGCTCCGCGACCCGGCTGCGCTGCGCGAGGTCGCCGACGACCGTCCACGACGCGTACGGGCCGCGTCGAGCGACGCTGCGCCACTGCATCGGGGTGAGGTCCTGCGCCTCGTCCACGACCACGTGGGCGAAGTCGCGGTAGCCGTCCGACTCGATGTCGACGGGTGGTGGCAGCTCGTCCCCGGGGTCGCCCGTGACCCGCAGGCCGGGGTCGTCGGAGGACGGTGCAGCCTCGGGTTCGGGCAGCTCCCCCAACAGCGCGGCGACCTCGTCGAGCATGGCGACGTCGTCGATCGTCCAGCCGCCGGCCGCATCCCAGGCTGCTCGCAACAGCCCTCGCTGCCGCTCGTCGAGCAGGTCGCCCGCGAGCTCGTCCAGGTCGATGTCGCCACCGGCGAGCTTGCCGACGACCTCGGCGGCCTCGAGCTCCGGCCAGAAGCAGCGACGCAGCATCGTCACCTCGGCCGCATCCTCCAGGGCCTGGTCGAACCCCGTCGCGGCACGTTCCTCCGGTGGGCGCTGCCCGGAGTCGCGGTGGACCCTGGACCAGGCCTTCCAGAGGGCCGCGGACAGCGCGTCGAACGCCGCGGGCGTGCGCTCGTGGTAGCTCGCCCCCTCCCGGTCCGGACGGATACGAGCGAGCAGGCGCGAGCGCACCGCGTCGAGTTCCTTGCCGGCGACGTGCGCGGTGGTGCCGGCGAAGCTGACGCGGGTCGAGGGCGGCAACGGCGGCACCGCGTGCGCCAGCACGCGCCGGCACAGCTCCACCATCGCCAGGTCGCCCTTCACGGCGGCGACGCCCGAGCGGTCCCAGCCGTCGACGCTGATCCCCGAGGGTCCGAGCGCCTCCAACGGCCGCTGCACGGCCCGGTCCTCCCCCAGCGCCGGCAGGACCCGCGAGGTGTACTCGGCGAAGGCGCGCGACGGGCCGACCACCAGCACCCCGCGCCCCTCGAAGCGTTCACGGTCCTGGTAGAGCAGGTACGCGACGCGGTGCAGCGCCACCACGGTCTTGCCCGTCCCCGGCCCGCCGGCGACCACCAGCGTCCCGGTCGCGGGGCTGCGCACGATGCGGTCCTGGTCGGCCTGGATCGTGGCGACGATGTCGCGCATCGTCGTGGACCGCGACCGGGCCAGCGCCGCGAGCAGCGCGCCCTGGCCGGTCACCACCTCCAGGCCGAGCTGCTCGGCTGCCTCGTGGTCGATCACCTCGTCGTCGAGGTCGATCAGCTCCCGTCCGCGGGTCGTGAGGGTGCGGCGTCGTGCGACGCCCAGCGGGTTGGCGGCCGTGGCCTGGTAGAAGGCGGCGGCCGCTGGGGCGCGCCAGTCGACGAGGATCACCTCGCCGTCCTCGTCGACCACCGAGACGCGGCCGACGTGGAAGCGGTCGCCATCGGCATGGTCGAGGCGGCCGAAGGCCAGCGACTCGACGTCGCCGAAGGTGTAGCGCGCGGACCGGGACGCGTGGTGGTGGGCCGTGACGTCCCGCTCGAACCTGGCCTGGAAGGTCGAACCGGACCGGTCCGCGACCGCGGCGGCCAACCGGTCGTCGGCCCGTTGACGCAGCTCCTCGACGCGGTCGTGCACCCGCGCGACGTGGCGCTGTTCCTCCTCGAGCGCACGACGCTTCGCCCCCGGGGCGGGGACGGGAGTCGGCGCCTCGGTATGGGGTTCGGTCACAGCGCTTCGATGACCCTCGCCATCTCGACCGCGGTCTCCGCGGCCTCGCCGCCCTTGTTGCCGAGCTTGCCGCCAGCGCGTTCGACGGCCTGGTCCCACGTGTCGGTCGTCAGCAGGCCGAAGCCCACGGGCAGTCCGTGCTCACGGCTGACCGCGGCGCAGCCCGACGCGGCCTCACCGGCCACGTAGTCGAAGTGGGGGGTGGCGCCGCGCACGACGCAGCCGAGCGCGACCAGCGCGTCCACCTCACCCCTGGCCGCCAGCTTCGACAGTGCGAGCGGGAGCTCCCACGCGCCGGGAACCCGGACGACGGTGATGTCGCCGGCGTCGGCCCCGTGCCGGACCAGCGTGTCGACGGCGCCATCCACCAGCCGGTCGACGACCGCCTCGTTGAATCGGGAGGCGACGATCGCGACGCGCAGCCCGCTCGCGTCGAGGTGGCCGCTCACCACGGTCGGTTCGCTCATCACGTCGTCCCTTCGATGTCGCGGTCGCCTGCGGCTTGGGCGCGGCTGGCGCGCTCGCCGTCGTGGCGGCCGGGGTCGTCTCGGTCAGGCTCGTAGCTGTCGAGGTCGCGGTGGTCCGGGCTGGTCGCGTCGGTCGGATCCGAGGCCGCCGTCGGCCCGTTCGGGCTGGTCGGGTCGGTGGGATCCGAGGCCGCCGTGATGGCGGGACCACGACGCCACGCCGAGGGTGCGTCGGGCGGAGGCGGCGCCATGCCGACCCCACGGTCGGGCTTGAGCACCTTCGCCGGCGCGGCCTCACGCTGCTTGGCGATGTCGCCGACACCGGAGGAGACCACCAGGTCCTCCCCCAGGAACTCGTGGCCCATCAGCTCACCCTTCGAGCGCAGGTAGCGCTCGTTGGAGACGTTGGGCAGCACCTCGACCGGGACCCGTTCGACGATCGACAGCCCGAAGCCACCCAGCGCCGCTCGCTTGGCCGGGTTGTTGGTCAACAGGCGCAGGGTCGACAACCCGAGATCGGCGAGGATCATCGCACCCGTGCCGTAGTCGCGTGAGTCCGCCGGCAGGCCCAGCGCCAGGTTCGCCTCGACGGTGTCGGCGCCGTTGTCCTGCAGCTCGTAGGCCTGCAGCTTGTGCAGCAGCCCGATCCCGCGCCCCTCGTGGCCACGGAGGTAGACGATCACCCCCTGGCCCTCCTGCGCGATCCGGGCCATCGCCAGGTCGAGCTGCGGCCCGCAGTCACAGCGCAGGGACCGGAACACGTCCCCGGTCAGGCACTCCGAGTGCATCCGGACGAGCACGTCCGGCTTGCCCTCCGGATCGCCGTAGAGCAGCGCGAGCGGCTCGTGCCCGTCGGCGACGGAGCGGTAGCCGAGCACGGTCCAGTCGCCGTACGGCGTCGGCAGCTTCGCCGTCGCGACCCGCTCGACCAGGCCCTCCCGCTCGCGGCGGTAGGCGATCAGGTCGGCGATCGTGACCAGCGGCAGCCCGTGCTCCCGCGCGAACGCGGCAAGCTCGGGCACGCGGGCCATGGTCCCGTCGGGGTTGACCACCTCGCAGATCACGCCCGCGGGACGTCGTCCGGCCAGCCGGGCGAGGTCCACCGCGGCTTCGGTGTGTCCCGGCCGGCGCAGCACGCCGCCGGGGTTGTAGCGCAGCGGGAAGATGTGCCCGGGGCGCGAGACGTCGTCCGGCGTGGAGGCCGGGTCCGCCAGCACCTGACAGGTCCGTGCACGGTCGGCCGCCGAGATGCCGGTGGAGGTGCGCTCGACGGCATCGACGCTGACCGTGTAGGCGGTCCCCTTGGGGTCCTCGTTGCGCTCGACCATCATCGGGACCTGGAGGCGGTCGAGGTCCTCACCGAGCATCGGCACGCACACCACGCCGCTGGTGTGGTTGATCAGGAAGGCGAGGTTCTCCGGGGTCGCGGCATCCGCCGCGAGGATCAGGTCGCCCTCGTTCTCACGGTCCTCGTCGTCGACGGCGATGACCATCCCGCCGTCGCGGATGGCCGCGACGGCGTCGTCGATCGAGGCGAACATCGTCATCTCCTGCCGTCGCTCAGGCGTCGGTGGCGGTGGGTGTCCCGCCTGCGGGGACGTACGGCGAGCCCACGCCGGCCTGGAGCAGCCGTTCAACGTACTTGGCGATCACGTCGACCTCCAGGTTGACCGGGTCGCCGGGTTGCAGCGCACCGAGGGTCGTGACCTCGCAGGTGTGCGGGATCAGCCCGATGCGGAAGGTCGCCGCGTCCGGCAGATCCACGATCGTCAGGCTCACGCCAGCCACGGTCACCGATCCCTTGACGACGAGGTAGCGGTCCACCTCGGCCGGTGCGGCGATCGTCAGGAACACCGTCCCGGGCTGCTCCTGACGGTCGACGACCTCGCCGACCCCGTCCACGTGGCCCTGCACCAGGTGGCCACCGAAGCGGGTGTCGGCACGCATGGCACGTTCGAGGTTCACCGGCGAGCCGACCACCAGGCTGCCGAGGGCCGTCGCCCGCAGGGTCTCGGCCATCAGATCGGCGACGAACCCGTCACCGGTGAGCTCGCTGGCGGTGAGGCAGCAGCCGCTGACGCTGATGGAGTCGCCGACCTGCGCGTCACGGACCACCTCGTCGGCAGCGATGTGCAGGCGGGCATGCTCGCCGTCGCCGTCGATCGCCGCGACGCTGCCGAGTTCCTCGACGATGCCGGTGAACATCAGGCCGCCTTCCCGTCGGTACGTCCGGCACGCACGCGGACCAGGTGGATCGCCGCGTCCGCGCCGATGCCCCCGACGCGCTCGGTGCGCCACGTGGTCTCGGGTGCGGGCGCCACTGCCGGAAGCACGACCGTACCCGCACCGCCGTCGCCGACGTGCACGACGAGCCGGTCGACCAGGTCGGCGTCGAGCAGCGCCTGACCCAACGTCCGTCCCGGCTCGGCGAGCACGCTCGTGACACCGAGCCGAGCCAGCGCCGCGAGCGCCGCCCGCAGGTCCACCCGCTCCCCCGCGCCGGCCACCACCTCGACGTCGACGCCTGCGTCGCGGAGCACTCGGGCCCCGTGCTCGTCGGCCTGCGCGGTGGTCACGATCACGGTGCCAGGGCGTACCACGGCCGCCTGGGGCGGGGTGGCCAGCCGGGAGTCGATGACCACCGCTCGGGGCTGGTGCTCCGAGCGGACGTGGCGGACGTCGAGCCGCGGGTCGTCCGCGAGCACCGTGCCACTGCCGACCAGCACGGCGTCGACCGCGGCGCGCCAACGGTGGACCGCGCGCCGCGCCGCTGCGCCGGTGACCCACCGACCGCTCGGCGCGACGAGCTGACCGTCGGCGGTCTGCGCGACCTTCAGGGTCACGTGGGGACGCCGCAGCGTCACCGTCGTCAGGAAACCCTCGAGCTGCGCCGCCACCGCGCCGCGGTACAGATCGTCGGCGGGCAGGGGCCCGACCACCTCGACGTCGCCCTCCCGCAGGACGGCACGACCACCGCTCGCCAGCGGGTTCGGGTCCGGGTGGACGACGACCACCCGCCGCACGCCGGCGGCGACGAGGGCGTCGGCGCAGGGCGGGGTCCGGCCCTGGTGGGCGCAGGGCTCCAGGGTGACGTACGCGGTCGCACCAGCGGCGGTGGCGCCAGCCTCGGCGAGGGCGACCGCCTCGGCGTGCGGACCGCCGGCCGGTCGGGTGGCACCCTCACCCGCGATGTGGCCGTCCTTGACCAGCACGCAGCCGACCGCCGGGTTGGGGCTGGTCACCCCGCGTGCGGTCTCGCCGAGCGCGATCGCGCGCGCCAGCCACCGACGATCCATCGGTTCGAGCCGATCCACCACGCCGCTCGGGAGGTCCGTCACAGTTGCTCCCCACGCCCGGACGCCGGCCCGCGAGTCTACCGCCGCGC
>CAYVJT010000076.1:10595-16060 GCA_964451855.1 uncultured Actinomycetota bacterium
TCAGCGTCAGGTCCAGCACCGTGCGGATGTCCTCGTCGTCATCCACCACGAGCACGCGTATCTGGCTCATGTGTGTGTCTCCGAGACCGCCTCCGGCCCCTGCAACCCCACCACGGGGCCTCCGCCGCCGCTCAGTCCGACCTCCGAGGCCGTCTCCGGCCCCTGCAACCCCACCACGAGCACCCGTACATCGCTCATGTGCTCCCCTGTGTCTCGCGCAGCGCCCCGACCGCGATGCGGGCGAGCTCGCGTGCTGCCTCAGCGCGATCGTCTTCCCCGAAGATCGCGCTCCCCGCGACGAAGGTATCCGCACCGGCGGCGACCGTCTGCTCGATCGTGGCACGCGAGATGCCGCCATCGACCTGGATGCGGAACCCGGCCCCGTGCTCGCGGCGCCAGTCGACGGCCTGGGCGACCTTCGGGACGGTCTCGGGGAGGAAGGACTGCCCGCCGAAGCCCGGTTCCACGGTCATCACCAGCAGCAGGTCGACGTGGGGCAGCAGCTCCTCGACCATCTCCAGCGGATGCGCCGGCTTGATCGCCACACCCACCAGCCCGCCACGTTCGTGCAGTTCGTGGACGAGGCCGAGCGGATCGTCCTCGACCTCGGGATGGAAGGTCACCGACTCCGCCCCCAGCTCGAGGAACTGCGGCGCGTAGGTCCGCGGGTCGGTGATCATCAGGTGGCAGTCCAGCAAGCGGTCCGTCGACGCACGCAGCGAGCGCACCACCGGTTGGCCGATGGTGATGTTCGGGACGTAGTGGCCGTCCATGACGTCCACGTGCACCATCGAGACCGCAGGGGCGACCTCGGCCACCTCGTCGCCGAGACGCGCGAAGTCGGCCGACAGGATCGACGGCGCGATCCGTAGCTCAGCGCTCACCGATCCCCTTTCCGACGACGACCTCCTGCCCCACGACCACTTGGCCCCACGACCACTTGGCCCCACGACCACGCACGAGCGCACCTTACCGTCCGGCGACCGGCGAACCGGGCTCCGACCTGCCCCGCGCACACCCAGCGAGCGCGCCTCCCCCGGCCTACGGGCGGTCCCCGAGCCGCTCACCGACCTCCGGCCGGTAGCCGTTGACGAAGGCCGCCCCGTCCATGCGCGCCTTGCCCGTGGGTTGGACCTGGTCGAGGCGCACCGCCCCATCCGCGCAGGCGACGACCACGCCGCGCTTGTCGACCCGCACGATCGTCCCGGGAGCAGGATCGCTCACGCCGGCACCGCCCGCCTCGGCCTCGGCGTCGGCGTCGGCCTCGACGGCACCGCGACCAGGCACCTCGGGGTCGGTGACCGGGGTCGCACGGTAGACCTTCAGCCGGTCGCCGCGGAAGGTCGTGTGGGCCCCGGGTGCCGGGTCCGCGCTGCGCACCAGGTCCACGAGCTCCCGCGCCGGGACGTCGAGGTCGATCGCCACGTCGTCCGGCGTGATCTTCGGGGCGAGCGTGGCACCCTCGGCGGGCTGCGGCTCCGGCGTCCGTCCGCCGACGAGCGCGGTGATCGAACGGGCCAGCACCGGACCGCCCAGCTCGGCGAGGCGCTCCAACAGCTCGCCGGCGCTCTCCTCGGGATCGATGGGTACCTCGACCCGCTCCAGGACGGGGCCGGTGTCCAGCCCCGCGTCCAGGACGAACGTGGTGACGCCGGTCACGGTGTCACCGGCCCGGATCGCGTGCTGGACCGGCGCCGCACCCCGCCACCTCGGCAGCAGCGAGAAGTGCAGGTTGACGAACCCGTGCGCCGGCACCTCCAGCACCGACGCCGGCAGCAGCGCCCCGTAGGCGACCACCGCGCAGACGTCGAGCTCCAGGGCCCGCAGCTCGTCGATGACCTCGACCGGCCTCTGTGGCTGCCAGACGGGCAGCCCGGCTGCCTCGGCCGCCACCTTCACCGGCGGTGGGACCGGCGTGCGGCTGCGCCCCTTCGGCCGGTCCGGGTTGGTGATGACCACCTCGAGGTCGATCGCCGGGTCGCCCAGCACCGCCTCCAGCGCCGGAACGGCCACCTCGGGCGTCCCGAGGAACCCGACCCGCACGCTCACCTGGGGCCCTTGCCGAGCAGCAGCCCTCCCGGACGCGCCGGCGCGGGGTCGTCGAGCCCCTTCTCCAGCCGGTAGGCCCGCATCGCCTCCTTCGCGGCCCGCTGGTCGTGGGCCGCGAGGTGGTCGAGGAACAGGATGCCGTTGAGGTGGTCCATCTCGTGCAGCCACACCCGGGCGAGGAAACCCTCGAGCTGCACGGTGTGCTCGTCGCCGTGGAGGTCCTGGTGCTCGACCTCGATGCGCAACGGACGCTCCAGCGGGTAGAACAGCCCCGGGAAGGACAGGCAGCCCTCGTCGCCCTGCTGCAGCTCCTCGGAGGCGTCGAGCAGCACGGGGTTGACCACCGCCGAGCCCTGCGGGTCCTCACCCTCGAACTCGACCTCCCAGGTGAACATGCGCTTCAGCACGCCGACCTGGTTGGCGGCCAGGCCGACACCCTCGAACTCGCGCATCGTGGTGAACATGTCGTCGGCGAGCTTCGCGAGGCGACCGTCGAAGTCCTGGACCTCGTGGGCCTTCTGGCGCAGCACGGGGTCACCGAAGATGCGGACCTCGAGGATGCTCACGCAGGACCTCCGTTCACGGCACGGTGCGGGAAGGGCTGAGCGCCAGGGTATTGCGTCGCGATGGCAGGGCGGTCACAGCGCGTCGACGGGGTCGACGTCGACCCGCACCTCCATGCCGTGCTGTCCGGCCTCCTCACGCCACGGCCGCAGCGCCGTGAGCGTCGCCTGCCGGTCGTCGCTCTTGACCAGGAACCCGTTGCGGTCCTCCACGGGCAACGGGCCGAGCAGCTCGTCGCCCTCCGGCAGGACGGCGCGCAGTTGCTGGGCGACGGTCAGCCCGTCGCCCGCGGCCTCGATGCGCAGCGCGTGCGCCGCCGGCGGGAAGCGCAACACCGCCCGTTGCGCCACCTCGGCCCTCCAGAAGCCGCCAGGATCCCACGCCGAGAGCGCGGCGATCGCCGGGTGGTCCGGCTCGGTCGTCTGGACCACCACCTCGCCGTCCGCGGGGTCCTGCCGTCCGTGCACGACCCATCCCGCGACCGTCATGGCCAGGCGCAGGGCGTCCTCGCCGGCGTCGAGCGATGGTCGCCGCAGCGACCCGTCGAGGTCGGGGAGGACCACCGCACGCACCCGCCCCGGCGGGGTATCGAGCACGGACCCGCGGGTCATGACGAGCACGGCGGGCGGCGGCGGTGCCTCCCGGCCGTAGCCCTCCAGCACGGCCACCGGGGCGTCGACCGTCCGGGCGAGCTCGCCACCGATCCAGGTGGCCCCTGCCGCGAGCGGCACGACCTCGCGAGCACGGCACTCCGGGCACGGCGGGATCGCCCGCGACCCCCACCCGCACCCTTCACAGCGCACCCCGCTCCCGGCACGGGCCAGGGAGGACTCGCAGGTCGGGCAGCTGGCCCGGGTGCCACACGCGCGGCACACCAGCATGCGCCCCTCCCCTCGCCGGGCGGCCAGCACGACCCCGTAGGCACCCTGGTCGGTCACCCTCCGCAGGGCTTTGATCGCCTCGCGGGACAGCCGCGTGCGGGGCTGGTCGACCCAGCTCACGACCGTGACGCGGGGGCGGGCGCGCCGCTCGGCGTCCCGCGACGGGCGCACCGGGATGACCCGACGTTCCCGCAGCAGCCGCCAGGCGATCGCGGACGGCACGGTGCCCACCGCCAGGCCCACCCCTCCCGCACGTCGCGCCCGTTCCAGGACCACCTCGCGGGCGTGGTGACGCGGGCTGCGCCGCTCCTTGAGCGCGGGGCTGGCCTCGTCCAGCACGACCGCCAGCCCCAGCCGCTCCAGCGGCATGAAGGCGGCACCGCGCTCGCCAACGACGACCCGCGCCTGCCCGCACCGTGCCTCCAGCCAACGGCGGTAGTGCACGCGCGGGGACGGGCCGCCACGCAGATCGACGGCGAGGTCGCCCGCGGCCCGGACCACGGCGTCCGCGACCGGCGACGCCGGATCCGGCACGATCACCAGCACGTCACGGTCGGCCGACAGGCACAGCTGCGCCAGCTCGGCGAGCCGTTCCGCCACGTCCTCACCGGGCAGGGGCCGCCACAGGAAGGACCCGTGGCCGTCGGTGACCTCCGCGACGAGCCGTGCCCCCTCCTCGCCGTAGACGCCCCAGCGCTCCCGGACCGTCTCCGGGTCGGGAGCGGGGTCCGAGGCGGGACGACGGGCGCGTCCGGGCGGGAACCAGCCGGCGTCGGCGGCCCGGCGCTCGACGTCGACCGTGCGGCCGGGGAGCGCGTGGCGGACCACGTCGGCCAGCGGCGCGCCGTAGCGTTCCGCCGCCCAGCGCAGCAGCCCCAGCTCCTCCGGACGGACCCAGACGTGCTCGCCGAGCACGCGGGTCAGCGTCCGCAGCCGCTCCTCTGGCACGTCGCTGTCGTCCGCGGTCGCCACGACCAGCCCGCGCACGGACCGACCGCTGAAGGCGACCTGCACCCGCTGGCCCGGCACCACCTCGACGTCTGCGGGCACGAGGTAGTCGAAGGGGTGGTCGAGGTGGAGCGGCTCGACCTCGACGATGATCCGGGCGATGCGGCTCACGTGGGCCGCGTCAGGCCCCGACGGCGTCCCGCAACTCCTCCGCGCGGTCCGTCCGCTCCCAGGTGAACCGGTCGCCTTCGCGGCCGAAGTGGCCGTAGGCGGCGGTCTCGCGGTACCCGGGCTTGCGCAGGTCGAGCGCGTCCACGATGGCGGCGGGACGCAGGTCGAACACCTCGCGGACGGCCTTCTCGATCCGCTCCGGGTCGGCGGTCTCCGTGCCGAAGGTCTCGAGGCTGATCGACACCGGCGACGACACACCGATCGCGTAGGCGACCTGCAGCTCGGCCTTGCGTGCCAGGCCGGCCGCCACGATGTTCTTGGCCACCCACCTCGCCGCGTAGGCCGCCGAGCGGTCGACCTTCGAGGGGTCCTTGCCGGAGAACGCACCACCGCCGTGGCGCGCCATACCTCCGTAGGTGTCGACGATGATCTTGCGCCCCGTCAACCCCGCGTCGGCGACCGGTCCCCCGAGCTCGAAGCGTCCCGTCGGGTTGACGTAGAGGTTCAACGCCGTGCTGTCGATGTCGTCGGGCAGCAGGGGGCGGATGACGTGGTCCTCGATGTCCGGCCGGAGCAGGGTCTCGAGGTCGATCTCCGCGCGGTGCTGGGTCGAGATCACCACGGTCGACACCCGGACCGGACGGCCGTCCTCGTAGGCCACGGTCACCTGGGTCTTGCCGTCGGGCCGCAGGTACGGGATCTCGCCGCTCTTGCGCACCTCGGTGAGCCGCTGCGCCATGCGGTGGGCGAGGTGGATCGGCAGCGGCATCATGGTCGGGGTCTCGTCGGTGGCGTACCCGAACATCATCCCCTGGTCGCCGGCACCCTGGAGGTCGTAGTGGTGGGTGCTCG
>CAYVJT010000077.1:0-6035 GCA_964451855.1 uncultured Actinomycetota bacterium
CAACGGCCATCAGCGGCGGGAGGATGAGCCCTCCCATCGACGCCGCGGTCTCGACGGCACCTGCCTGTACCCCAGGCATCCCGTGGCGCTTCATCAGCGGGATCGTGAAGCTGCCGGTCACGGCGGTGTTGGCTGCACCACTCCCGCTGACCATCCCGATCGACAGGGACGACAGCACCGCGGTGAACGGGATGCTGCGTCGTGACCGACCCGAGAAGCGCTGGATCGTCCGGATCACCGCCGCTTGCGCCGTGAAGCCCTTCGCGACCGCGGCGAGCAGCAGGAACGCCGCGATCAGCGTCAGCGCCATCTGCGTGTAGCGGCCGTACACCCCCGTCGCCAGTTCCATCGTGGAGGAGGTGATGACCCGCTCCAGCGACGCCCCCGGATGCCAGAAGAAGTCGATCGGCACGTACTGCCCGAAGAGCGTGTAGGCGATGAGCACGAGGTTCACGTAGAACAGGACCGGGTGGATCTTGCGTGAGATCTCCATGATGATGGCGAAGATCAGCGCACCGACGACCAGGTCGGCGGTGCTGTACGACCCGGCCCGCATGATGAAGATGTTCTCGAACTCGAACGAGAAGTAGGTGAAGACGACCGCGCACGCCACGATGTAGCCGCCGGCGATGATGCGGTTCGTCGCCCGTCCGAACCGCTCGTAGGGCCCACCCTCGTCGTAGGACCGCAGCACCCAGAGGGCCACCGACGCCGGCAGCAGCCGGGTGGCGAGCAAGACCGCCCCGCCCGCACCGGTGAAGAAGTAGTAGATGAGGTGGACGAGCACCGCCGTTGCCAGCACGAAGAAGAGGTTGCGGGCGGTGAACATCGAGCGCATGCGGCCCTCCTTCACGCGTGGGATTGGCTGAGGCCCGGGCAGGCCATCGGACCTCCCCGGACCTCAGCGACAGCGACGCTCAGTCGGCGATCGTCCAGTCGTCGTCCCAGGCGTCGTTCTCCTCGAGGAAGCGAGCCAGGCCTGGGTGCACGGGGATGTGCGGAGCCGCACGGATCCCGCCGACCTGCGTGCCGACGAAGTCGTCGGCCAGCGGACCGAAGCCGCCGTCCAGGGTCACCAACGACTCCATGTTGTCCTCGAAGATCGTCAGCATCTGGTAGACGAAGTCCTCGTCGGTGTCCGCGAGGACGTTGTAGCCGAACAGGATCGGGACGCCGAGGATCGTGTCGACCCCGAGGTCCTGGCTGAACGCCACCGACGGATCTATCTCGCTGACCGACAGCCCGGCCGCGTCGAGCAGCGCCAGCTCATCGTCGGTGAACTCGATCGCTCGGAGGTCGACCCGCAGCTCCGCCTCGCGCCAGAAGGTCGGCAGGGAAGCCCCAGCCGTCGTGTAGGCACCGGCACCGACGATCGTGCCGCCCTGGAGGGCATCGGCGACCGTCGCCGAGTCCACCTCGACGTGGTTGTTCTCGTAGCCGAGCGCGTCGAAGATGCGGTGGAGGTTGAGCCAGTTCATGAACCCTGCGGGCGTGAAGAAGACCGGCTCCCCATCGAAGTCCGCGTAGCTCGAGTAGTCGTCGATCATGTCCTCGGTCGTGACCAGGAACGTCTCCATCGGGTAGGCGTAGAAGGTGTGGACGAGGTCACCGACCGCGGGCTCGTAGTCCTCGTACGGCCCCGTCCGTTCGTAGTACTGGACCATCCCGACGTCAGCCGTGTACGAGATCTCCGCCTCGCCGTCCATCGCCGCCTTCTTCGCCGCCGTGGTCGACGGGTAGGGGTGGACGGTGACCACGTACTGCTCCGGCAGTTCGCGGTTCAGGAAGTCGACCATGAAGCTCGCGACGGAGTAGCCGTAGGAGCCCACGTCCGAGGTCGCCCAGCGCATCGACACCCGGTCGGGGGTCGCCGCTTCCTCCGCCTCGGCATCGTCGGCGGCCGCAGGCACGTCGTCGTCGACGACGTCCTCACCGCAGGCTGCGAGGATCAACCCCAGAGCCAGTAGGAGGATGGGCGGTCCGAGGTACTTTCGTGACCAGATACGCATGGGGCTCTCCCTTTCATCAGTTGGACGAGGTAGTTGGACGAGATCCATCCTTGATCGTGCTCGTCCCGTTCCCAACACACCCTGCTCCCGCTTGGGGCGTCGTCACCCTTCTCCACAGGCGTCGCATCGACTAGGGCCCTCGGTCCTCGAAGACGAGGACTTAGGCACGGTGCACCATGTGCTTGGTGTGTGATGCTTCGGTACTGAGGAGCAGACACGGCGTGCCCCGTACACGTGCGCGTCGGGGAACCCTCGAAGTACGCAGGCCGGCAGGCGTTGACGGCACGTTGCGAAACGCCACCGTCGGAGGACGTGCCAGCCGGTCCGGATCCACGAGACTCAGTCTCCCACCCATCGCAGCATAGATCGGCAGGGCCAGCACAGCCACAGGAGATCCAACCTGGGCCTTCGCCCTGGGCCAACCTGCGACCTCGACAGGGTCGAACCATCACCTCCCACGCCACGAGAGGACCGCGGAAGGGTCCGGAGGAGGCCCAAGACGCAAGAGCATCGCACCGCCACCCGTTGCACGTCCGGGCTCAGAAGGAAGACCATGACCGTCGTCGTTGGCTACACCGACCGCCCCGAGAGCGAGACCGCCCTGCGTCGGGGGACCGAGGAAGCACGTCTCCGGGGAGCACCCCTGCACGTCATCCAGACCGTCACCGACACCGTGAGCGAGAGCCCGCAGCGAGCGATGCAGTGGGCTGAGCGACTTCAGCAGATGCGGAAGCGTGGCGACGCTCTGGAGGCTGATCTGCGTGAACAGGGGATCGACTGCCACTTCCAGCTGCTCGAAGATACTGCCAGCCCTCCGGGCAGCGCACTGCTCGGGCTCGCCAGGGAACTGGGAGCTGACCTGATCGTCATCGGTATCCGCCGCCGCTCGCCGGTCGGCAAACTGGTCCTCGGCAGCGTCTCCCAGGACGTGATCCTGGGTGCGGATTGCGCCGTCCTGGCCGTCAAGCCCCCGGTGGCCGACTAGCCGCCGTGTCCCGACGACGACTCGCGCTTCCTCAGGCTGCGGGTCCTGGCGGAGCGATCACCCGGATCGGCTCACCGGCCAGGTACGCCTCGATGTCCTCGAGCGCACCACGGAAGAACACCTCGTAGTTCTGGCGCGTGACGTACCCGAGATGGGGGGTGAGCACGGTCCTCGGCGCCGAGCGCAACCGGTCGTCGGCGGGCAAGGGCTCCTGGTCGTAGACGTCCAGCCCGGCCCCGCCGAGCATCCCGGCCTCCAGCGCTCTGAGGAGCGCCTCCTGATCAACGATCGCCGCACGCGAGGTGTTCACGAGGAGCCCCTTCGGGCCGAGACCAGCGAGCTCGTCGGCTCCCACCAGCCCGCGACTGCGCTCACTCAACCGCAGGTGCACGCTGACGACGTCAGCGTCAGCGAAGAGCGACGGCTTGTCGACAGCCGTCACGCCAACCGACGCCGCCCGCTCCTTGGTGAGGTTCTGGCTCCACGCGATCGTCTCCATACCGAAGGCTTGTCCGACAGCAGCGACACGGGTGCCGATCCGTCCGAGCCCGAGCAAGCCGAGCGTCCGCCCCTCGAGGCCCTCCCCAAGGGTGTGTTGCCATCTCCCGTCACGCATCGCCACGTCCTCCGTGACGATGTTCCGGTTGAGGGCGATGATGAGCCCCCAGGTGAGCTCCACCGTCGGCGAGACGAGGGAGTCGGTGCCACACACCACGATCCCTGCCTGGACCGCCGTAGCGACATCGATCGCGGCGTTGCTCGACCCGGTGGTCACCAGGAGGCGCAGGTCGGGCAACCGGCGGAGCAGCTCTGCCGGGAACGGCGTCCGCTCGCGCATCGCCACGACGATCTCGAACCCGGCTAGCGCCTCTACGAGCTCGTCCTCGTCGCTGAGGTGGTGAGGGAACGACGTGACCTCGATGCCAGCGCGGCTCCAGTCCACCAGGTCCTCGGCGACCTGTTGGTAGTCATCGAGGACAGCGACCGGATGGGAGGTGGTCATCGTGACTCCTTGACATCGACACCGATCCGCGGGCTCCACCTACGTGCAACACCATCGATCACCGGTGTCAGCCGCACCGACCTGACGTCACGTCGGACGCCACGATCGGTGCACGGCGATGCGATGAGGCTAGCCCTGGTCGCCGGTGGGCACCGGCCCGCCTCGTGGAGCTACGGGGTGGGGGCGAGCTCTCCCAGACCGCCGCCGGCGGTGTCGGGTGCGCGGCCGCCGGCGGCCGCGGCCACCACGTTGCGCAGCCACGTCTCGCAGTTGCGTCGTGAGCTCGAAGGTCTCGAGCCGGACGGGGGCTCGGCGATCGTCACCGCATCCGGGGGATACGGCCTCGAACTCAGCAGCCACGACATCGACGCCGCCACCTTCGAGGAGCTGGCGCGTCCAGCCGTCACCTCCCTGTCCGAGGATCCCGAGGCCGCCCGTTCCACGTCACCCGAGGCTGCCGGACACGAGGCCAGCACGCTCGTGCTGATCGTGACCGCCTTCGCCCACAGAAGGTCAGTGGCGTCGTCTGGTCGGGTCCTTGAGCGCTTGACCGACCGTCTCGTCGTCGAGGTAGCGGTCCTCGTCGTCGGAGGTGTCGGAGCGACTCCACGCCTGGAACGAGTCGAGGCCGTAGAGCACCAGACCCGTGCCTCCGAGGAAGAACACGATCGTGCCGATGGTGAACAGCGCCAGATCGGTCATCGGACACGCTCCGGCGCCGCGACGAGCGCCCCGAGCGAGAACAGCGACGGCACCCAGAGCCCGACGAAGATCGCCGTCTGCCGGTCATCACCGAGGAACCACAGACCGACGGACAAGAGGAACGACGCTGTCCCGGCGATGAGGAAGAACAGCTTGCCGACGATCCGTCGCCGCTCTCGTTGCCTGCCGTGCACGTCGGGTTCGATCACCGGCATGAGTCACCCTTCGGTCGCGTTCTCACGGTGTTCGGAACCGGCAGCCTGTCCGGACGCCTGGAGCCTCAGCGCACGCTCGACCGTGTCCGATCCTCGGTCTGCGCCGACCCGTCCCTGCCCGACCTGTCCGCCGAGCTGAGAGCTCCGGCAGGACCCTTCGAGACCCCGGTGATCGGCACCCGGAACGCACCGCAACGTGGCCCTGGACCCCCGCGTCGGGCGACGAGGGGTCGGACGGGCACCTTCACACCTGGCCAAGACCGAGGCGGCGGGACCCACCCGCGACCTCGAGCGTGACCCGCGAGATGGCACCTCGCGGTCCGGGCCATCGACGCCACGCCGCGGAAGCGATCTGGTGCTCCTTGAGGGTCACGCCCACCTCGGCACAGCAGTAGGGGAGTCGGTAGGTCATGCGGGCGACGATCGCCGGTGCCAGCCGATCGGTGTCCAGCGAGTGGAAGTAGACCCCGTGGCCCCGACCGGACCGACGACATAGGTCGTCACGTTCGGCTCGGAGAACCGGCTCGCGGGCAACCTCGGACCGCCCGCACCGACATCGTTGGGCAGAGCCAGTCATCCCCTGGGGCGGGTACGCACCTGGCCGAGCCCGCCGTCGACCCCGATGATCTGTCCGGTGACCCAGGAGGTCATGGGATCGAGGAGCCAGGTGACCGCTGCGGCGATGTCGTCACCGGTGCCCAGCCGTCCGAGCACGTGCATGGCACGGCTGGCTTCGGCTTGGGCTTGGTTACCGACCAGCCCGGCCGTCATCTTGGCGTCGACCAACCCTGGCGCGACCGCGTTGACACGCAGTCCGCGGGCGCCGTAGGTGGCTGCCGCCGAGCGGGTGAGTCCGATCACCCCGCCCTTGGCAGCTGCGATGGCCTCGTGGTTCGCGATGCCGGTCTGCGCGGCAGCGGATGCGGCGAGCACGATCGAGCCACCGCCTGCCTTGGCCATGAGGGGTGCCGCGGTCCGCACCACCGCGAACGCAGAGGTGAGGTTGACCGCGATCGTCTCCTCCCATTCATCGGGTGTGGTCAGGTGCGCGGGCTTGAGCAGGACGGACCCGACCAGGTTGGCGACGCCGTCGAGTCGACCGTGGGTGTCCGCGACGCCGG
>CAYVJT010000077.1:6135-15921 GCA_964451855.1 uncultured Actinomycetota bacterium
CGCCGGTCGCCCCGATGACGAGGTGGAGGGTGTCGGTCATGGCGGACTCCTCGGGCGACCGGAACGCTCGGCCCGTGCGCGGACGCAGGACGTGGTGGGTTCGGTCCGGGCGAGGTCGACGGATCGCTCGCTCCGTCTGTGGGCCCCGGGCTCGTGCTCGGATCGGTCAGCAGCCATGGATGCGACGACGGCCATGCTCGCCAGTGGGGTGCCGCTACACGATCGTGTGGGCGACCGAGGGGGCCCTGCGTGCCGGCTACCGGCCGGCTACCACCCGATCAACGCGCTCAGCATCAGACCGCGCGGCTCGATCCAGGTGGCCAGCCTCGTTGTGACTGACCGGGATGCTGATCCGACGCCTCGGACGATCCGCGGTTCGTCACGATCGGTTACGCCGAAGCCTGTGGACAGCCTTCCTGACCAGAGTCCAGGAACGCAGGCTCCGGCCCGCTAGGGGATCCAGGAGGCTGGATCCGTGTTGCGCGCTGGGCGCGACCCGAACCCCCGGCCGCCTGATCCGTAGTCGCTCGGCGCCAGGGACGTTGCCCCGAGGTTCGACTCCGTCACGGGGACAGGGTGCTGTCAGTCGCGGACGGACACCTCGCGCATGAAACCGGCGACGATCTGGGTCACGAACTCCTCGTCGATGGGAGCGTGGGCGAGGACACGGCGGTAGAAGAGGGGACCAGCAAGGCGGGCGATCGCGATGTCGAGATCGAGTCCCGCAGCGAGCTCTCGACGCTCGACGGCCGCCTCCAACGCTCGGCGGAGTCCTGCGGTGCCAGACGCGAGGAGTTCGGCCTTGGTCTCCCGCAGCTCGGCATCCCACTCAGCCCGCCCGATCAGAGCCACGAGCTCAGGGACCATCGGCGAACTACTGAGGATGCGTTGAAGGCGTTGCAGCTCACTTGCGAGGTCAGCACCAAGATCACCGCTGGGCTGCCAGTCCCCCCCGACCTCGATCCCTGCGAGAGCGTCCAACAGGAGGTCCGTGCGGTTCGGCCAGTGGCGGTAGACGGTGGCCCGACCGACACCGGCCTCGGTGGCGACCTGCTGGTGCGAGACAGCCTCGAAGCCGGCCCGTTGCACGAGCGAGCGCACCGCCTCGCGGACGGCTTGGCGGGTCCGCGCGACCCGGGGATCCTGTTCCTCGACGGGCGTGCCCATGTGGGGGACCGTACCGCGGCGGATCATGACCACTCCCGGGGAGGCAGCCCCGCGACCACGTTGCGAAACAGATTGTATCAAAGTACACTTCGATACGGAGTGTCTCATATAGCTGCCGTGACCGGTGAGGCGTATGGCCGGAGAACGTGCCCGTGACAGGCTGGCCACGTGGGTCGGGATGGGCAGTGACGTGCTCATCCTGGCAGCGCTCGCCGCACAGCTCCTGGAGGATGTCCGCGATGGGCATCAAGGCCACGAGCCCGCGACTCGCCCTCACCGCTCCGGCTCCTTCACGACTTCCAACACCGGAGCACGTGATCGAGAGGACTCAGGATGCAGACGGTCAACGCCGCGGCTGCGACGACCGACCCGAACCAGCGACCCTCGAGAGACCGTGACCGACCTGTGAAGGGAAACGCATGGAACCGTGGCTAGGCCCGCTGATCGTAGCGGCGGTCCTCATCAGCGCATCGGTCGTCAGCCGGCTCCGAGGCTCCAAGTCGCGGACAAGCAGCGTCGTGCTTCGCCTGGACATCGGCAAGGATCTCGCCGTGCCCCTGACCATCGTCAACGCCGGCCGTGATCCCGTCTTCGAGTTGGAGGCCACACTCCGCTTCGAGGGTCGCGCTCCTCGGTCTGGACCGGTGATGGAACGGCATCGTCGTTCCCTGGTCCTGCTCCCCGGTGAACGGCTCGCCTTCCCGCTCCCCGAGAATATGGAGGGAGGGGAGGCGTCCCAGTTCGCCGCGCATGTGGTCCGCGTGCACCTGGACGCTGTGGGCCGCGATGCAACCGGTCGGGCCGTGGAAGCGCAGGACGTGCTCGAGGACCCGATGACCTGGATGGAGTCGGTGCGCCGCTCGCAGTCATCGCTGGGGTCCGGCAAGCCGCTGGTGCACCATCGGACCGACGAGAACGAACCCGATCGCACGTCTTCGTCAGGCGGCGTCAAGGACCTGGAGCATGGCCGCGAAGACATCCGGGCTGATCCGTCTCCGGGGCCGTCCCGGAGCACCCAGAACACGCTGTGAAGCGCGGCTAGGAGACACCATGCATCGCACCGCCTGGGCCCTGCAGATCCTCCTCAGCATCTACTTCGTCGTCACGGGCGTGCTCCACCTCGTGGTACCCGAGGGCTTGCCCGACCCGATGTCGTGGATGTACGACCTGTCCACCCCGCTGCACTGGTTCGCGGGCCTCGCCGAGATCGCCGGCGGGCTTGGTCTTGTGCTGCCAGCAGCGACACGCATCGCACCCCGGCTGACACCCCTTGCCGCCTCAGCCCTCGTCGCTGTCATGCTGTCAGCAGCCGTATGGCACGCGACCCGAGGTGAGGTCCAGAGCATCGCCGGCAACATCGTCGTAGCGGTCCTGCTCACCGTCGTCACCTACGTGCGCTTCCGCGTTCACCCGATCGAACCCGTTGCCCAGTGAGCACGCCCCCCACCAACCCCCGGAGACCGACCATGCCGCTCCCCGACCCCGACGCTGACGCGACCCCTGACCGGCCGCTCGTTGCTAGCGACTACGTGACGGCTGACATCGCCGAGCACATCGCCGAGGAACGTCGTCGGGTCTCGCTGCTGGGCGAGATCCGCGAGGTCGTATTCGGCGCCCAGGACGGGCTCGTGTCCACGCTCGCGGTGGTCGCTGCCGTCGCTGCGGCAACCAACGACCGACTTGCCGTACTGATCGCCGGACTGGCCTCGGCCCTCGCGGGGATCTTCTCCATGGCGGCCGGGGAGTATCTCGGTAGCAAGAGCCAGGCTGAGATCTTCGACGCGGAGATCACCGACGAACGCAAGGAGGTCGCCGACCGGCCTGCCGAAGCTGAGGCCGAACTCGGCTTCCTGTTCGCCGAGGAGGGACTACCCGAGGCCGAAGCCGGCCAGGTGGCAGCGATCCTGGCTCGGCATCCCACGTCGATGCTGTCCACGATGGTCTCCAAGGAGCTGGGGCTGATCCAGGCCGAGCAGTTCGACACCCACGGCGGCCCGCTACGTGGAGCGTTGATCATGGGTGGGGTCTTCGCCGCCGGGGGCTTCATACCGATCCTGCCGTTCCTCATCAGCGGTGGGTTGCCAGCGCTGCTGTGGTCCGCTGGGCTCACCGGTGCCGCCCTCTTCGGCCTGGGTGCCATCAAGAGCCGATGGACCCGCCGCTCCTGGATCAGCTCGGGTCTCGAGGTCTTCAGCCTCGCGGCCTTCGCAGGCATCGCCGGCTACCTCTTCGGCTCCGTCCTACCGGGGCTGCTCGGCTTCGCGGTGCCGTGATCGTCGCCATCTCCTCGGGAGTTTGCCCCGCAGGCGCGCTCCACGATCCGGCGGTGGTCCGCATCAACACGCCGAATGTGGGCCCGGCGCGCTCGATCAGTGCGCCGTCGGCGGTGTTGGAGGACTCGTCCGTGTGCGAGCAGACGGACTACCACGCTGCGACGAGCAACCTCTCAACGTCAAGCTGGACCGCGGTCGTGTGGTCCAGTGTTGTCAGCCCGGTCGTGGGCAGTGGTGGATCTGGATGCGTAGGACAGGGTCAGGCCCATGACGGTATGGAGCGATCTCTCGTCGAGGTGCTGTGGCTCGAGCGGGCGACCAGGCCGGCTGTCGATGGAGATCGAGCGGATCGCGGTGCTCCCGTTCCTGCTCGCTAGGACGACCCGGTAGCGCACCGACCGGGAGTCATCGATCGAGAGCTCCCAGGTACCGGCCTCGACGGTGTCTGTGCCCGCCGGCTCCGGATCCTGCGCGGGTGCAACGACCGGTGACGGGGAGCCGGGCGGTCGCGCCCCTCCGCTCGGGGTCGGCCACCAAGACACCGACGCCGCGCCAGTGCGTGCCGGCGTGGAACGTCGATGATGTCGGCGGCCTCGGGCCCACAGCACCAGGGCGGCTGGCTGGATGACCAGGGCGGCCAGCAATGCGTAGGAGATCCCGGCCGCACCGAGGGCTCCCATGCGACCGATCAACGCGAGGCCGGAGAAGGACAGCACGACGAAGGCAGCGAAGGTCGTCAGTGCGGAGCCGAGCAGCGCACCTCCGGTGGTCGCCAGCGTGCGATGGATCGCCGCCTCGACGTCCGTGCCGTCGCCGAGGTCCTCCTCGAAGCGGTTCGTGACGTGCACGCCGTAGGGGACGCCGATGCCGACCGCGATGGCGGTGAGGGTCGCGGTGAGGGCATCGAAGGACACATCGAGTAGCGCCATGGTTCCAAGCAGCAGCGCTGTGCCGATCACCGATGGAACCATCGCGATCACGCCGAGGAGTGGACGGCGGTGGCCGATGCCGTAGTAGCCGACGAGGAGCAGCAGCACGATCGCCAGCGTCCACGCGATGGAGCGGACCTGGAAGTCGCGCAGGTCGTCGGCCATCTCCGCGATGACCTGCTCCTCGCTGGTCACGAGCACCTGGGCTCCCAGATCACGGACAGGGGTGAACGCCGTCTCGAGGTCGTCGGCGAGCACCGGGGCCTCGCCGTCCCCCGCGTTGGTCCGCAGCTCAACCACGGCGGCCTGACGATCAGGGCGTACGAGGCGGGCGAGCTCGTGGCCGGCCGCGTCCTCGAGGCGTTGGTAGCGGTCGTCGAGGTCGTCGACACCGGCGGGGTCACCTGGCAGCTGAGCGAGCAAGGTCACGACGGAGGTGGCCTGGGGAGTGCCGTCGGGATCCGACCGCACCAGGTCGACGTCTCCCAGCCGTTCGTGGGCCTCCCGCAACGCGGCGAGCATGTCCGGGTCGGTGAGGTCCCCATCCACGAGCACGTAGGTCGTCTCGGTCAGCGCACCAGCGAAGAGCACGTCCTGGTCCGCGACCACCGCACCGATCTCGGAGTCCTCCGGGACGAAGTCGTCACGGTCGAATCGCGTCTCCAACCCGTCCGCCGCCACCGCGCCGGCCACCAGGATCGCGAGCCCGACGAGGACGAGCGGCACCGGATGGGTGGCGGCCAGGTGGGTCGGAGAAGCGAGGAGTCGCCCGATGCCCGCCTTCGCGGCCGGGGCGGGCATCTGGGCGGCACGTCGCCGGTCGCGCAGCACCCGGGCAGCGGGGACGGCGCCCCCCATCACCACCAGCGCCGAGACGACGCCGATCGCTGTGAAGACGCCGAAGTCCGCGATGACCGACAGCGGGGCGAACCCGGTCATGCCGAACCCGGCCGCGGTGGCGACCGTGGCGAGCACCAGAGCCGTACCAACGGTGCCCATCGCGGTAGCCGCAGCGGGGCCAGGAAGCTGTCCTGTCGCCCGCTGCTCGTGGTAGCGGCTCGTGAGGTGGACCGCGTAGTCGATGCCAAGACCGATGACCAGGACCGGCACGACCACCCCGATCTGGCTCAGTGGTCCGAGCAGATCCAGCACTTCGGGTCCGAGGATCGCGATGGTGCCGAAGGTCCAGACCAGGGTTGCGGCAAGCGCCAGCATCCCGACCAGGACATCGAACGCGGACCGGAGCAGTACACCCAGGACCGCCACCACCGCCACCAGTGCGAGCAACAGTAGTAGCGGTGCTTCGGCTCGGGTCTCGGCCTCGAGCGCGTCGTTGGTGCCCTCCGGGCTGTTCACGGTCACCAGCAGGCCGCCGACCTCGCCACGCAGCTGGCCGTCGTCGATCCCCAGTTCAACACGTACCCGGTCCAGGGCATCGAGCCGTTGTTCGGTGGTCAGGTCAGGATCCAGCTCGACGAGCACCGTCGCTGCCCGAGCCTGGCCCTTCTCCGCGTCCAGATCCGCGCTCAGCAGTCCCGCGAGCCGTGGCTGTTCGGACAGCACGACCCCGGCTGCTGCGCCGATCTGCCGGCCACCGGCATCGGTCTCGTCCAATCCCTGGGCCCCCAAGACCTCGAGGAGCGGCGTGCTGGGTGTGTGCAAGCGAGGTCGCCCCTGCGGATCCGTGCGCACCTGCTCATCGAGTTCTCCAAGCAGCGCCTCCTCGACGACGACCAGGGCCGCCAGGCCGTCAGGCGTGAGGACGTCACCGTCGGGACCTGCATCGACCGTGACCTGGATCGCGGCAGCATCCCGATCGAACTCGTCGCGGACCCGCTCCAACCCCTGGACGACCTCGGAGTCCTCGTCCCCGAAGGACGCCATGTCGGTCTCCATGACCAGGTTCGTCGCCGCCACTCCGAACCCGACCGTCGCCATGGCGAGGAGCAACAGCGTGAGCCCGGGACGGCGGGTCGATGGGCGTGCCAGCAGGGTCAGTAGCCGGTTCACGGGAGCTCCAGGGGTGCGGTCGAGGTCGCAAGCGGTGACGGGATACTATACTGAGCGCTCAGTCAGTATGCGAGCTGGCACCATCGCACCGCCCCGTACTCCTACGCTCTACCCGATCCGGACGGACGACAGGCTCCACCCGTGACGACCACCAGCCTGGGCGATGACGCCCCTGGTTCCCCGCGCGAACACCGACGCGGCACGGGGCGGGAACGGCTGCTCGATGCGGCTGAGGAGTTGTTCGCGACCCACGGCTTCGCGGCAACGACCACCCGTGAGATCGCTGAGCATGCCGGCACCTCGAACGGCGCGGTCTTCTACCACTTCCCCACCAAGGAAGCGCTCCTCGAACAGCTCATCGCGGAGCGCAGTCCCCACGCCAACCTCGACGAGATCCTCGCCTGCCACCCCGACGACGCCCGGGCCGGGCTCCGCGCCCTCGCCTCGGCGATCGACCAGACCATCGCCGAGCGCGGCGAGGTCCTACGGATCATGCTCCACGCCGAGGACCCCGCGACCAGGGAACTGTTCCACCGGTTCGTCAGCGACGGCGTCCGCGCTATCGCCGACCACCTGCGTCGCACCCTCGACCCCGCGAAGCTGGGACCCGGCCATGCCGAAGCGCTCGCCCGATCCTTCCTCTCGGTCGTCCTGCTGTCGCGCCTGGTGATGGACACAGCCGACCAGCCGGAGCGCCTCGACGAGGTGCTCGACGTTCTCCTCCACGGCTACGTCTGACCTGCAGACGCGACAGACCGTCTCGCGCCTCCCGGTCGACCATCAACCGCACGCGGCAGCTGCCCGAAGGGAACGGCCACGCCCATCAGGCTCTCCCTCCTCGATGGAGGCGCTCCGGACGACCCGGACTAGCAGTGCGGGAAGGACGGTGTGATGACAGGTCGGGACAGGTCCGGTATCGGGCCGGCTACGCCGTACCTCGTGGGACGGCCCAGTCGTGGGCCTGACCGGTGACCTCGGCGATGCGTTCGAAGTCAGCGTCGTAGTGCAGCACGGTCAGACCTGCCGCCTCGGCAGCGGCGGCGATGACCAGATCCGGGATCGGCAACCGGTGCTGGCCACGATCGGCCAACAGACCCTGCACCTCGAAGGCTCGGTCCAGAACGTCATCATCGATCCTCGCGCGAGGCAGCGCCTGCCGCTCGCGGCGGATGTCGCGATGGACCGCAGCGGTCTGGGCCGAGAACCCGATCTCGAGATCGATGATCCCGCAGGTGGCCACCAGACCGTCGACCAGCAACGGTTCAAGGCGAGCACGAACAGCGGCGTTACGCATGCGAGCCAGCGCGCTCTTGTCCGCCAGATAGGCAGGACTCAGCGCCACGCGCCGGCCATGATCTGCTCGTCGTCGAGGTCGAGGCCGTCCATGCTCGCGAGACGGTCCGCGTGGGAACGACGCTCAGCCAGCAGCACGACCTCGAGCAGCGCACGGTTGACCGTGTCCTTCATGGTGACAGCACCGAGGATGTCGGTGGCCTGCGCCAAAGTGTCATCATCGATGTCGATCAGCCTCTTGGTCATCGTCGCCTCCACCACTTTATATCCACTTACCCATACGGAGTATATATCAATCGGCTCCGAGGTGACGCTGTGAGCCGTGTCTATGAACTCGCCGGGCCACCGGTGCGCATACTCCTCCAAGGTGAGCGTCCGTGCTACCCGCGCTCCGACTACCCGGCCACGGGTAACGACCACCCACTCGCAGGCCTCCGCCTCCGTCGCAAACGTCGCCGTGTAGGTCTGTCCGTCAACCATCAGCCGAGCCCGGCAGCTGCCGGAAGGAAGGTGATCGACACCCATCGTCCACCTCGTCTACGGGCCGATCTCCACACTCGTGGATCGCCGACCGTCTGTCATGATCTGTCACGCCGACCCTGTGCACAACCCTCCAGACGTGAACCCCAAGGAATGTAGAATCCGGCCTCTCAGATGGGTCTAGGAGGCCGGATTCGTCTTGCGCGCCGGGAGGGACTCGAACACCCCCGGCCCCCTGCTCCGTAGTCGCAAGTACTTACTGCAACTGAGCGAAGACCGGCGAACTGAGCGCATCGAGCGTCGCTGAGGGTGTCCACGGTGGGCACGTTTGGGCATGACCTGGGTCCGCGATCTCAGGAGGGCAGATCGGAGGCGCCCTTCGACCTGGTGAACGTGTCACGCTGACCTTCGAGAGCGGCTCGAAGCGGAAGGCCGAGATCCCCGTCGCGGGACCATCCCACTCCGCCTTTGCCAAGGATTGCCAAACCATCGTAGACTGCCGACATGCCGACCATGAACATCTCGCTTCCAGAGTCGCTTCGCGCATTCGTCGAGGACCAGATCGCCCAGCGTCGCTACAGCACGACAAGCGAGTACATCCGCGATCTGATCCGACGCGACCAGGACCGCCAGCACCTGCGTGACCTCCTGCTCGCCGGCGCTGCCTCCGAACAAGGGCCGGTAGCCGACCACCGCTACTTCGATGCCCTACGCGACGGGGTGGACGCGGCGACCGGTGGGTGAAGCGGTACGAGGTCGTCCCTCGCAGGCTCGCCACCCAGGATCTGCGCGACGCCGCGGCTCACTACGCAGCACAGACCGACGCCGCCACCGCACGTCGGTTCATCGACGCGGTCGAAGAGGCCTTCGCACTCATCGCCCGGCAGCCCGGGATCGGGTCCCCCCGCTACGCCGTCGAGCTCGACTGGCCGGGACTGCGGACACAACCGGTTCAACGGTTCCCCTACCTCATGTTCTACCTCGAGCAGACGGACCACCTCGACGTCTTGCGCGTCCTCCACGCTCACCGCGACGTCCCAGCCAGCCTTCAGAACGCAGAGCCCGACACCTGAACCGCGAGGCTCCGTGTTGCTTCCGCCTCCTACCGGCCGGCTGAAGCCCCTCGAGCATCTCGTGCGGGCACTCCCAGGCCACGGTGGCCCATCTCCACACCGCCTCATGGCGCGTGTCCGTCATGCACGCCGACCGTCCGCGGATGTCCGTGCGGGCAATCGCCGCAGCGCAGGCGTGCGCGGCGAGATCGCCAGAGCCGACGGGACACCCGGCGGGCCCGGTTGCCGCCCCCGGCCGCAAACCCACGATCCACGTCGTCAGGATCGGCAGAACCCCGGCAGATCGACCGCTGGGCCGTCTACCGGGGCTCTGGGGTGCGCGCTGGGAGGTGTGTGTGACGTCGACGCGGGTGTTGCCGCCCAGTGGCGCCCAGGCCGCGCCGACGGTGCTCCTCGGCTCAGCCGGAAGCTTCGTGTCGCGACCCTGGCCGGCTCGACGATCGCCAACACGGGGCCGAGCACGGACACCGGACATCGGATCGCACCCGGCGGCTCTCGCCGGTGTGGCTGGCCGCACGAAGTGCCCGAACCTCATGGGAGCACCCGGTGCGGGCAGCCGGA
>CAYVJT010000078.1:0-2607 GCA_964451855.1 uncultured Actinomycetota bacterium
CTGGGCCACCGCCGGCCGTGTCGGCGGCCCACGGAGCCGTCATGTCGCCGGGCAGGGCCCCAGCCCCGGGCGCCTCGGCCGTCCCCGTCGCCGCAGCGACGGCGCGGCACACCGTGGAGCGCCACAGCGCGACGCTGTCCGGCCGATCCTCGGGGGCGGCGAGGTCCACGGACCACCTCGTCGCTCGCCCGAAGATCCCGACCTGGTCGATGGCCTGGTTGGCGCCGGTGTGGCGCATCTCGGGCGGGCGGTCGGCGGTGAGCAGCAGCAACGGGACGCAACCGGTATCGGCCTCGACCACCGCCGGATGGAGGTTGGCGACGGCCGTGCCGGAGGTGACGAGCACGGGCGCGGGCCGGCCACTCACCCGTGCCAGGCCGATCGCGAGGAAGCCTGCGGAGCGCTCGTCCACCTCGACGTGGAGGCGGATGCGCGGATCGTCGTGCAGCGCCATCGCCAGGGCCGCGGAACGCGAGCCCGGAGCGAGGACCGCATCGGTGACGCCGCAGCGGGCCAGCTCGTCGGTGACGACCAGCGCGAGGGCGTGGGACGGGTTCTCGGCGCGCATCACGCGAACCCTACCGCTCCGGCGCCGAGGGGCCGGGACCGGAGCGGTCAGGGTCGGGCGGGTGGCCCTGCTCCAGCACGGCTGCGGCGGCGCGGAGCCGTTCCAGCCACGCGCCGGCCTCGTCGGGACCGGCCGCGAACTGGTCCAGCGATGCCGCGTCGGGCGCGACCCTGCGGACCGGCAGCACACCGCCACGAGGTAGCAGGGGTTCGTCGGTGACGTCCCCGCCGAACAGGCTCGCGGTCCCCAACCCGCAGGCGTAGGGCAGGTCGGGCAGCGCCGCGGCGAAGGCGACGCCGGCAGCGAGCCCCACCGAGCTCTCCAACGCCGAGGAGACCACCACCGGCAGCCCGGCCGCGTCGGCGATCTCCAGGGCCGGCCGCACGCCGCCGAGCGGCTGGACCTTGAGCACCAACACGTCGACGGCGTCGGTGTGCGCGGCACGCAGGGGGTCCTCGGCGGTCCGGATCGACTCGTCGGCGGCGATCGCCACCTCGACGCGATGGCGCACCTCGCGCAGCTCGTCGAGGGTCCGGCAGGGCTGCTCGACGTACTCGAGCCCGCCGGCGGCGCGGTCGAGACGGGCGATGGCCAGCACCGCCGACTCGACGTCCCAGGCCCCGTTGGCGTCGACGCGGATGCGGCCACCGGGACCGAGGGCGTCACGGACCGCGGCGACCCGTTCGACGTCGGCGATCAGGTCCTGGCCGGTCTCGGCGACCTTGACCTTGGCGGTCGTGCAGCCGGAGGAGGCGGCCAGCTCGTGTGCCCGCTGGGGATCGACCGCGGGCACGGTGGTGTTGACCTCCACCTCGGTTCGGACGGCGGACGGGAAGGGCTGGGTGGCGGCCTCGCGGGCGGCAGCGAGCCACCTCGACGCGTAGACGGGCCCGTACTCCGGGAAGGGCGAGAACTCGCCCCAGCCGGCGGGGCCCCGCAGCAGCATGCCGGTGCGCTCGTCCTGCCCACGGAAGCGCACCCGCATCGGCAGGCGGTAGACCCGCAGTTCGCTGATCCCGGCGGCGACGTCGGTCATCCTTCAGCCTCCCGTCGACGCCGCAGCGCCCAGGAGCACGCCGCCCTCGCCGACGAGCGGGGTGATGAGCAGGCCCGCCGCGAAGGTCAGCCCGAGGAGCAACTGCACCCTGCCGGTGGCCTCCAGGACGGGGACCAGCTCGCGACCGAGCTGGGCGGTGCCAGCGGTCCGCAGGGGCGCGACGGCCAGTGGCGCCGGCAGCAGGCCGAGCAGGGGCCACCAGCCCTCGACGACGGCGGCCACGACGACCACACCGAGGAACGCCGCGGCGACCAGCGCCTGGTACAGCCGGCGGGTGGTCAACTCCCCCAGCCGCACGGCCAACGTCCGCTTGCCGGCCACCTCGTCGGTGGGGATGTCCCGCAGGTTGTTGACCACCAGCAGCGCCACCGCGAGGAACCCGACCGGCAGCGACGCCAGCAGTGCGACGGTGGTCAACACGCCGTCCTGCACGTAGGCGGAGCCAGCCGTGGCGACGACCCCGAAGAACACGAACACCATGACCTCGCCGAGCCCGAGGGAGGCGTAGGGCTTCGCGCCGCCCGAGTAACCGAGGGCGGCCAGGATCGCCAGGGCACCGACGAGCAGCAACTCCCAACCCACCAGCCACGCCAGCGCCAGGCCGGCGGCTCCCGCGACCGCGAGCGCCGCGGCGGTGGCGACCTTCATCGCCGACGGCGTGATCAGCCCGCTCGCTACGGCGCGGCGCGGGCCTGCGCGTTCGGCGGTGTCGACGCCACGGACCCCGTCGGAGAGGTCGTTGGCGTAGTTGACCGCGACCTGCAGGGCGAGGGCGACGACCAGGGCCAGCGCGGCACGCAGCCACGACAGCTCCGCCACGGGGCGCATCGCCGCCGCCGTCCCGACGACGACCGGGGTGACGGCTGCGGGCAGCGTCCGGGGGCGTGCTGCCTCGACGTAGCGGTTCACCGACGACCTCCCCGTCGCGTGCCCGGCCAACGTCGCGTGCCCGCCCCGGTGATGGGTGCGTTTCCGACGGATG
>CAYVJT010000078.1:2707-6053 GCA_964451855.1 uncultured Actinomycetota bacterium
CCGACGGATGGTCGTCGCAACCGCACCCGACACCTCACCGCCGCCGCGCCCGCCCCCGGGATGGGTGCGTTCCCGACGGATGGTCGTCGTAACCGCACCCGGCAACTCGCCGCCGGCGTCGTCGCCACCGTCGCCATCGCCACCGTCGCCGTCGCCGGACGATGCCGCCGCAGCCCGGTGGGTCGGCTGCCGGGACGCTGGGCGCGGATCATCGGGCGGTCATCGCTCAGAAGTGGTACGGGAAGGCGGACCAGTCGGGGTCGCGCTTCTGCAGGAAGGCGTCGCGGCCCTCCTGCGCCTCGTCGGTCATGTACGCCAGGCGCGTCGCCTCGCCGGCGAAGACCTGCTGGCCGACCAGGCCGTCGTCGGTGGCGTTCATCGCGAACTTCAGCATCCGCATCGCGGTCGGGGACTTGGCGGTGATCCGCGCGGCCCAGTCCAGGGCCACCGACTCCAGCTCGGCATGGGGCACCGTGGCGTTGACCGTGCCCATGCGGTGACCGTCCTCGGCCGAGTACTCGTCGCCGAGGAAGAAGATCTCCCGGGCGAACTTCTGCCCGACCTGCTTGGCGAGGTAGGCCGACCCGAACCCCCCGTCGAAGGAGGCGACGTCGAGGTCGGTCTGCTTGAACCTCGCGTGCTCGCGGCTCGCCAGCGTCAGGTCGCAGACGACGTGCAGCGAGTGGCCGCCACCGGCCGCCCAGCCGGGCACCACGCAGACCACGACCTTGGGCATGAACCGGATCAGCCGCTGCACCTCGAGGATGTGCAGGCGTCCGGATCTGGCCGGGTCGATCGTGTCGGCGGTCTCCGATGCGACGTCGTCGGTGTAGCGGTAGCCGTCCTTGCCTCGGATGCGCTGATCCCCGCCGGAGCAGAAGGCCCACCCACCGTCCTTGGGAGACGGCCCGTTGCCGGTCAGCAGCACGCAGCCGACCGAGGACGTCATCCGTGCGTGGTCCAGTGCCCGGTACAGCTCGTCGACGGTGTGCGGCCGGAAGGCGTTGCGGATCTCCGGACGGTCGAACGCCACCCGGACGGTGGCCAGGTCCTCGCCGGTCTCCGGGTCCACGGCCCGGTGGTAGGTGAGGTCCACGAGGTCGGCGAACCCCTCGACCTCACGCCAGCGGGCCGGATCGAACAGTTCCGAGACCACGGGAGCGACCTCCGACGACGGGCAGCGCTGCGGCAGCGCTGGGCGATGGAGCGGTTGCGGGACGGCCCTACGCTACCTCGCAGCCACCCCGCACCCCGAGGTGGCGGTCCCCGAAGGTGGCGGTCCCCGAACGGAGGTGGCGCGTGTCCGGTCGCCTGATCGCGCTGCGCCTGCCGCCGGATCGGCTCCCGGCCGAACTCCGGGCGGTGTGGGAGGCGGGTGACGCCGCCGCGCCCCTCCCGATGGACGCGCCCGAGCAGCGGATCCGCGACCTGCTCGACCGCTGCCGGCCCCACGAACTGGTGGCGATCACCCCCGGCGGGACCGAGCACGAACGCACACCCCTCGACTCGCCGCGCCCCGTCCCCGAGGACACGGCGCTCGTGGTGACCACCTCCGGCTCGACGGGGGAGGCGAAGGGGGTCCTGCTCTCGCACCGCGCGATCGACGCCGCGACGACCGCGAGCGTCCGGCGGCTGGGTGCCCGCCCCGGGGAGCGGTTCGCCCTCGCCCTCCCGCTCCACCACGTCGCGGGCGTGCAGGTCGTCCTGCGCGCCTGGGCCTGCGGGACCGAGGCCCACGTCGTCCCCGATCCCGGCGACCCGCTGCAGCTCGCTGCCGCGCCGGCCGAGCACATCTCCCTCGTCCCGACCCAGCTGCGTCGGCTCGTCGACCTCCACGAGCGTGGGGACCTCGACGCCGACGCGCTCCGGCGGTGGCGCACGATCCTGGTCGGCGGGGCTCACCTCGACACCGGGCTGCTCGATCGGGCCCGGGCCGCCGGCGCGACGATCGTCACGTCCTACGGCATGACGGAGACGTGCGGTGGCTGCGTCTACGACGGGCTCCCCCTGGATGACGTCGAGGTAGCACTGCGCCACGACGGCCGGATCCGGATCCGCGGTCCCGTGCTGTTCTCCGGCTACCTCGATCCCGGCTCCCTCGATCCCGGCTCCCTCGATGCCGGCCACCTCGATGCCGGGACCGAGGAGGTGGCCGACGGCTGGTTCACGACGGGCGATCTGGGCGAGTTCCGCGACGGGCGGCTGGTCGTGCTCGGCCGTCACGACGACGTGGCCATCTCGGGAGGGGAGAACGTCCCCGTGCAGGCGGTGACCACGGTCCTGCAGGAGCACCCTTCGGTCGACGAGGTCGCGGTCGTCGGGGTCCCGGACCCCGAGTGGGGCCAGCGGATCGTCGCCGTCGCCGTCCCGAGCGACCCCACGTCGCCACCGACCCTGGAGGAGCTGCGCGCCCACGTCGCGGAGCGACTGCCGTCGAGCTACGCGCCGAGGCAGCTGGTCGTCACCTCGTCGTTGCCGCGGGACGGGCTCGGCAAGCCGACGGCCGATGGCCTCCGACGCCTGGCCACCGAGGTGTCGACGGACCGGTGATCAACCGGTCAGCGGCACCACCATGACCGGTTCGGTCGTCGGCTCGGGCGAACCGCCGGCAGGTTCGATCGTGACCCCGAGCGCCTCCGCGGTGGCGAAGTCGCCCTCGAGCAGCGTGGCCACCCGACCCTGCGCGTCGGCGTCGAACACCCCCGCCGCGACGGCCACGCCGTCGTGGAAGGCCCACGCCTCGTAGCTGTGCTCGTGAGGGGCGGGCTCCATGTCGGACGCGATGAGCATCGCCTGCCCGCGGTCGGCCGAGATGACCAGCCGGACATCGCCCTCATCGGCTTCGGAGACCACCACCGTCCGGGCGTCGGGAGCGGCCAGCAGCGCCTCCATCTGCGCCTGGATGGCGGCGGTCTCCTCCAGACGCTGGTTGGTCTCCGCGAGCTCGGCACCGAGCACGACCACGGCGATCGCGGCGATCCCCGCCGCGGCTGCTCCGACCCAGGCGACCCAGGCCGGGACGGACCGCGGGCGTCCGCCGTCGCCAACGTCGGAGTGGGCGTCGTTGGAGGCGTCGGGGACCGGCGCGTCCTGCGGGGTGTGCTCGATCTCGGCGAGCACGCGCTCCCGCAGCCGGTCCGTCGGCGGCTCGTTGAGCATCGCGCCGAGTCCCGCGCTGGTGGCCAGCAGCTCGGCGGTCTCGTCCGAGCATGCGTCGCAGACGTCCAGGTGACGTTCGAAGGCGAGGCGCTCCTCGTCCGAGAGCGCGTTCAGGGCGTACGCCCCGGTCAGTTCGTGGAAGCGGGGGTCGTCGGGCCTGATGGGACACCCCCCAGCGGGTCTCGGG
>CAYVJT010000078.1:6153-15881 GCA_964451855.1 uncultured Actinomycetota bacterium
TTCGTGGAAGCGGGGGTCGTCGGGCCTGATGGGACACCCCCCAGCGGGTCTCGGGGTAGCGGGTCTCGGGGTAGCGGGTCTCGGGATCGGATGTGTCCTGCCGGCAGGCTGGTCGTGATCGTGACGGGCAGCGACCTTCGAGGTCACTTCGACCTTCAACGGGTGGTTCGGAGCCGAGCCGGTCCGTGGCTCGGCGCCCGCGTTGTGCTGCCCCTGTGGCCCGGAGACGGATCAGAGGCCAACGGACGGGTCAGAGGACGGACGGGTCAGAGGCCTGCGTAGGAGTGGAGCCCGACGATCACGTAGTTGGCGATCAGGTAGGTCGCCATCAGCACGACGAACGCCCCGACACCGATCCAGGCCGCCTTGCGGCCCTTCATGCCGCTCGTGGCGCGCGCGTGCAGGTACGCCGCGTAGGCGACCCACGTCAGGAAGGCACCGGTCTCCTTCGGGTCCCACCCCCAGAACCGGCCCCAACTCTGCTCTGCCCACATCGCTCCGGCGATCGTCCCGACGGTCCACATCAGGAACCCGAAGGCGATCGTGCGGTGCGCGAGCCCGTCGAGGGTCGCGGTCGACGGCAGGAACGGCACGAACCACCGTGCGAGCAGCGCTGCCGCGACCATCACGAGGTTGATCATCAGGAACCGGCCGACGCCGGCGCCGACGCTCTCCGCGCTGTAGATGAACACCCAGGACACGAGGCTGGTCACGAGGAAGGTGCCGATCCCCAGCCGCAGCGGTGAGACCCCTGCCCGCAGCGTCGCGCGGTAGGCCGCATCGTGCTCACGAGCATCGTCGTCGACGGGGTCGAGTGTGTCGGTGGTCCGGTCCGACACCGCCGAACGCTCCGGCTCGTACGCACCGACCCCGTCACCGACCCCTCCACCGGACCCCAGGTCGGCGGCGGGCACCCCACCCGCTCCGCTGGCCGATGGCGCCGACCCCCCGCGCCTGATCGATGGCCCAGCCCCACCGCCCCCGGCCGATGGCCCAGCCCCACCGCCCCCGGTCGATGGCCCAGCCCCACCCAGCCCGGGTGCACCGTCGCTCGGCAGCGATCGCTCGCCGGTGTCACGGAGCAGGTAGAGCCCGTTGAACACGAACCCCGCGGCGAAGATCCCCATGGCGCCGATCAGCAGGGAGACGTGGAAGTAGCGCCACCACGTGTCGAGGATCGGCATCAGCGGACCGGGCTCGGCGTACATCAGCAGGGCGGACGCCAGGACCAGCGCGCCGCCGAGCAGCACGAACCCGTTCAGTTCGGGCCGCTTGCGGATGAACGTCAGGTAGGTGAAGCCCACGACGACGCCGACGAGCGCCATCAACGAGTTCACCTCGAACATGTTGCCGAGGGGCAGTCGCGACTGCGCCAGCCCCCGGGTGACCTCGTGCACCACGTGCGTGCCGATCCCCGCGAAGGTGAGCACCGCACCGATGCGTCGCGCGATCAGCCCCCGGTGACGCTCGTCGCGCCGCCCCACCGTGGTGGTCAGCGCGTAGAGGTAGACGAAGGCCGCGGAGAGGTAGAGCGACAGGGTCACCGGGGAGTACAGCACCCGGGAGAGGTCGGCGAGCTGGTCTGGCGTCATCGGGGCAGTACCTCCGAAGCTGGACTCGGGGAGGGCGAGCCGGGCACCTCGTCGCGGTCACGCGACGGCTCATCGGGTGGCCCGTCTCCCTCCGGTGACTCGGGTGTGTCGTCGTCCGGATCCGGCGCTGGCGGCGGCGCCATCGCGGACGGTGGCGTGGCGCCGGTCGCGCGCACCAACGCTGCGACGATACGGCTGTGCTCCTCCTCGAAGCGCTCCGGGCGCTGGAACGCGCGCCCGGACACACGCACCAAGGTACGCGTCCCATCAGGCGACGTGCTCGTCACGACCCACAGACGTCGCCGGTAGGCGTACAGCGCGGGGAACAGGCCGGCGACCAGCAGTGCCGAGCCGAGGAGCAGCCACGGGATCCCCGGCCGTGAGCTGACCTGGAAGCCGACCCATCGCCGCAGCTCCGGGAAGCTGATCGTCACCTCGCCGAGCTGTGAGGTCTCGCCCAGCCGGAGGAACATGCCGCCCTCCAGCTCGAGGGCGCTGGTGTCGAGCTCGACCACGCTCTGCTGGGTCCTGCCGAGCTGCAGATCCCCGCGGTACTGGCTGACGATGAGCACGGGGTCGTCGTCCCAGGGCGCCCCCGTCAGGGTCGGCGGGTCACCGGGGTCGCCGGCCGGCGCGTACGGGTACAGGAACAGATCGAGGCCGACATCCGGATCGGCCGCGGGCGCCTTCGCGGCGCCCCGGAAGCCGGCAGCATCCAGCGCGATCGTGGTGAGGAAGTCGTCGTGGACGACCTCGCCATCGACCTCGATCACCACGCGCGGCGCGTAGCCCCAGTCGAGCTGGTGGATCTTGAACCCGTCGACCGTGTAGGGCGCGTTGCCCTCGATCACGGCCTGGTCGACCTCCCCTGCGCTGTCGGTGATCGTCACGTTGGATCGGAAGGTCGTCGGCTGCCCCGCGCCGGGCGCCGAGGGGTCACGCACCCACTCCACCTCGAAGGCGTCGAGCTGCATCTGCCAGCCGGTGTGCTGCTCTGGACCGAACCACCGGCCCGGCTGGTAGTTCCAGTAGGCCACCTCGGTGTCGGTGAACCCACGGTCACCTTCGACGATACCGACCTGCCCCTCGAAGGTGGTCAGCTGACCGAACACGATGGCGGCGAGCAGCACGTAGAAGCTGAGGTGGAACAGCAGGCTCCCGCCCTCACGCGACCACAGGCCCTTCTCCGCCGCGACCTGCGACGGCGGGGTGGCCACCTCGCCTGAGGACGTTGCCGCGTCACCGTCGTGGGAGCGGACCCGCCAGCCACGATCATCGAGCAGGGCAGCCGCCGCCGTGGAGACCTCCTCCTGGCTGCGGTCGGTCTCGAGCCGTTCGACGAGATCGTGTGCCCCGACGCTGCGGATCAACGGAGGCCGGCTGTGACGGACCAGGCGGATCCACGCCTTGATGCGCGGGATCAGGCAGGCGGTCAGGCTGAGGAACAGCAGCATCAACAGCGCGAGGAACAGCGCCGAGCCGTAGACGTCGAACGCACCGATCGCATCCAGCGCACGGGCCACGGCGACGCCCGGGCCCTCCTCACCGGCCCGCCACGCCGCGACCGTGCTCGGCACGTTCGGTTCCTGTGGCACCGCCGTCGCGATCGCGGTCTGGACGCCGAGGATCCCGAGCAGGATCAGGGCGGTCTTCATCCTGATCAGCCAGCGCCACCCCATCACGATCGAGTCCAGCACGAAGCGCAGCGGACCCTGGGGCCCGGAACGGCGGACGCGCCGACGGACCGAGGGGTTCGCTTCGGGGGGCGGGGCGGAGTCGGGGCGGCTCACGGCGCGTACGGTACCCGTCGCTGACCAGCGGTCCTGCGGGCGAGCCACCCGGCCTCGCAGAGCACGCCCCCTCGCCGACCCCCGCCACACCGGGCCGCACAGGCGTCACGACCCACCGTACGAGGCACGGCACGACGCACGGACGGGAGCACGCGGATCGCCATCAGATCGGTGGGGCGAAGCCGTCGATCAGGGGACGCAGCAGGAAGATGAAGCGATCCCACAGCCCGGTGATCAGCGCCACACCGACGGTGACCAGCAGCCCCCCACCGATGCGCTGCATCATCTGCGCGTTGCGCCTCAGCAGGTCCAACGTCCCGGACAACCTGCGGAACATCAGCCCGAAGATCACGAACGGCAGGCCGAGCCCCAGGGCGTAGATGAAGCCGAGGAACGCGCCGCGGATCGAGACGCCCTGGGTCACACCCGCCGACATCGTCAGGATCGCGCCGGCAGCCGGCCCGAGGCAGGGGGTCCACCCGACCCCGAAGACGAACCCGAGCACGGGCGCGCCGCTGAGGCTGCCCGTCGGCGCGCGGTCACTGACGCGGATCTCCCGGGTCAGGCGCCCGACGATCATCAGCACGCCCAGCAGGACCACGATCGAGCCCATCACGATCCTGGCGCCCGTGGAGCGGAACAGGAAGTTCACCAACCCGGCCGCGAAGCCCAGCATGACGAAGGGCACGGCGAACCCGACGACGAACAGGATCGACCCGATCAGCACGCGGCTGCGGGCACGCACCCCGCCGTGCACGAGGTCCTCCCCGGACAGCCCGGTCATGAAGGACAGGTAGCCCGGCACCAACGGGATCACGCACGGCGACGCGAAGCCGACCAGTCCCGCCGCGAAGGCGATCCCCGCCGCCAACAGCACGTTGGCGTCCATGACGATGGAGAAGACGCTGTCAGCCATCCTGGGCGTCCTCGGCCGCGATGTGCTCCGCGAGCCCGATCACCTCGCTGGTGCCGACCAGACCGAACACGCGAGCGGCGACCCGACCCTCACGGTCGATGAAGATCGTCGAGGGGAGCGTGCGCGGCCCGACGCCCCGGAACTCGGAGGCGTAGGCGTTCTCCGGGTCGTACGCGGAGGCGTACGGGACCTCGAACTCGCGCAGGTGGGCGGTGGCGTTGGCCTCCGAGTCGCTCACGTTCACCCCGAGGAAGGCCACCTCGTCGTCGGGGAGCGCCTCGTACGCCTCGTTGAGGTCGGGCTGCTCGACGCGACACGGCCCGCACCACGAGGCCCAGAAGTTCATCACCACCACCTGGCCGCGCAGGTCGGCCAGCGACACCTCCTCGGCCTCGCCGAGGCCGTCCACGTCCAGCGCAGGCATCGCATCGACCGGGGCCTCGCTGCGCTCCTCCACCGCCACCGGACACACCCCCTCGCGCACCCCGGGGATCGGCTCGCAGTCGGCCGCCGACGCATCGCCTGAGCAGGCGACGAGCAGCAGGCCGCAAGCCAGCAGCGTTGCACGGACAGCCGTCACGACGACCTCGAGGTGGCAGGGACCGCAGCGGACGCGGGCGTGGATGATGGTGCCGCCCGGGAGGCGAGGATGCCAACCCGGCGTCGAGCAACGACGTCGATCAACGGGTCGATGAACGGGTCGATCAACGGACGCGGACCGCCGTGTCCGCACCCACGCGGCTACTGCGCGATCGGCACCGCCAGACGCTCGGGCTCCTCGACCTCGTCGGACTGCAGGCGCTTCTCCCGCATCTCCATCCGGTCGAGCCACGCCAGGCTGATCAGGAAGATGAACAGCGAGATACCGGTCCAGATCGCCGACGGCACCCACACCATGCCCGGGTCGTAGAACGCGAACCAGTGGACCGGCTCACCCACCGGGACCGGCTCGAGGGGTACCTGGTCCTCGTCGACGAAGTTCGCGTAGGCCTGGAACTCGGCGGTCGCGAGCATCACCCCGGTCTCGGCGTCGTCCAGCAGCTTGACCTCGCTGATGGCCTCCGCGGTGTAGAAGGTCGGCGCGCGACCGACGGCCTCCTCGGGCTCGTTGGCAGCGGCATCCTCCTCGAAGGCCGCCCGCCGCTCCGCACCGATCTGGGCGATCCCGTTCTCATCGATCGGCAGGAACTGGTTCTGCATGTCCATCTCGGCCTCGCCGGCGAGCGACATCAGGCTCGACCACTCGAGATCCGGGCGTTCCGCCCCCTCCTGCGGGGGCAGACCGAGGTACTCGTGAGGTTCGCCGAACTCGTCGACGTCGGCGATGCTCGGGAAGAACCGTGCCCGCTCGGAGCCCTCCTCGAAGGCGTGCCAGTCGTCGACGTAGTGGTCCGACGACTGGCCCGGAAGGTGGCTGATGCCGAGGCCCGGGGGGATGCCTGGCGCCCCGAACCACCAGAACACGCCGATGATCGCGGAGAAGCCGGCCCAGGCGACGCCGGTGATGGCCAGTGCCTTCTTCGCGCCGTAGTTGGACCACAGCAGCAGGTAGATCGACCCGACGAAGACCAGGATGCCGAGCGGGACCGCGAGGATGGCCGCCGGATGGTCCGGTGGGATCGCTTCCTCGACGGCGAGGATCAGCTCCAGTTCCATCACGACTCCTCGCTCTCGTCGTCCTCAGCCGGGACGGGATCGCCACCGATCTGACCGAAGTTGGGGCCGCCGGTGACCTGGAAGCTCTCGATGTGATCGACGATGGCCTCCATCGCCTCCGGGGTCAGGGTCTGGTCGAAGGCCGGCATCGGCGTGGAGCCCGGCACCCGGCGCCCGTTCTGCATCGCGTGCAGGACCACCTGGCGGGCGGTCTCGGCGGTCTCGGGGTCGTCGGGATCCCAGCCGTAGCGTTCGAAGACGTTCTGCAGCTGCGGGCCGACGTAGCCCTGCCCTTCGGGAGCGTGACACGTCGCGCAGTGGTTGGCGAAGAGGGACTCGCCCGACTGCCCGACGAACGCCTCGGCGTCGGGCTCGGGCACCTCGCCGGTCTGCACCGACAGGATGTAGGTGATCATCGCGTCGATCTGCTGGTCCGAGAACACGCCGCCGAACCCGACGCCGAACTGGGGCATGGGGGTGCCCGCCCGCCCGCGCTCGATCGTCAACCGCATGTAGTCGCGCACGTCCTCGACGATCTCGGAGTCCTCGTAGCGCGCGACGATGTTGTCCAGGGCCGGTGCCGGCCACGCGGTGTCGATGTCGGGGTCCGGGTGCGGGGCAGAGCCACCCTCGAGGTTGTTGCCGTGGCACTGCGCACAGGCGTTCTGGTACTCGACCCGACCGTCTGCGACGTCCTGCTCGTAGAAGGCCTGCACACTGCCCTCGATCCGCTGGGGCTCGATCAGCCAGTACAGCGGGATGAACAGCGCACAGAAGGTGGCCAAGGCCACCCCCCAGGCCATCGCTCGCTCCATCCCCGTGGTCTCGAGCTCCTCGTCGGAGTGGTGCGGGCGCATCGCCAACGGGATGTCCGCGTAGCGCTTCGGGCCCTTGCGCTTGCCCGGGCCGACGATGAAGTACGCCAGCGCGAACCCGGCCAGGGCCACGAGGAGGATGATCACGGGAACGGTCGCGCCACCGCCACCCTCGACGAGCAGGATCGGATCAGGCATCTAGGAGGCTCCGGGCTCTAGGCATCGACGCAGTGGGGGCCCTCGGGGTTCTGATCGAGGATGTTGGCGGTGCGGGCGGGACCGGTGAGCTCCTCACCGAAGTCGACGACCAGCTGCCCCTCGTCGTCGATGAACGACGGCCAGCGGTCCAACCCCCGCGGTGCCGGGCCGAACTGCCACTCACCGAGCCGGTTGTAGCGCGACCCATGGCAGGGGCACTCGAACCACTGGGAGGACTGGCACCACGGCACCCCGCAGCCCAGGTGCGGGCAGGACCCGCTGTTCACGGCCATCAGCCCGACGTCGTCGGACAGGATCGCCCGGTGGTGCTCGCCGTAGGCCTGCTCGGCCCCGGACATCGACGGATCCCACACGATCACCGAGAGGCCACCCTCCATACGCTGGGGTGCCCGCTCGTCCTGGATCGTCCGCGCGAGCTCCTCGGCGTTGCCGACGGCGGTCTCGCCGAAGAAGCCCTCGCCCAGCCGCGGCCACATGAACCCCAGCGCGGAGAGGGCGAAGCCTCCCAGACCAGCGCTCGTCGCGCCGATCAGCCCGTAGCGAAGGAACGTGCGCCGATCGACCGGTTTGAGTCCGGATCGTCGTTTCGACTCATCAGCCATGACGGTGTATGACCTCGCTTGATGGCTAGAGGGTGAAGCCCAGGCCCTGCACCCAGGGCCAGACCCACTCGTACCCCGGTCCGCGGAGGAACGAGCCGATCATCGTGAGTATGCCCCAGAACGCGATGAAGAAGGTGAACGCCATATTGGCGAACTTGCGGTTCTCCGGCTTGGCCGAGGGGTTCTTGTCGGCGTAGGGCACCGCCATCAACAGCAGCACCACGACACCCACGATCGTGATCCCCGCGACGGCCGGGTGGAAGTAGGCCAACAGCTCCTGCAGGCCCATGAAGTACCACGGCGCCTTGTTGATCGCGGGCACCTCGTTCGGGTTGGCCAGCGAGCCCAAGGGCGCGTCGAGGAAGAACGACCAGATCAACAGCAGGCTGCCGACCGCCAGCAACGCGACGAACTCGACGAGCAGCAGGTGCGGCCAGGTGTAGACCTTGTCCATCTGCTTGGACTGCACCTGCTGGATCCCCGCCGGCGGCACGAGCGCGAGCAGCCGGTGGGTGTGGTCGCTGGACGCCGGCACCCCGATCGAGCCGGAGTCGCCGCCGTTCCCGAGCGACGCCGCCACCCGGGCCGCGCGCTCCTCAGGGGTCAGACGTCCGCCGCCCGACCCACCGGCCTCAGCTGGCGCCTCGGTCTTGGTCGCGACGCCGCCACCGCTCCGCGACGAGCGGAACTCCTCGAGGGCCTTGGAGGCCTCCTCGGCCGGCTTGGGGCCGAGCGACTGCCCCTCGGCGATCTTGTTCTTGCGGACCGCGGCCGCCTTGGCCTTCGCCCGGGCGATGCGCTCGCTCTTGCCCTCGCCGATCAGGCGGTCGTAGACCTCCTGATCCATCTGCACCTCGTCGCTCATGCCTGTCCACCCCCCCATCGGCCTCGCGTCGACCTTCGCCCGGCCTCGTCCCCCGCGATGCTCGGCGCCACCATGACCGGTCCGGGCCTCGCCGGGGGACCCGAGCGTGGGCAGGGGTGGGTGGCCACGGCGTCCTCCGTGGTGAGCAGGCGCTGCATCCGGAGCCTCATCAGAGCGGTCCTGAGATGCCGCCGTCCTTGCGGATCCGCCAGAAGTGGACCGCGAGGAAGACGACGAAGATGAACGGGACGAACAACACGTGCAGGACGTACCACCGCAGCAGCGTCTCGGGCCCGATCTGCACCCCGCCGAGCAGCACGAAGGAGACCTGATCACCGAACACCGGCGAGAAGCCCGCGATGTTGGTACCCACCGTCACCGCCCACAGGGCCAACTGGTCCCAGGGCAGCAGGTAGCCGGTGAAGGACAGGAACAGGGTCAACAGCAGCAGGATCACGCCGACGACCCAGTTGAACTCGCGCGGCGGCTTGTACGCACCGTGGTAGAAGACCCGCGCCATGTGCAGGAACACCGTGAACACCATGGCGTGGGCGCCCCAGCGATGCAGGTTGCGCACCAGCGCACCGAAGGTCACCGACGCCGACAGGTCCCGCATGTTCATGTAGGCGATCTCGGTGCCCGCACCCGCCGCCGGGGTGTAGAAGAACATCAGGAAGATGCCGGTGACCGTCAGCAGGACGAACAGGAAGAAGCTGAGGCCACCCAGGCAGTAGGTGTAGGTCAGCTTCAGGCCGTGCCGCTTCACCTTCACGGGGTGCAGGTGGTAGAGCACGTTGTTCATCGCAGCCAGGGCCCGGTCCCGGGAGGTGTCCCGGTAGCCCTTCCGGTAGATCGACCCCGGACGGAAGATCGACTTCCAGATGACGTTGTCCTGGACACCGCCCTTCACGTCCGAGTAGCTCGGCGGCTTGGGAAGCTTCGGCACCTTGTCGTCCTTGTCGTTGTCTCGGACCCGACGGCGGGTCGCTGCGCCGTCGTTGTGACGGCGCCGGCGGTCAGCCGTCGACGCGTCCGAGCCAGAGCGCGTCGGATGGGCACCGCTCCACGCAGATCGCGCAGCGCGTGCACTCGTTGTCGTCGATGATGAACACCGCTGAGGACTGCTCGGCCAGCGTCGTCAGCGCCGGGCTGTCCGCACCCTTGATGATGTTGGGCGACATCATGAAGATGCACTCCCACGGACACACGTCCTCGCAGGCGCGGCACAGGATGCACAGCTCCGGTGTGAGCCCGATGTGGCGCTTGGGCTTCA
>CAYVJT010000079.1:0-15673 GCA_964451855.1 uncultured Actinomycetota bacterium
CCCCCGCGTACCCGCGAAGCATCAGGGCTAGCGCGCTCGGGACGGCAACGCCATCGCGGCCCGACACCCCGAGGCGCTGGTGGCTACAGCGCTCCGGCCAGCGCCTCGTCGAGCACGGCCGGGGTGCACGGCTTGCTGATCACGAAGCGTGCGCCGTTGGCCTCCGCCAGCTCGTGCATCTCCCGGGTCGACCCCGAGGTCACGAACCCGAACACCGGGGTCATCCCGGTGTCGTTGAGCGCCTGGAGCAGCTCGATCCCCGTCATCTCCGGCATGTTCCAGTCCGAGAGGACCAGGTCCGGGGATTCGCTCTGCACCGTCGCGAACGCCTGCTTGCCGTCCGCTGCCTCGACGATCGTCGCGCCAGCGAACCGATCGAGCGCTGAGAGGGCACGTACGACGATGGCGCGCATCGCCCTCTCGTCGTCGACGACCAGGATCTTCACGGCGTGCTCCTCGCTGACCACCCCGAGCGCATCGCAGGGTGGTGGCTCACCCCGGCCGTCGGTAGAAGGGCAGCTCCACGACCTCGACCGGCAACCCACGGCCCCGGACATCGACGGCCAGCTCCGTGCCGGGCTCGGCCTGCTCCCTGACGACGTAGGCCATGGCGATCGGGATCCCGAGGGTCGGCGACAGGACGCCGCTGGTGACGGTGCCGACCGCCGTACCGTCCGGTGCCTGCACCTCGTAGCCGGAGCGAGGCGCGCGCCGTCCCTCGGCCGTGAGCCCGACGAGCGCGTCGCGCGGTCCGGCGTCGGCCACCGCCTGGAGGGCGTCCTTGCCGACGAAGTCGGTGTCGAAGGCGATCACCCTGCCCATGCCGGCGTCGAAGGGTGTGCGGTCGGGACCGAGCTCGTTGCCGTACAGCGGCATGCCCGCCTCGAGCCGGAGGGTGTCGCGGCAGGCCAGACCCGCGGGTACCACCTCGGCGGAGCGGCCGGCATCCAGCAGGGCCCACCACATCTCCGTCGCGTGCTCGGCAGCGACGAACAGCTCGAAGCCGTCCTCACCCGTGTACCCGGTCCGGGCCAGGAAGACGGCGTGGCCAGCGACATCGACGTCGATCCCGGCGTAGTAGCGCAGGTCGTCGAGCCCCTGGACACCCAGCCCGGCGAGCACCCCCGCGGCGGCCGGACCCTGGAGCGCGATCAGCGCGGTGTCGGGTCCGGCGTCCACCACCTCGGCGTCGCTGTCCGCGGCCCGGTCGCGGACGGCGGTGAGGACGACATCGGCGTTCGCGGCGTTGGCGACGACGAGGTAGCGCTGCTCGTCGCGGCGGTAGATGATCACGTCGTCGAGCACGCCACCGTCCTCGGCGCACAGCATGGAGTACCTGGCGCGTCCGACCTTGATCCTCGAGGCGGCACCGACGAACGCGTGGTCGAGCGCGTCAGCGGCGTCCGGGCCGACCACCTCGATCTCGCCCATGTGGCTGAGGTCGAACAAGCCGGCGCGCTGGCGCACCGCATGGTGCTCGGCGAGATCGCTGTCGTAGCGCACCGGCATCGACCAGCCGGCGAAGTCGATCAGGCTCGCCCCGAGCTCGACGTGCACGTCGTACAGCGGTGTCCTCCGCGTCATGCGGTGACCTCCTCCGACGCCGCCGCGGGTTCGGCGAGCTCTTCGATCGGTGGGCAGGCGCAGACCAGGTTGCGGTCACCGTGGGCCCCGTCGATGCGTCGCACCGGTGGCCAGTACTTCCAGGCACGCGTCCCCGCCGAAGGGTAGACCGCCTCCTCCCTGGTGTAGGGGTGTGGCCAGTCGCCCACCAGCATGCTCGCGGTGTGCGGAGCGTTGACCAGCGGGTTGTCGTCCTTCGGCCAGCGGCCTTCCTCGACCGCGTCGATCTCCTGACGGATCGCGATCATGGCCTCGCAGAAGCGGTCGAGCTCGGCGAGGTCCTCCGACTCGGTCGGCTCGACCATCAGGGTCCCCGGCACCGGGAAGGCCAACGTGGGGGCGTGGAACCCGTGGTCGATGAGCCGCTTGGCGACGTCCTCGGCGTCGATGCCGGTCCGCCTGGCGAGCGGGCGGACGTCGACGATGCACTCGTGGGCGACGATGCCCCCTTCACCGCGGTAGAGCACCGGGAAGTGCTCGTCGAGCCGCTCCGCGACGTAGTTGGCCGTCAGCACGGCGACCTGGGTCGCACGGGTCAGCCCCTCGGCTCCCATCAACCGGATGTAGGCCCAGGAGATCGGCAGGATCCCGCTGGAGCCGAAGGGCGCCGCCGAGACGGGGCCGACCGGTCCTTCGCGCATCTGCGGATCGGGGTGGAAGGGGTGGGTGGGCAGGAAGGGCACGAGGTGCTCGGCGACGCCGATCGGTCCGACACCGGGACCACCCCCGCCGTGGGGGATGCAGAAGGTCTTGTGCAGGTTGAGGTGCGAGACGTCGCCGCCGAAGTGACCGGGTGAGGCCAGCCCCAACAGCGCGTTCAGGTTCGCCCCATCCACGTACACCTGGCCACCGGCGTCGTGGACCATGCCGCAGACCTCGCTGATGTCCGCCTCGTAGACCCCGTGGGTCGACGGGTAGGTCACCATCAGCGCACCGACGCGTTCGCCGTGTTCGGCCAGCAGACCCTTCAGCGCATCCGTGTCGATCGTGCCGTCATCGGCTGCGGGGACCACGACCACCCGCATCCCCGCCATGGCCGCGCTCGCGGCGTTGGTGCCGTGGGCGCTGGAGGGGATCAGACACACGTCACGCTGGTCGTCGCCGTTGCTGCGGTGGTAGGCCGCGATCGCCAGCAGGCCCGCGAACTCGCCCTGGGACCCGGCATTGGGGTGGACGCTGACCTTCGCGTAGCCGGTGACCTCGGCCAGCCAACCCTCCAGGCCCTCGATCATCTCGAGGTAGCCGGGCACACGCTCGGGGGGCGAGAACGGGTGGATCGCGGCGAACCTGGGCCAGCCGATCGGCTCCATCTCGGTGGCCGCGTTGAGCTTCATCGTGCACGAGCCGAGCGGGATCATCCCACGGTCGAGCCCGTAGTCGGCGTCGGCGAGCTTGCGCAGGTAGCGCATCATCGCCGTCTCCGAACGGAAGTCGCGGAAGACGGGGTGGTCGAGGTAGCCGGTCTCGCGGACCAGCGATGCCGGGATCCTCGGCCCCTCGTCCTCCTCCTTGGGCGGAAGCTCTGCGCCGAACACCTCCGCGACCGTCTCGAGGTGGTGGGTGCGCGTGGTCTCGTCGCAGGCGATGCGCAGGTGGTCGTCGTCGACGATGCCGAGGTCGATGCCCCGCTCCGCGACGGCCGCCGCGAGCTCGGCAGCACGACCAGGGACGCGCACCAGCAGCGTGTCGAAGTAGGTGTCGTGCACCACCTCGATCCCGGCACCGGTGAGGGCTGCGGCGAGCCGCCGGGCGTCGTGGTGGACCCGCTCGGCGATGGCCCGCAGCCCGTCCGGACCGTGCCAGCAGGCGTAGAGGCCGGCGACGACGGCCAGCAGCACCTGGGCGGTGCAGATGTTGGAGGTAGCGCGTTCCCTGCGGATGTGCTGCTCGCGGGTCTGCAGCGCGAGCCGGTGGGCCGGCGCGCCGTCCGCGTCGATCGAGACGCCGACGAGCCGACCGGGCAGGCTGCGCTCCATCCCCTCGCGCACCGCGATGTAGCCGGCATGGGGGCCGCCGTACCACATCGGCACGCCGAAGCGCTGGGAGCTGCCGACCGCGACGTCGGCACCGAGCTCGCCGGGGCTCTCCACCATGGTCAGGGCGAGCAGGTCGGCAGCGACGGTCACCATCGCGCCCCGCTCGTGAGCCGCCTCGATCAGCGACCGGTGGTCACGCAGCGCGCCGGATGCGCCAGGCAGCTGCAGCACCAGCCCGAACAGCTCGCCGTCGGGCAGCTCGTCGAGGTCGTCGGGGACCACCACCTCGAGTCCGAGGGGCTCGCAGCGGGTCCGCAGGACCGCCAGCGTCTGCGGCAGGACGTCGGGATCGACGACGAGCCGGTCGCTCTTCCCGCGGGTCGCGCGGTGCATCAGCGTCGCGGCCTCGCCGACCGCGGTGCCCTCGTCCAGCAGCGACGCGTTGGCGATGGGCAGGCCCGTGAGGTCACCGACCATCGTCTGGAAGTTGAGCAGCGCCTCCAGGCGGCCCTGGCTGATCTCCGGCTGGTACGGCGTGTAGGCGGTGTACCAGGCGGGCGACTCCAGCACGTTGCGGCGCACGACCGCCGGGGTGACCGTGCCGTAGTAGCCGAGCCCGATCATCGACGTCGCGACGGTGTTGTCGTCCGCGAGCTCCTGCAACGCAGCGATCACCGCGGGCTCGTCCATGGCGGGTGGCAGGTCGAGGGGCTCGCGCAGCCGGATCGTGTCCGGCACGGCGACGTCGACCAGCGCATCCAGCGACGGCTGCCCGACCACCTCGAGCATGCGGGCGATCGCGGGCTCGTCTGGGCCGAGGTGGCGTGCCACGAAGGGGGCGTCCTCGGGGGTGCCGGACGAGGTGGACGTGTGGGTGGTGTGGTCGCTCACGATGCGGGGCTCCTTCGCCGGGCACGCCGACGGGGTCGCCTCCCCGCTCTGTGCTGGACCTGAGAGGTTCACCGCATCCGGGGATACGGCTTGCACCAACGGTGAGCCGACGGCGTGGACCGGATCGGTCCTCACGCCGCGCGGCTGCTCTCCAGAGTGGCCTTCCCGATCGGTACCGGTGCCTGAGAGATTCCGGGGAGGAGCTTGCTCCTTCGGCGGCCGAGCTCGTGGTGGTGACCACGCTCGACGCTCTCCCGAACGGGATACCGCGGCCGGTATGCGGTTGTGGCCCGAGACGGTAGGCCTCGGGGCTCGCTCCTGCAACGATGACGCAGCGTGCCGGGTCGTGGCCAGGGGCGACCGGCCCTCCTCACACGGGCCGGTCGGTGGCCACCGGCACGATCAGGCGGACCGGTCGGGCGCCTCGGACGGGGCCGGGTCGGGGTGCGCTCCGCGGGGCGTGCGGGGCCGCAGCCGCCACCACGCCGTGGCCCACGTCGGGACGACCCCGCGCGGCAGGCCGAGGAACAGCGCCAGCAGGATCGCACCGTACGCCGCCAGCCGCAGCTGGCCGAGGGGCCGCAGCAGCTCGTCGAGCACCGACACGGCGACCGCACCCACCAGTGGCCCGAGCAGCGTCCCGAGCCCGCCGAGGACCACCACCACGATCACGCGGACGTCGACGGTCGCGAAGGCGAAGGTCGTCGGGCTGATGAAGCCGTCCACGTGGGCGTACAGGGCGCCGGCGGCTCCGACCAAGCCCGAGCCGAGCGCCGCGGCGGTCACCTTCGTCCTGGCGACGTCGACGCCGGCGAGCTCGGCGGCCTCGGCATCGTCGCGGATCGCACGGAACGCCCACCCGAGGGCGGATCGCTGGATCGCCCGGTGCCCGGCCAGCCCGACGGCGAGCAGCCCGAGCAGCACGTAGTACCCGGTGACCGGATCACGGAGGGCGGTGCCGGAACCGCCCTCGACCAGCAGGCCCGTCTCCCCGCCGGTCAGCTCCCGGCGGCCGAGCAGCAGGTTGTGCACGACCAGCGACGCGGTGAGCGTGACCACGCCGAAGAAGATCGTGTCGAGCCGTCGCCGCACCGAGACCCAGCTGAGCGCCGCACCCCCCGCAGCTGCACCGAGCACGCCGACCGGGAGCGTGACCGCGAGCGGCCAGCCGAGCTCGCCGCCGAGCAACGCCGACGTGTACGCCGCGACGGCCGCCAGCGCGCCGATGCTGAGCAGCAGCTGCCCCGTCCCGCCGAACACGACGTTGAAGCCGATGCCGTAGCAGACGAGCACCACCATCAGCGTCGCAACGGAGACGAGGTAGCGCGAGTCGCCGACCACCAGGGGCACCGCAGCGAGCAGCGCGATGGCGACGACCACGGGGAGGTAGCCGCGGACCAGCCCCTCCGGCCGGGCGAGCGACGGGCCGGTCATGGCACCATCTCGCCGCTGGGCGCGCTCCCGGGAGCGCGGTGTCGCCACAGGCGCCACCCGCCGGGCCCGACGACACCCTCGGGACGGACGAGGATCGTCACCACGGCGGCCAGCAGCAGGACCACCCAGGTGCCCGACGCGCCGAGGGTCGCGGTCGCCAGCGCGTGCACGACCCCGAGGATCACCCCAGCGATGGCGGCACCTCCCACACGGCCGAGCCCACCGACCACCGCCACGACCACCGCGAGGATCGTGAGATCGAAACCGTCGGCGGTCCCGACCGAGGCGGCCAGCCCCTGGGTGATCGCGACCAGGCCGGCCAGCACGCCGCTCAGCAGCACGACGACGGTGCGGACCCGACCGGGCTCGATGCCGCACAGCTGCGCACCCTCGACGTCCTGGATCACGCAGCGGATCGCCCGGCCGAGCCGGGTCCCCTGCAACAGGACGAAGGCCACCACCAGCGCGGCCAGCGCCACGCCCGCGGCCAGCAGGCTCCCGCGCCGCATCGTGACCCCGAGCACCTCGACCGGCGCGCCCCCGACGACCAGCGTCAGGGCCGCCAGGGGCCGGGTGCTCACCACGATCCCATCGAGCACGAACGCGACGGCCAGGGTCACCAGCAGGCTGAGCACCACCCGCGCCTCACCGACCCGCCGGTGGACGGGAGCGAGGACGGTGCGGTCGACCGCGAGCGACAGCCCCGCAGCGACGACGACCACCGTCGCGAGGGCCATCCACGGCACGACGTCGGCGGCGAGCAGTTCCGAGCCGACGACCGCGGCGGCGACGATCTTCGCGCCGTAGGCCAGGTCGAGCACCCCACTGAGCCCGAAGACCAGGCTGATCCCGACACCCAGCACCGCGAGCTGCAGCCCGAGCACCACACCGTCCAGCAGGATCGCCATCATCCGACCCCGAGGTAGGCGCGACGGACCTCCGGGTCGTCGCGCAACGCGGCGGCGCTGCCACGGCGGCGCACACGGCCGTGTTCGAGGACCACCCCGTGGTCCGCGAGGGCGAGCACGCGGGGCAGCTGCTGCTCCGCCACGAGCACCGTGACCCCGGTGCGCTCCCCGAGCCGTTCGACGGCGAGGTAGAGCTCGGCGGCCAGCGGTGGCGCGAGCCCGGTCGTGGGCTCGTCCAGGACCAGCAGCGTCGGCCGTCCGACGAGCGCACGCCCGAGCGCGACCATCTGCTGCTCGCCGCCGCTCAAGGTCCCGGCGCGCTGTCCCCAGCGCTCCGCGAGCCTCGGGAACAGCTCGGTGACCGTGCGCAGGTCCTCACGCCCGACGCGGTGCGGGTGCGCGCCGAGGAGCAGGTGCTCACGGACCGAGAGCTCGGGGAACAGCCGCCGGTCCGACGGGACGAGCCGCAGCCCACGCCGCGCGATCGACGCGGCCGACCGACCCCGCAGCGAGCTCCCTTCCAGCAGGACGTCGCCGGAGGTCGCCGGGTGCAGGCCGGCGATGGTGCGGAGCAGGGTGGTCTTGCCCGCGCCGTTCGCCCCGATCAGGGCGACCACCTCGCCGTCGGCGACCTGCAGGTCCACCCGATCGAGGACGGGCAGCTGCCCGTAGCCAGCACACAGCTCACGCACCTGGAGCACGGCGCTCACCTCCTCCGGGTGTGCCAGCGGGGACGCCGAGGTAGGCGGCGAGCACCGCGGGGTCGCGTCGCACCTGTGCCGGCTGCCCGTCGGCGATCACACGGCCGACGTCCATCACCACGACCCGGTCGGCCAGGGCATCGACCGCCGACATCACGTGCTCGACCCACAGCACGGTGAGGCCCTGTTCGTCACGGAGCCGGCGGACCAGCGCGACCGCCTGGTCGAGCTCCCCCGGGGTGAGTCCGGCCATCGGTTCGTCGACGAGCAGGAGCCGAGGGCGTGACGCCACCGCCCGGGCCAGCCCGAGCATGCGCCGTTCGTGCAGGGTCAGGCCCGCCACGGGCGCCCATGCCCGGTGGTCCAGTCCGACGAGCTCGAGGGTCGCGGCCGCCTGCTCGAAGGCCGCGTCGCGGCCCAGGCGAGCGCACGCCCCGAACCGGGCGCCGATCGCCACCTCCTCGAGGACGGTCATCGAGGCGAAGGAGCTCGGCGACTGCGGGGCCGTCCCGATCCCGGCACGCCTGATCCGGTGCGCGGGGAGGCCGCGCAGATCCTTGCCCGCGAACCACAGGGAGGTGCACGCCGTCGGTGCGATCGTCCCGGCAACCAGCGAGAGCAGGGTCGACTTGCCCGCGCCGTTCGGCCCGATCAGCGCGACGATCCGCCCCTCCTCGACGTCGAGGTCGAGGCCGTCCACGGCGGGGAGTCCACCGAAGCGCTTCGTCATCCCACGCAGCGCGAGCAGAGGCATCGTGGTCCCGACGGCTACGAGCCGGCCGCGTCGAGCGGCGGCGAGCGGAACACGACCTCCGGGTACCACGCTGCCCCGGGGTTGACCCCCTCGGGAGGTGTGGCCTCCCGCAACATCGTGAGGTGGGGCGTGGCCGCGTCGAGGTCACCGTTGGCCGTCCACGCCAGCTCCCAGGCGTACCCCGGGAGCTCGAAGGTGCTCGCGTGGAGGTGCTCGGCGATGGTGGCGGGCTCGGTCGAGCCGGTCGCCTCGATCGCCTCGGCGACCATCAGCACCTGCCCGTAGCCCGCGACCGCGTCGTCCTCCATGAACCCGCCGAACCGCTCCTGGAAGCGGGTGGCGAGCTCGTGGTAGCCGGGGTCGTCGTGGTCGGTGCAGGACAGGTCGAGGTAGCGGTCGAAGGCCGCGTCCCCGACCTCCTCGACGACGGCCTGCGCGGGGCTGTTCGAGCCGGTGACGATCGCATCGAACCCGAGCTCCTCGGCCTGCCTCGTCAGCGGGAGCGCCCCCGGCGGGTGCCCGGTCGCGATGATCAGCTGAGGGTCGAGGTCCACGAACCGGCGCAGGTAGCCGGTGAACTCCCGCTCCTGGACCGGCGCGACCTCGATACGCACCTCGACCTCCGGCAGTCCGTCGAGCCGGTCGCGCAACGCCTCCTCGACGGCGCGGCCCCACTCGTAGTCGGCGATCACCGCCGCGACCCGGCTGATGCCCTCCGCCTCGATGTACGCGGCGAAGGGCTCGACCACCGTCGAGGCCGACGGCAGACAGGTGCGGAAGGTCGTCCGGCTCTCTGCCGTGAGGATGCGGTCGGACCCGGCCATCACGAGGAAGAGCGGGACGGCCTCCTCCTCGGCGACGCGGGCGACGGCGAGCGCGACGTCGCTGGAGACCAGGCCGCCGGCAGCCACGACACCGCGCCGCTCGATGAGCTCACGCAGCGCGGTGACCCCCTCCTCAGGGACGCCCTGTGTGTCCCGTTCGACGAGCTCGACCGCGCGGCCGGCGATGCCGCCCTCGGCGTTGAGGTCGTCGACGGCCAACCGCATCCCGTCCCGGGCCGAGGTCCCCCAGATCGCGAAGGGCCCGGACAGCTCGCCGAGGAAGCCGATCCGGATCGGCTCGTCGTCGGCCACCGCAGCCTCGTCGTCCGGCGCTGCACACCCGACGGCGACGAGCGCGACGACGAGCAGCCACACCACCCACCTGGTTCGGGCCACCGATGCTCCTTGCCCTCCGCCGGGAGCCGGAACGTAGTGGGTAGCGTCGCGACCGCACACCTACGATGTCCCCAACGATGTCGGGGTGCGACCGATCGACGGCCGACACCGTCCCCCGGGGGAGACCACGACGTGTCCGAGCACGACCGCGACCGGCCACCGCCGCCACCACCGCCGTCCTCGGGCTCCCTGCCTCCTCCGTCGCCGCCGTCCTCGGGCTCCGTGCCTCCACCGCCGCCGACACGCGGAGACAGCGCCGACCTGGCACCGACGGCTCCGGGTGCGCGTGAGCCCGTGCTCGACGTGCTCCGTGGCTTCGCGCTGCTCGGCATCCTGCTGATCAACGTCGAGCTGATGCGCGGCCCGGCCTTCTACGAGGTGATGGCGGGCGACATCCCGCCGCGGAGCGAGGGCATCGACCGGGTGGCGCAGTTCCTCAGCGGCTGGCTGGCCGCCGGCAAGTTCGTCTCCAGCTTCGCGATCATGTTCGGCCTCGGCGCCGCGCTGATCGTGGGGCGGACGATCGCGGCCGGGGGCAGCCCGCGCGGGATCCTGGCCCGGCGCTACGGCTGGTTGCTGCTGATCGGCATCGCCCACATGCTGCTGTTGTTCCCGGGCGACATCCTGTTCGTCTACGGCATCACCGGGCTGGTCCTGCTCGCCTTCATCACGGTGGCGCAGCGGACCGCCCTCATCTGGTCCGCGGCGCTGATCGGCGTGACGACCTTCCTCGGCGTGCTGTTCTCGTGGCTCGCTGCGGTGATGCAGGGCGCGTTCGAGGCGCCCGACGACGAACCGTTCGTCGGCACGTTCGCGGGCTGGTTCGCCGACCGTGGCGAGGCGGCGGTTCGGGCTCACCTCGAGGGGACCTACCTCGACGTCCTCGGGGTGAACGCCCTCGAGGCGCTCATCATCCAGCTGGGGCAGATCTTCGTCCTCCCCTGGCTGTTGGGCCTGTTCCTGCTCGGGTTCGTCGTCGGGCGAGCCGGGATCGTCTCCGACCTGTCGGCCGTCCGGCCACAGCTGCGCAGGGCCGCCCTGATCGGGCTCGGCGCCGGGCTGCCCTTGACCCTCGCACAGGGCACGGTCGACCCGATCGTGCTCATCGCCGGCTCGGCCGACGACCAGGTCGGACCGGGGCTCGTCGCGCTCGTCATGCTGGGACAGCTGCTCGGCGCCCCGGTGCTCGCGGTCGGCTACCTGTCGACCTTGGCGCTGGTGACCCTGCGGTTCGGGGTCGTGCGCCCCCTCGCGGCCGTCGGACGGATGGCGCTGACGGCCTACCTGCTGCAGAGCGTGCTGACCCTGATCGTGTTCGCCGGGTTCGACCTCTACGGGCAGCTGGGGCCGGCCGAAGCGCTGCTGGTCGTGTTCGGTGTGTGGGTCACGCTGCTGATCATCTGCCCGCTGTGGCTGCGTTGGGCCCGCTTCGGCCCGGTCGAGTGGCTGTGGCGCACGTTGACCTACGGGCGGGGTCAACCGCTGCGAGCCAAGCGTGCACCCGGGGACGGCCCGCCAGGGCCGCCGGATCCACCGGCGGGCACACCCCGCGCGCAAGCGTGACCACCCGCCGGTCACCGGGGGGTCTCGGCTAGGTTCGGGGTGCTCACGAGGCCTGGGCGCGGGCGGAGCCCGACAGGGTGAGACGACCGAGAGGATGGGATGCACGCGGACCTTGGACGGCTCGGCCGCATCGCGATCGTGAACCGTGGCGAGCCGGCGATGCGCTGCATCCACGCCGTGCGCGAGCTGGCTCACGAGCACGACGTCCCGCTGCGGACCGTCGCGTTGCACACCGACGCCGAACGGGCCGCGATGTTCGTCCGCGAGGCCGACGAGGCGGTGCGGATAGGTCCGGGGCCGGGCGACCCGCCGCCGACGACCTCTCCCTACCTCGACCACGCGGAGCTCGAGCGCGCGCTGGTGGACTCGGGCGTCGACACCGTCTGGGTCGGCTGGGGGTTCGTCGCCGAGCACGCCGACTTCGCCGACCTCTGTGCCCGGATCGGCGTGACCTTCGTCGGGCCGAGCGGCGAGGTGATGCGCTCGCTCGGGGACAAGATCGGTGCGAAGCTCCTCGCCGAGCGTGCCGGGGTGCCCGTCGCACCCTGGAGCGGTGGCGCGGTCGAGGACCTGGCCAGCGCGCGCGAGCACGCCCAGCGGATCGGCTACCCGCTGGTGGTCAAGGCCGCCGCGGGCGGCGGTGGCCGCGGTATCCGGGTCGTACGTGAGGCCGAGCAGCTACCCAACGCCTTCGAACGCGCCCGCGAGGAGGCGGCCCGCTCCTTCGGGGACCCGACGGTGTTCATGGAGCCGCTCGTCACCGGCGCGCGCCACATCGAGGTGCAGATCGTCGCCGACGGCCACGGAGGCGTGTGGGCGCCAGGTGTGCGCGACTGCTCCGTCCAGCGCCGCAACCAGAAGGTCCTCGAGGAGTCGAGCTCGACGGCGCTCGACGGCGCCCAGGAGGAGCACATCAAGGCGGCGGCGGCCGAGCTCGCGCGCATCGCCGGCTACCAGGGCGCGGGCACCGTCGAGTTCCTCTACCAGCCGGAGGGGCAGCGGTTCGCCTTCCTCGAGGTCAACACCCGGCTGCAGGTCGAGCATCCGGTCACGGAGATGACCACCGGCCTCGACCTGGTCAAGCTGCAGTTCCACATCGCCGCGGGCGGCAGGCTGGAGGGTGATCCTCCGCGTCCCGAGGGCCACGCGATCGAGGTCCGGCTCAACGCCGAGGATGCCGAGCGCGGCTTCACCCCCTCCCCCGGGACGATCGAGCGGCTGCGGCTGCCGTCCGGGCCGGGCCTGCGTGTCGACACCGGCGTCGCCGAGGGCGACACCATCGCCCCCGAGTACGACTCGATGATCGCCAAGATCATCGTCGCCGGCCGGGACCGGGACGAGGCGCTGTCGCGGCTGCGTCGTGGGCTGGCTCAGACCAGCGTGCTGGTCCGCGGGGGGACCACCAACCGCGCGTTCCTGCTCGACCTGTTGGATCAGCCCACCGTCATCGCCGGCGAGGTCGACACCGGCTGGCTCGACCGCATCTCCGCCGACGGTGGCTACCGCTTCGCCGCTCACGGCGAGGTGGCCCTCGTCGCCGCCGCGATCGACGCCTACGACGCGGCATCGATCGTCGAGCGCGATCGGTTCTACGCCTCCGCCGCGCGCGGCCGCCCCCACGCCGGCGCCGACGCCAGCGTCATGGTCGACCTGCGCTACGCGGGCAGCCCGTACCGCCTCGACGTCGCCCGGACCGGTCCTGAGCGCTACCTCGTCGCGGAGGACGGGGCACGGGTGATCGCCGACATCGAGCACCTCGACCGGTTCGAGCGTCGCCTGACCATCGGAGGGCGGCGCTACCGCGTCGCGTCGATCGCCCAGGGGGCCGACACCCTCGTCGAGGTGGACGGCCTCCCCCACCGGATCTCGCAGGACGACGCGGGGATGGTGCGCGCGCCCGGTCCGTCGGTCGTCGTGGCGATCACCACGGACGTCGGCGACGAGGTGGAGGCCGGCGCGCCCCTCGCCGTGCTCGAGAGCATGAAGATGGAGACGGTCCTCTCGGCACCCTTCGCGGGACGGGTCGTGGAGGTGCTCGCGAGCGGCAACGTGCAGCTCGACGCCGGCGCACCCGTCGTCCGCCTCGAGCCGATCGGCGACGCGGACGCCGACGCGCGGTCCGGGGACCGGGCGGACCTGCGCGTCCTCGACGGCGACGATCAGGCGTCGGAGCACCCAGCCGTTCGCGCTCGGACGTTGCTCGACGCGCTCCGGCGGTTCGTGCTCGGGTTCGACATCCCCCTCGACGAGGCCCCCGGGATCGTCCAGGAGCTGGACGCGCTGCGCACCGCCGACGATCCGGGGTTGATCCGCGCCGAACTGGACATCCTGGAGATCTTCGCCGACCTCAGCTCGCTGACCCGGAACCGCCGCGCCGAGGACACGGGCGACGCCGAGGACGGCGACGAGCCTCACAACGCGCGCGAGTACCTCCACGCGTTCCTGCGCTCCCTCGACGCCGAGGTGGAGGGGTTGCCGCAGGGCTTCACGGACCGGCTCCGCCGCGCCGTCGCCCACCACGGGGTCGGTTCGCTCGACCGCTCCCCCGAGCTCGAGGAGGCCCTGTACCGGATCCACCTCTCCCAGCAGCGGGCGCCATGGCAGGTGCCGATGATCCTGGCGCTGCTGCAGCGGCTCGCCGACCGGGGCGGTGCGGCCGCCGACGGCGGCGGCGAGGACCTGCGGGTGGTCCTCGACCGGTTGATCCGGGCCACGCAGGTGCGACATCCGGTCGTCGGTGACCTCGCCCGTCGCGTGCGCTACCGCTGCTTCGACCAGCCACGGCTCGAGCAGGAGCGCGACGAGATCCTGGACGAGGTGCGCGAACACCTCGCCGCGCTGTCCGCCGAACCGGATGCCCCGGATCGTGACGAACGGATGGCCGAACTGGTCGCGGCGACCGAGCCGCTGCTCGGGCTGCTGGCGGACCCGCTGGTGACCGCGACCGGCTGGCCCGTGCTGCTCGAGGTGCTCACGCGCCGCTACTACCGCACACGCGAGATCGAACGGGCCCACGCGGTCGAGCTCACCGAACTGCCGACGGTCGTCGCCGACTTCACGGACCAACGCGGTGAGGGCCGGGTGGTCGCCGTCGCCGCCGACGCCGACGCGCTGGAGGAGGCGTTGCGCACCGCCGGGCTGGCTTCCGAAGGGATCACCGCGGACGCAGGCGCAGGCGTGGTCGCGGACGTCTACCTGACGCGCTACGACCCGGTGGACGACCTCGACGACCTGATCGCCAGCCTGGCCGACACGCTCGACCGGGCAGGGCTTCCCCCCGTGCTCCGACGCGTCACCACCACGATCGTCTCTCCGGCGCGCGCCGATGCGACGCGGTCCAGCGTCGAGCACCTCACCTTCCGCCGCGCCGAGGACGGCTTCGTCGAGCGGGCCCACCTGCGCGGCATCCACCCCCTGATCGCGGGCCGGCTCGACCTGTGGCGGTTCGAGCGTTTCCGACTGACCCGCCTGCCGTCGAACGAGGACGTGTACCTCTTCGACGCGGTGGCCCACGACAACCCGTCGGACCATCGCCTGATCGCGCTGGCCGAGGTGCGCGACCTCACCCCCATCTTCGACGACGACGGCCGGGTCAGCGGATTGCCCGAGTTCGAGCGGATCTTCGCCGCCTGCCTCGACGACCTGCGGCAGGCTCGGGCCGGCTACGAGACGAGCCCGGACTGGAACCGCGTCATCCTCAACGTGTGGCCGCCGGTCGATCTGCCGTTGGCCGGGTTCGACAAGGTGATCCGCACGCTGGCGCCGATGACCGACAACCTCGGGCTCGAACAGGTGATGGTGCAGGCGCGTCTGCCCCGCCCGGACGGCGGCCACCAACCGATGATCGTGCGGATGTACCGGCCGCCCGGCCAGGGGCTGACGATCCGCGCGACCCCGCCACCGACGGAGCCGCTCGAGCCCTTCGACGAGCTCACCGAGCGCGTGCTTCGGGCACGGCGCCGCGGCACCGTCTACCCCTACGAGATCGTGCCGCTGCTGATCCGCTCCCCGGAGGGGCCGGAGCTGGCCCGCGACGAGGGCTCCTTCGTCGAGCACGACCTCGACGACGATGGCGTGCTCGTCCCCGTCGAGCGCCCGTACGGACGCAACGCCGCCGGCATCGTCGTCGGCATCGCTTCCGCGCCGACCGGCCGACATCCGGAGGGGATGCGACGCGTCGCGATCCTGGGCGATCCGACCAAGGGGCTCGGGGCGATCGCCGAGCCCGAGTCACGGCGGGTGATCGCCGCGCTGGACCTCGCCGAGCGCGAGGGCCTGCCCGTCGAGTGGTTCGCCGTGTCCTCCGGTGCCCGGATCGCGATGGACAGCGGGACGGAGAACATGGACTGGGTCGCCGCGGTCCTGCGCCGCATCATCGGGTTCACCCAGGCCGGTGGCGAGATCAACGTGATCGTCACGGGCATCAACGTCGGCGCCCAGCCCTACTGGAACGCCGAGGCGACGATGCTGATGCACACCAGGGGCATCCTGGTGATGACCCCGGACAGCGCGATGGTGCTGACCGGCAAGCAGGCGCTCGACTACTCGGGCGGGGTGTCGGCCGAGGACAACTTCGGCATCGGCGGCTACGACCGGGTGATGG
>CAYVJT010000080.1:0-2769 GCA_964451855.1 uncultured Actinomycetota bacterium
CCGGCGTCAGCGGCCGACGTCGATCGGCGTGTCCGGTGGGCCGTCGCGCAGCAGGGCGTCGAGGTGGTCCGCCAGCGCGGTCGGGGCGACCTCGAGGTCCTGCGTGCGCAGGTCGCTGACGCTGAACCAGCGCGCCGCGTCGATGCCGTGGTCGTCGAGCGGGGCCTCGGCGGGGTCCCACCGCCCGGTACGTGCGAGGAACCAGCGTTCGGCCTGGTCGAGCCACACGCCGCGGTAGGTGAACGTCTCCCGTCGGGACCAGATCCACGGGCCGGGTTCGACGTCGAGCCCGAGCTCCTCGGACAGCTCACGCGCCGCTGCGGTGTGGTGGTCCTCGCCGGGGTGCACCCCGCCGCCCGGAGCGGTCCACACCCACCGCCCCTTCGCCGGTGCGTGGGCGATCAGCAGGATCCGATCGTCGGTGTCGAGCAGCACGACCCGGGCGGCCTGTCGCTCCAGAGGTGCGTCCTCGGTGCCGACCATCGGCTCCGGGTCGCGCCGAGGATGCGGCGGGACGACCTTCGACGAGACGATGTCGGCTGTCGGCACCACGTGGAGCTGCCCGTGCCGGTCCACGATGAGCAGGACCTCGTCGTCGTGGCCGATCAACCGGCCCACCACGTCGCTCAGGCGCGGGTCGGCCTCGGTGGCATCGGCCCGGTGGCGCACCGAGACGCGCTCGCCGACGTCGTCGGGCGTCACCCGGTGGACGTACCTGGCGCGCAGCCCCGGTACGGGTCGTCGCTCCACGCTCACCCCGCCGCCGGGTCGGTCACGGACACCGCGACCTCGAAGGTACGCGAGAACAGCCGGGTCCTGTGGGAGAGCTCCGCGTCGGTGACCTGGAGCCCGTCACCCGACAGCTCCAGCACGACGTGGCCTGGCCGATGGTGGACCTCGACGCCGGTCACAGCCTGGTCGCGGGCACGATCCAGCCCGTCGGCGACCTGCAGCAGCGCGAGGAGTCGGTGGACGCGCTCCCGATGCGGCTCGGCGAGCGTGGCGTAGGGCGGGTAGTGACGGTCGATCCCGCGCGAGCGGTGGAAGCGCACGAGGATCGTGAGCAGCGCCGTCTCGTGCGGATCGAAGCCGCGCAGCTCGCCGTTCTCGACGAGGTAGGCGCCGTGCTGGTCCTGGCGGCGCAGCGCCTCCGCCTCGCCGATGGCGTGCAGCTCCGCGGCGTGACGGAGCAGCTCCCCGTCGCGGTCGTCCATCCCGTGCAGGTTCCGCGTCCCGTCGAAGAGTCGCTCCGCTAGCTCGGCCACGTGCACCGGGTGCGGGTCGTCGGGGATGAACGCCTCCCGGATGCGACCGACCTCGCTGGTGCGCAACGCCTCCGCCGACGGAGGGGTGGTCGCGCCGCTGGCGTCGAACAGCAGCCCCTCGCGCAGCCCCCAGTCGCTGACCGTGGTGGTCGCGACGCCGAGCCGTTCCAGCGTGCGGACCAGCACGATCGCAGCGACGTGGAGGTGGTCGGCGCGACGCTCCTTCATCCCAGGGACCTCCAAGCGCCCGGCGAGGTCGAGCGCGACGAGCAGATCCCGGAGCCGGGTGAGCTCCTGACGGCTCACGTGCAGCTGGTTGAGCGTTGCCGGCAGCCACACCGCCTCGTCGATCGCCGCGATCCGGGCCAGGGCCCGGACCGTGCCGCCGATCGTCACCGTCGTGGCCGGCCCGTGCCGCTCGATCGCGTCCACCAGCGGATCGAGCTCGGCGTCGACCGCCGCCTCGATCGCACCTCGCTCGTCGCCGCTGATCGGATCGTGGTCCACCAGCGCCGAGAGCCGGCTCGCGCCGAGGGGGACCGACGCGGACCACACGACGTCGTCACCCGTGCCGATCGCGAACTCCAGCGACCCGCCGCCGAGGTCGAGCACCAGCACGGGCTCGCTGCGCACCGCCACCGAAGCGCGGACGCCGAGGTAGGCCAGCCGGGCCTCGGTGTCCCCGTCGACGACGCGCACGGGTGTCCCGGCGGCGTCCGACAGCTCGGCGATCACCTCCTGGCCGTTGTCCGCATCGCGCAGCGCGGCGGTCGCGACGGCCAACCGCCGCTGCGCCCCTCCGCGTCGTGCGAGCTCCGCGAGGTGGGCGACGGTGTCGACCGCCAGCTTGCGCGGCCCCTCCGGGATCGTGCCGTGCTGGGCGACGACCCGCCCCAGGTGCAGCATCTCGCGTTCGCGCAGCACCGGCGTGAGCCGATGCCCGTCCAGGTCTCCCACGAGCACGTGGAAGGAGTTGCTGCCCAGGTCGAGCACCGAGCACCGCATGGAGGTCACGACGGCGGGGGCAGGTAGGCGGCGTCGGTGATGTCGGGAGCGCCGGCGAGGATCCAGGTGCTGGCCTTCTGCCAGCGCAGATCCTCCGACCGCACCACCTCGCGGTGGTGGAGGTCGGTCATGACCGCTTCGATCACGTCACCGTGCGAGCACAGCACCGCCGGCGTGTCGCCGATGCGGTGGAGCAGGCGGCGCACGGCGTCCAGTGGCGCACCCTCGGCCAAGGAGTCCTCCTCCTCGACGTCGAGGTTGCGTGCAGCGGCCAGGGGCTCGACGGTCTGGACACACCGTGTCAACGGGCTCGACAGGATCCGCTCGACCGGGTGTGGCGCGTAGCCGTCGACCAACGCCTCGGCCTGGTGCTGCCCTCGGTCGGACAGGGGGCGTGTGTGGTCGTCGCCCCGCCACCGCGCACGGTCGCCGGCGTGCGCGTGACGCAGCAGCAGGATGCTCATGGGGTGCGGTCTCCGTCGTCGTGGTCGGCGGCGTG
>CAYVJT010000080.1:2869-15582 GCA_964451855.1 uncultured Actinomycetota bacterium
AGCACCTCGCGGTCGTGACCGTAGGTGAGCAGCCCCATGGCATCCTGCACCGGGACCCATCGTGCGTCGTCCACCTCGTGGTCCGACACCCGGGCGGAGGGGTCCCCGTCGAGCGGGCGCATGCGGAACCAGCGGACCCGCTTGCGGCCGGCAGGGATGTCGTAGGCCACCGTCACGAGCTCGGTCCCCAGCTGCGCGACCACCCCGGTCTCCTCCTCGACCTCGCGCAGCGCGGCGGTCCGCGCGTCCTCGCCGGGATCGAGCTTGCCCTTCGGCAGCGACCAGTCGCCGTACCGGACGCGGTGGATGACCAGTACCTCGTCGTCGCCGTCCCGTGAACGCAGGACGACGCCGCCAGCGGCTTCGATCACGGGGAGGTCGGTCACCGCGCCGCCCGCTGCCGTGCCCGCTCCTGGAGCGTCTCGTGGGTCTCCACGCCGGCCCGCGTCGGCACCTTCGTCCACACGGTGTCCGGCCCGAGCTCCCACGCCAGGACGTCGTCGCTGAGCAGCACCTCGAGGATCTCCTCGATCCGCTCCTTCAGCTGGGGGGCTTCGACGGGGGCCAGCGCTTCGACCCGGCGGTCGAGGTTGCGCGGCATCCAGTCACCGGAGCCGATCACGTGGTCGTAGCCGCGGGCCTCGCTCCCGAACCGGAAGATGCGGGAGTGCTCGAGGTAGCGGCCGACGACCGAGCGGACCCGGATGTTCTCCGACAGACCCGACACGCCCGGCCGCAGACAGCAGATCCCGCGGACGATCAGGTCGATGGGCGTGCCCGCTCGCGACGCGGCGTAGAGCGCCTCGATCAGCTCGGCGTCGACGAGGCTGTTCATCTTCGCGACGATCCGGCCGTCGTCGGCGTCGGCCTCGCGTTCGATCAGCTCGAGCATGCGGCGTCGGAAGGTCGTCGGCGCGACGATCAGCTTGCGGTAGCGCTCCTGCTGGGAGTAGCCGGTCAGCACGTTGAACAGGTCGGACAGGTCGGCGCCGAGGTCGGGGTCGGCGGTGAGCAGGCCGAGATCCTCGTAGATGCGTGCGGTCCGCTCGTTGTAGTTGCCGGTCCCGATGTGGGCGTACCGGCGGACCCCGTCGGCCTCCGAGCGCACCACCAGCGCGATCTTGGTGTGGGTCTTCAGGCCGGCCACGCCGTACACGACGTGGACGCCGGCCTCCTCCAGGGCACGGGCCCACTCGATGTTGGCTTCCTCATCGAACCGTGCCTTGAGCTCGACCAGCACCACCACCTGCTTCCCCTCCTCCGCCGCGTCGAGCAGGGAGCGCAGGATGGGGCTCCCAGGCCCCGACGTGCGGTACAGGGTGACCTTGATCGCGAGCACGTCGGGGTCGATCGCCGCCGACTCGAGGAAGGACAACGTCGAGGTGGTGAACGAGTCGTAGGGGTGCTGCACCAGCACGTCACCGTCGCGCAGCACGCCGAAGATGTCCAGTGCCTCGCTCGGCGGAGCGACCAGCCGCGGCTGGGTGGTCCGGTTGAAGCTGGGTTGCTTGAGGTCGGGCCGGTCGAGCTCGTACAGCGCCCAGAGCCCGGACAGGTCGAGGGGGCTCGGGAGCACGATCACGTCGTCGTCGGTGATGTCCAGCTCGCGCACGAGCAGGCCCAGGACCTCGTCGGTCATGTCCGGCTCGACCTCGAGGCGCACCACCCGACCGAAGCGGCGCCGGTTCAGCTCCGACTCGATCGCGAGCAGCAGGTCGTCGGCCTCGTCCTCCTCCACCTCGATGTCGGCGTTGCGCGTGACGCGGAAGGCGTGGTGCTCGACGACGTCGAGGCCGGGGAAGAGCCGATCGAGGTGTGCGGCGATCACCTGCTCGAGGGGGACGAACCGTTCACCGTCGGGGAGCACGATGAACCGCGGCAGGACGGGGGGCACCTTGATCCGGGCGAACCGGACCACCTCGCTCCTCGGGTCGCGGATGCGCACGGCGAGGTTGAGCGAGAGGTTCGAGATGTAGGGGAAGGGGTGGGCCGGATCCACCGCGAGCGGGGTGAGCACCGGGTAGATGCTCGCCTCGAACAGCTCGACGAGGAAGGCGTGGTCATCGGCGTCGAGGGTGGCCCAGTCCGAGTACCGGATACCGGCCTCGGCGAGTCCCGGGACGACCTCGTCACGGAACACCTGGCCGTGACGCAAGGACTGGTCTCGGATCAACGGGGCCATCGCCGACAGCTGCGACGCGGGGGAGAGCCCGTCGGGGTTCGAGCCCGTCACGCCGGCGGCGAGCTGTTCCTTGAGACCGGCCACGCGGACCTGGAAGAACTCGTCGAGGTTCGCCTGGAAGATCGCCAGGAACTTGGCGCGCTCAAGCAGCGGCAGCTCCGGGTCCTCGGCGAGTGCGAGGACCCGCTCCCCGAACTGCAGCCAGGACAGCTCGCGGTTGAGGAAGCGCACCGGAGCGTCGTCTGGCGGACGGTGCGGCTCGAGGATCGAGGTCGTGCTCGTCAGGCGGCTCGTTGCGTGCGTGACCTCGCCGCGTAGGCGTCCGCCCCGCTGCGCGGGAGCGTCGACCGTCGCCGCCTCGCTCTCGTTCACGGTGCGCGTCTCCTCGCCTCGGGTGTGCTCGCGGGAGCCTGGTGGTTGCCGATCCCTCCCCCGGGAACCGCCCCCGGGGGCGTGCCTGCCAGGTGCGTGTCTGCCAGGGACGTGTTCGGGATAGCCGCTGCCGCGGCTCGCCGATGAGCGTACGGCGCTCAGGTGCACGGCACATGCAACGGCAGGGTGCCCGGGATGGGCCGCTCGTTCAGCCCGCAGGTGGCCGCGGCGATGCCCTCCCCGAGGTCCCTGCGGGTGGTCCTGCCCGGATCCCGCCCCTTCGCTTCCCCTCGCGTGGCCTCGGGGCTACGGTCGGGCCGCAGGCGCAGGTACGGTACGTCGTGAGGACGCGAGGTGTCCTTCGAGCGACCCGAACGCCCTAGGATCGCGATAGAGAACGTGCGCGGGACGTGCACCCCACAGGAGGACGACGGTTGACCTACACCATCGCTGAGCCCTGCATCGACGTGAAGGACAACGCCTGCGTCGAGGAATGCCCCGTCGACTGCATCTACGAGGGTGCCCGGATGCTCTACATCCACCCCACCGAGTGCATCGACTGTGGCGCCTGCGAGCCGGTGTGTCCGGTGGAGGCCATCTTCTACGAGGATGACGTCCCGGACGAATGGAAGGAGTTCACGCCGATCAACGCGGAGTTCTTCGAGGACAGCGTGACCGGCCTCGGCTCCCCAGGTGGTGCCGCCGGTGTCGGACCGATCGACAAGGACCACCCCAAGGTCGCCGAGTGGGAGGCCTGAGCCGAGGCCCCCGCCACCCAGGACGCCGGGCCCAACGGCCCGGCGTTCCCGCTGGGTAGACTGCCCGCCGCGACCGGGAAGGAGTGCGCCGTGACCTACGTCATCGCCGAACCGTGCATGGATGTCAAGGACACGGCCTGTGTCCAGGAATGCCCCGTCGACTGCATCTACGAGGGCGACCGGATGCTCTACATCCACCCGGCGGAGTGCATCGACTGCGCGGCCTGCGAACCCGCCTGCCCGGTCGAGGCGATCTTCTACGCCGACGACGTCCCGGAGGAGTGGAAGGACTTCACCGCCATCAACGCGGAGTTCTTCGACGACAAGGTGACCGCCCTCGGGTCGCCGGGCGGAGCGTCCGAGGTGGGCCCGACCAAGGTCGACCACCCCAAGATCGCGCCCTACGAGATCCCCTCGGCGACCTGATCGTCCTCCCGCGCCGTCGTCGCTCACCGGACATCCGCGGGCTCGCCGACCACCACCTCGAGGCCGGTGACCCGGTCGGGTGGTTCGAACCGGTCTACGTCGCCGCACGGGGGCGGGCCGACCGGATCCCCTGGGTGGGGCTCGAGCCGCACCCCTACGTGATCGACTGGCTCGACGCACCCGTCGTTGCTCCTCCGGGCAGACGTGCGGTGGTCGTCGGCTGCGGGCTCGGCGACGATGCCGTCGAGCTGGCGCGCCGTGGCTTCGAGGTCACCGCGTTCGACGTGTCCGAGACCGCGGTCCGCTGGGCGGCAGAGCGCTTCCCTGACGCCGAGGTCGACTGGCGGGTCGCCGACCTGTTGGACCTCCCGGACGGGCTGACGGGTGCGTTCGACCTCGTCGTCGAGGTGCGGACCGTCCAGTCGCTGCCCGGTGTGGTCCGTGACGCGGCGATGCAGGCCGTCGCCTCGTTGGCCCGTGCCGGTGGGGTCGTCCTCGCGGTGACCCTCCTGGCCGTCGACGCCGAGGTGGCACGTGCCTGGAGCGGGCCGCCCTGGGTGCAGGCGCCGAGCGAGCTGGCCGCCTACCGCGCCGGCGGCCTGGAGCGGGTCGCGCTCGAGCATCCCGATCCCGACGAGGACGGCACGATGCAGGTGCGGATCACCTGGCAGCGCGGCGCCCTACCCCTCTGAGCGGCTCCAGGGTGAGCGGCTCCAGGGTCCGTCGGCCCGTTGCGGACCCCGGGCGCGGGGTCGACGTGCGGGGCAGGTGCGGGCGACGTGCTGGTGCGCCGTCATCGCTCCTCGGCGAACCGCTCGACGCTGCTCTCGGCGAGCTTGCGCGCCAGCGTCACGGACGCGGTCAGCACGGCGGCCCAGATGATCAGGTCGCGCAGCTCGCGGTCGCCCTCGACGTCGTCGGCGCGGGGCGGGGCGTTGCCGGTGGCGCGTTCCCACCCGAACTCGACGGCTCGCTTGGCGACCACGGCGGCAGCGGTGGTCGCGGCACCGGCCAACAGTCGGGCGATGATGGGGTTCACGGACGCACCTTCCCTGACGTCGAGGCACCCTGAGCATACGGACGTGGGGCCACATCGGCCTCGTCCTCCGTGGCCGCCGGTGGAGCCCAGGGCCCGAGGCCGTCAGCGTCCGATCCCCGTCACCCACCCGTGGCGGGCAGGGTGACCCGGAACACGCTCGTACCGTCGCGCCGTCGGTACTCGATCGTGCCATCGTTGAGCTCCAGCAGCGACGCGACGATCGCCAGGCCCAACCCGAGCCCGCGCGACTCACGGCGATCGCCGACCGAGGCCTGTTCGAAGGGGGTGAACAGGTGCGGGACGAAGCTCGCTTCGACGCCGGAACCGGCGTCGGTGACCTCGATCACCGCCCGATCTCCCTCGACGGACGCGCTGATCGTCACCGGCGGGGCTCCGTACCTCACGGCGTTGGTCACGAGGTTGGTCAGGACCTGCTCGGCGTGGCGTGGATCCGCCCGGACCGTCACGTCCCCGACCTCCCAGGTGAACGAGGTGCCCTCGAGGGTCGGTCGCAGTCCCACCTCGATGCTGGTGAGCAGCTGGCGCAGCGGCACGGACTCGGGCTCGACCTGCACCTTCCCGGCGCCCGTCCGTGCCGACCACAGCAGGTCGTCGACGAGTCGACCGAGGTGATGCCCGTGGCGTTCGATCACCTCGAGGTAGGTGTTCCTACGCTCCTCGTCGAGCTGACCCGCGTGTGTGCGGAGCGTCTCCGTGAAGCCGACGATCGCCGTGAGCGGGGTGCGCAGCTCGTGGGACACGCGGGCGAGGAACTCCCGCCGCATCGACTCCTCCTCGCGGGCATCGGTCACGTCCTCGAGCAGCACGACGGCGCCGGTCGGCGTCGCGGCGTCCGCACGCATGCTCACCTCGAACAACGCGGAGACCTCGACGTTGAGGATCCGCTCGCCGATGGTCAGGTCGATCACCTGGCGGGAGCTGTCGGGTGTGCAGGTGGCCATGGCCGTGTGGATCGGCGCGCCGTCACCATCCCCTGTCAGCAGGTCGTCGAGTGGTTGCCCGATCGCATCCGCGGGGCGACGGGAGAGGAGCTCGACGGCCGACGGGTTGAGCAGTTCGATGGTGCCGGCGCGGTCCAACAGGCAGATCCCCTCGCTCGCCCCCGAGATCGTCCGGTCCAGCCGTTCGCGCTCGGCCTCCTGTGAAGCGATGCGGTGCGCGCCCACGGCAAGCACCCGACGCGTCAGCACGATCGGCACGATCGCGAGGGGCGTCACCCAGGGTGCGGCCGCCAGGACCACCGCCACCAGCACGCCGAGCGAGATGCTGATCAGGAGCCCGAACCCGACCTCGACGAGGAAGGTCCGGTCGCCGAGGATGCGTCCCTCGCGGTCCCGCAGGTGGTGGAGCAGGCCGAGCAGCGCGCCGACGTTGGACGCGCCGTAGACGACGCCGGCCCCGACCATCACGGCGGCGCCTCGTGCGGAGGTCGGATCGATCGGTCCCTCGACGACCACGTGGACGGCGAGGGCCGCCAAGGTCGCGACGGCGAGGTGCATGGCGACGTTGAACGTCCACTTCTGCGCGTCGAGGCCCTTGAACAGCAGGCTGATGCCGATCCCGGCTGCCATCAGCAGTGGCACGGCAGGGGTCGGCAACAGCGTGATGCCGACGATGAACACCGCCTCGTAGAGGTTGGTGCTCAACGCTGCCCGGCGCAGCGGTGTCTCGAGCGGCCACCAGTCGGCGAGGATCGCGAGCACGACCAACCCGAGCACCGTGAGCAACGGCAGCCTGATCTCGCCCGCCAGCAGCGGGGCCCACAGGAGCCACACGCAGGTGACCAGCGCGGCGCCGCCCGCTACCCACCAGACCGCGACGTAGCGTGTGACGAGAGCGTCGGTTCGTGAGGATGCCACGGGGCGCTTCTCCGGGGGCGACTCGGCCGACGGTTCGACTGCGCGATGACGTGGTGGGCGTTCCACGTCCGGTGCCCTCAACGTCGGCAAGGACGGATCCGACGTTAGCCCTCGTCGTGGCCACCGCACCGGGGCGGGTCAGTCGGGCAGGTGCCGGGGTGGGTCAGTCGGGCAGGTGTGCGGTCAGTGCCGCGATGTCGTCCTCCAGCCCGGACAGGACCGCCTCGGCGGCCTCGCCGCGCAGTCGTCGCTTGGTCCCCGCGTACGACCGTGGGGGGAGTTCGGCGAGCTGCGTCGCGTGGGCCGTGGCGCGCGCCAAGACCTCGTCAGCCGGGGCGAGCTCGTCGGCGTACCCGACCTCGACGGCTTCGGTGGCCTCGAGCCGGACACCCGGGAGCAGCAGGTCCTCGACGCGGTCGGCACGCAGGTTGGCACGGGCGAGCGCGATCCCGAAGCGGGGCATCTCGAAGTCGATCCGGGTCTCGGTCAGCCCCCAGTAGCCGTCGTCAGCAGCGATGGCGTGATCGCATGCCATCCCGAACATCGTCCCGGCGGCGATGGCGTGGCCGGTCGCGGCGCAGACCGTGGGGCGGGGGTCGGTCCACAGCCGCATCACGGCGGCGCCGAAGTCGATCAGGAGGCGGTTGACCCCTTCGCGCCCGTTCGCTGCCATCCACTTGACGTTGAGGCCGGCGGTGAAGATCCCGGGACGGCCCGTCAGGATCACCGCCGAGCTCTCGGTGGGATCGTCGAGCGCGGACACGATGGCCTGGAAGGTCTCCGGGACCAGGGCGTTCTTGTCGCCGTCATCGAGGGTGATGACGAGGAGGTCATCCTCGCGACGGGTCTGCACGGCCACGGCTGCACGCTCCTCGGGACGGGGATGCGACGGGATCGCCACCCGCGAGCCTACTTCCCCAGGCCTGGTGACCCCGCCCCGCCGTGGCGGGTGGGATCAGGCGGGCCCGGTCAGGGGCATCAGACCAGCAGCCGGGCGGTGGAACGGCTCGTCGTCGGTGCGTAGTTCGCCCACGCGATCGCCAGCCTGCGGACGCCCTCCTCGAGCACGGGCTGGGGGCGGCTGTAGACGATGCGCAACGCGCGCCGGTTGCCGTCGTCGACGGACAGCGAGGGGCCGGGGACCACCGCGACCCCGTAGCGTTGCGCGACCTCGGCGAACTCGTCGGCGTTGCCCTGGGGGATCGTCACCCACAACGACAGGCCGCCACCGGGGCACCGGTAGGACCAGTCGGGGAGGCGCTCGTCCAGGAGCCGGCAGAGCAGGTCACGTTGGGGGATGAGCTGCTCCCGCCGTTCGGCCTGGACCACCTCGAGCTGTTCGAGCAACCGGACGGCCAGCAGCTGCGACACCAACGGCGAGCCGAGGTCGGCGACGGTCTTGGTGGCCAGCATGCGCGCCGACCAGTCCTCCGGCGAACGCAGCCAGCCGATCCGCAGCCCGGCCCAGAACAGCTTGGCGGTCGAGCCGATCGTGTGGATCGGCGCCTCGGGCGCGAAGCTCGCGATCGGTGGTGGCAGGTCGAGCTCGTCGAGGGAGAGGTCCGCCTGCGCGAGGTCCTCGATCACGACGATGCCGGACTCGGCGGCGATGCTGGCGATCTCACGACGACGGTCGACCGGTACCACGCCCCCCGTCGGGTTGTGGAAGTGTGGGGACAGGTAGATCAGCGCGGGCTGGGTGCGAGCGATCAGGTCGGGGAGGACGTCGACACGAGCCCCGTGGTCATCGACCGGGAGTGGCACCATCCGTGCGGCGAAACGACGGAAGATGTCCAACGCGCCGGGGAAGGTCGGGCTCTCCACCAGGACCGTGTCGCCGGGTGTCAACGCCTGGCGAGCCACCAAGGAGATCGCCTGGTGCGCCCCGGTCGTGACCAGGATCTGGTCGAGCGGGGTCGGCAGGCTGGCGGCGAGCCGCTCCGCGACGACCTCACGGAGGCGCCGGAGGCCGTGGGGGACGTAGCCGTGGTGCTCGGTGAGCCGAGCCACGTCCTCGGTGGTGAGCGACGCGAGGGTCCGGTTGACGGTCGGGGATCCCGACAGCGCCGCGACCGTGAGGTCGACCAGTTGCTCGTCGGGGAGCGAGGGTTCGCCCGGGCCGCTGCGCTGATCGTGTCCGTCGTCGGAGAGGAACAGCCGCCCCGTCGCCACGGCGTCGATCTCCCCGCCGCGCGCATCGTCATCGGGCCGGCGCACCCAGGTGCCCGAGCCCTGGCGGCTCTGGAGCCAGCCGTCGGACTTCAAGCGGTCGTAGGCGGCGACGACCGTCGCACGGCTCACCGACAGCGACCGGGCGAGGGTGCGCTCGGGCGGGAGGACCGTGCCGAGCGGGATCTCGCCACGGTCGATCGCGCGCTTGAGCGCGTCCGACAGGCAGCGGTACAGCGGCCCGTCCTCCCGGGTCGCTGTCTCCAGGAGGTTGGCCAGATGCGGGCCACTCGCACGGATTGGGTGGTCCAATGTCAGTCCAATATGTCGGGCTTCGAAGGTTGGACCGTGCCGATGTGCGTGGTATCGTAACCCATGTCAGGCCAACCGGATAGGTCGCTCGGCAAGACCAAGCCAAACCCAGACCCATCCAACCGGCCAGACGTCCCGAACGTTAGGTGCTGGGCCCTCCCACCCGGCATCACGAGGGACCTGACAACCGAAGACCAGCGCGGGACCACACTCCCTCTCCCAGGAGGTCTCGCGCTCGCTCGGGACCCGCCCGGATCATCTCCCGCTCCACCTGGCGGTCTCTCCCACCGCCTGGATGCTCTCCCTCCCAGAGGCATCCGAACGATCCGGCCCCGAGCGCTCGACGTCCCCCCGGCCCTCCCACCGGGGGGACGCTTCGTTGTGCGCCCGTCGTCGCGGCCCAGTCCTGCCCGCGACGTGCCCCCGCGACGTACCCCCGCGACGTGCGAGGGGCTTGCCAGGGACGTGGCCGGGGTCGGCCTGCGCCGCGGCGAAGGGGTGCCGACGACGTCAGGTCAGCGCAGGTCGAGCGACGGCATCCCCTCGAGGCCGTCGAGCACCCGGACCCGCACGCCCGAGCCCCGGAGGAAGTCCCGCACGGACTCCCACCCCTCGTAGCGGTTGCCGGCGGCCACCACCTCGCTGACCCCGGAGTTGGCGATCAGCTTGGCGCAGCCGAAGCAGGGCGCGCCGGTGCAGTACAGCGACGCGCCCTCGCGCTGCTCGGGGGAGGAGAACAGCAACGCGTTCGCCTCGGCGTGGATCGCGATGCAGTCCTCGTACTCGTGGCCCTGCTCGGCCTCGGAGAGGGCCCGGGGGCAGCCGCCGTCCTCGCAGTGGGGGTAGCCCGAGGGCCCGCCGTTGTAGCCCGTGGCGACGATGCGCCGTCCCTGGACGATCACGGCACCGTGCCGACGTCGGGAACAGGTCGCCCGGGTCGAGGTGGTCCGCGCCAGTTCGAGGAAGTACTCGTCCCAGGACACCCGCGTCACACTGCACCTCCCGCCGCCGCGGAGGCTAGCCAGAACCGCAGGTGGGTGGTGACGCGACCGGCGGGACCTGGCCCGGCTAGAGGTTGCCTCGACGTCGCTGTGCTCGTTCGATCGCCTCGAACAGGGCGCGGAAGTTGCCGACGCCGAACCCGGTCGCGCCGCGGCGTTGGATGATCTCGTAGAAGACCGTGGGACGGTCCTGGACCGGTTCGGTGAAGATCTGCAGCAGGTAGCCCTCGTCGTCGCGATCGACGAGGATGCCGTGCTCGGCCAGGTCGGCCCAGGGCTCGTGCACGTGCCCCACCCGCTCCTCGGCGTCGGCGTAGTACTCCGCAGGTACCTCGAGGAAGCTGATGCCACGGTCGCGCAGGTGTGCCACCGTCGCGACGATGTCGTCGGTGGTCAGCGCCAGGTGCTGGATGCCCGGCCCGGCGTTGGCGTCGAGGTACTCGGCGATCTGCGAGCGCCCGCGTCCCTCTGCCGGTTCGTTGATCGGGATCTTGATCCTGCCGGCATCGTCGGTGAGGACCTTGGACATCAGCGCGGTGTACTCGGTGGAGATGTCCTCGTCGTCGAAGTGGCGCAGCGGTTCGAAGGCGAGGATGCGTTCGTAGAACGACGCCCAGTCGTCCATCCGGCCCTCCTCGACGTTGGCCACCACGTGGTCCACCGAGGTGAGCCCGGAGGGGGCGGCGATCGGGTCGTCGTCGATGGCGACGTACCCGGGCAGGTACGGCCCGGCGTAGGCATCGCGCTGCACGAACGAGTGGATCGTGTCGCCGAACACCGCGATGGAGGCCACGACCACCTTGCCGTGGTCGTCCTCGTGGGTCGCCGGGGCCCGATGCGGGGCGGCGCCACGTTCGACCGCGAGCTCGAAGGCGTGCTCGGCGTCCGGGACGAGGAAGGCGACGTCGCGCACGGCGTCGCCACGCCGCGCGTGGTGACGGACGATGTCGTGGTCGCGCGACAGCCCGCTCGTGAACACGAACCGGATCTGCCCCTGCTCGAGCACGTAGGAGGCACGGTCGCGGACGCCGGTCTCGGGGCCGGCGTAGGCGGTCAGGCGGAAGCCGAACGCGCTGCGGTAGTAGTGCGCCGCCTGCTTGGCGTTGCCGACCCAGAACCCGATGGCGTCGTAGCCGCGCAGGAGCAGGTCACCTTCGCTCGCGGGGGTCACGACGATGGCTCACCTCCGGGCGGGATGCGGGAACGAGGAACGCGCGCTGGACGCACAGGGTACGTGGCCGGCTCAGGACAGGCCAGGCGAGCCCGTCCGACCGGCCCCGGTCGTCAACGTCACGGCCGTGCCCGCCGCAGGTCAGGCGGCTCAGGTCAGGCGGCTCAGGTCAGGCGGCTCAGGTCAGGCGGGCGGGATCTCGCCCGGAGGCAGGTCGCTGCGGCCCGCCAGCGGAGACAGCTCGAACTCCTCGCGGCCGATCCGCAGGAACTCGACCGGCTGGTCGTCCGCGAGGTGCTCCTCAACGATCCGGGGGACGTCCTCGATGGTGACGCCGCCGTACCAGACGTCGTCAGGAGCGACGTAGAGCGACGGACCGACCATGCAGGGTTCGAGACAGCCCGACGCCACGACCTTGACGTCCACGAGCCCCTGCCGCCCGGTCTCCTCGCGCAGCGCCTCGAACAGGCCACCGCTGCCGCGACGGGTGCACGACGGGCGGGGGTGCTCCTCGGGGCGCTCGTTGAGGCAGACGAACACCCACTTGCGCGGCATGCCGACGCGTGCCACCGGTGACCTCCCGGGTCGGGTTCTCGTCGCGGTCGCTCTGACCGTAGCCTCACGGTCACGAGGATGGTGACCGTCCTCCTCCACCGTCAACCCGCCAGGAGGGCCCGTGGACGACGAGCGCTGGGTGCTGTTCGACCTCGATGGCACGTTGTTCGACTACGCCGCCTCCGCGCGAGAGGCCGTGGCGGCGACGCTGGTCGACGCGGGGCTGCATCCGACGCCGGACGTGCTCGCCAGCTACTCGCGGATCAACGATCGGCACTGGCAGGCCCTGGAGCGGGGCGAGACCACCGCCGCCCGGCTGCGCATCGAACGGTGGGAGGAGCTCTTCACCGACCACGGCTTGGACGGGGTCGACATCCCGGCGCTCTCCGAGCGCTACCTCCACCACCTCGCCGCCAGGAGCCACCTGATCGATGGCGCCGAGGAGGTCGTCGAGGTGGTCGCCGCCCGTTTCCCGGTCGCGTTCATCACCAACGGCCTCGCCGACGTCCAGCGCCCACGGCTCGAAGGCTCGCCCTTCGCCAGCTACAGCGAGGTCACCGTCATCTCCGACGAGGTGGGTGTCGCGAAGCCGGATCCGGCGATCTTCGAGGCCGCCCTCGAGGTCCTCGGAGGGCCCCAGCCTGAGCAGGTCACGATGGTCGGGGACAACCTCGAGGCGGACATCGGTGGGGCGGCCAAGCTCGGCATGGAGACCGTCTGGTTCGCGCCACCCGGGGCGGCGCCCGAGCCGGGCGGTCCGGTCCCGACCCACCGCATCACCGACCTGCGCGACCTGCCCCCACTGCTGGGGATCGCCGACCTGCACTGATGCTGCCCGCGCGTCCTGT
>CAYVJT010000081.1:0-9188 GCA_964451855.1 uncultured Actinomycetota bacterium
ACCGGCCTGGTCGAGGCCCGCAGCCACCTCGAGCGGGCGCTGTCGTTGTGGTCGCGGGTGGAGGATGCCGACCAGCGGGCCGGGATGGGCCACCTCGAGGTGCTGCGCTGGGCCGCCGATCTGTCCCACGCCACCCTCGACTCCGACCGAGCCGTCGCGTTGCTCGAACAAGCCCTGGCCACCGGCGACCTCGACCCGACCACCCGTGGGCTGCTCTACCAGCGTCTCAGCGTCTTCAAGACGGGCGCCGGTGACTACGACGGTGCCGGACAGGCGTGTGCCGAGGCGGTCCGGCTCATCCCCGAGGATCCGCCCACCCCGGAGCGGGCCCGGGTGCTGGCCGCCTACGGCCGCTACCTGATGGTGAGCACGCGTCTCGGGGAAGCGGACCCCTACGTCCGGTCGGCGCTGGAGATGGCCCGGGTGACCGGCGACCGGCGGGTCGAAGCCGGTGCGCTGGTCACCCTCGGGACGATCCTCGCACACGAGAGCGCCGCGCACGGGTTCGAGCTGCTCCGGGAGGGCCGCGCGCTCGGGGAGGAGCTGGGCGACCACGAGCCCGTGCACCGTTCGTACCACAACGAGGCCGTGACGCGTTCACGTCTGGCGGACCACGACGCCGCGATCGCGGTCGCGTCCGCGGGGATCGATCGTGCCCGCAGGTTCGGCATCGGCGAGTTCTGGGTTGGCTTCCACACCGACCCGCTCGTCGCTGCAGCCCTCCGCACGGGCCGCTGGGACCTCGCCGACGAGGTGCTGCGTGACGCCCCGCACGAGACCGGCGGCAGCATCACCCCCAGGGTCACCGGCCGCGTCGAGCTCCACCGGGCCCTGCTGGCAGCCCGCCGCGGGCAGGTCGAGATCGCCCGTGCCGCGCACGATGCTGCGCGACGGCACGATGCGCACGTCAACCCACACAGCCACTTCCACCACATCACCCGGGTCGTCTTCGCGCGGTTGGACTCCGATCCCGCCGGGATCGACACCGTGCTCGCCGAGCGGCCTGCGGTCCCGGACCCGGCGACGCAAGGAGCGCTGTTCGCGCTCGGCTCGGTGGGGCTGCGTGGGATGCTCCTCGGCGCCCTCGCCGACCGCATCCCGCCACGGGAGGACCACCGGGAGATCGCGGAGACGCTGCTGGCTGAGTGCCACCAGGTTGCCGACCAGCTCGACCCGCAACTCGGTCCGTTGCCAGCCTGGGTGGCACTGGCCGAGGCCGAACATGCACGTGCCACCGGCGCCGCCGACGCCAGCGAACGGTGGGCGACAGCGGTCGAACGCTGCGACGAGCTGTCGCTGGTCTACGACGCCGCCGATGCCCGCTACCGGCTCGCCCAGGCACTGCTCGACCAAGACCGTCGCGACGAGGCCACCGCACCCCTGCAGGCCGCAGCCGCCGTCGCCCGCAAGCTGGGCGCAGCGCCACTGGAACGCAACGTCGTCGACCTCGCCCGCCGGGCCCGCATCGACCTCGGCGACCAGCCCTCGGCAGACGACCGCGGCAACAGGCTTGGGCTCACCCCCCGCGAGACCGAAGTGCTCGCCTTGCTCGCCGACGGCCGGTCGAACCCCGAGATCGCCGAGCAGCTGTTCATCAGCCCCAAGACCGCCTCCGTGCACGTCTCCAACATCCTCACCAAGCTCGAGGTCGACAGCCGCGGCGAGGCCGCCGCCCTCGCCCACCGACACGGCCTCACCAGGTAACCATCAGCCCTGACCCGGCGACCCCACCCCAGGTACCGCTCGCGACGCGTGGAGACAACCGGCACCTACCGGTGCGCAACGCACCCGTTGTCCCCCGGTTGGCGACGGCCGACCGCAGTGATGCCGCGCCCTTGGTTCAGGTTCTCTTCGCGGTCGAGAGGAGGCGGATGCATGCCTCGATGGGCGACAGTGGCTGGGCATGGCCTGTGGTTCTACTACCACGAGGAGCGCCAGCTACCCCATGTCGCCGTTCGCGGAGAGCATCGAGCGACGGTGCGCCTCCAGGATGGGGCGATGCTCGCAGGCTCCTTGCCGACGAACGTGCATCGGGCCGTGCGCCGGTTCCTCGCCGAACACCGCGAGGAGGCATTCGCCGCCTGGCACGCCACTCAGCGGCGAGAGCCTCCCGATAGCCTGTCGTAGGAGGTGAGCGCCATGGAACCGATCAACGATGTCGTCGCGGTGCGCGTGCTGTCGCGCTACGTCGTCGAGCTCACCTTCGAGTGCGGTGACGTTCGGGTGCTCGACCTGGAGCCGCTGCTGAACGGGCCGGTGTTCGAGCCGCTCACGGCCGACTACGAGCTCTTCAGGCAGATACGAGTGGATCCTGAAGCCGGCACGATCGTGTGGCCGAACGGGGCCGACATCTCGCCTCACGCACTGCATGCCAGGAGCAGGCCAGCGGTTCCAGAGCACTCGTAGACTCGCCGCCTGGACCGAGGGATATCGCCCGTTGCTTTGCGCCCTTCAGTGTCCTCGGTCTCTCGGGAGCGTCCTCCCGTGTCCGTCGAGGGGGCCGGTGATGGATGCCCGTTTCGAGTCTCCGGAGGCTGCTTCACTGGCGGTGGAGCGACACGCTGACGGCGGCGGCACGGGTGGCACACGTGACGGTCCACCCCCGTGTGATCGCGTTGGGAAGAAGTCAGCATCCTGTCACGGCAGATAGTGCTGGCTCGGGCCGATCAAAGGTCTACGAGCCAGGCCAGCAGAGCCGTTGGGACTGCGACCACCTGCGGGTCGTCGAGGTTCAGCTCGGTTCGGGTCGCCACGATCCCTCGCCACGGCGAGGCTCGCAACGTCTGTGCTTCGCTGCGCCAGCGCCCATCGACGTACTTCGACTCGAGCGCGGCACCACCGAAGTCTGGCCCGACGAAGTCGATCTCCTTGCGGCTTGGGGTGCGGTGGTGCAGCACCCGCGCGAAGTCCGTGTAGCTGCCAGGCACGTCGTGCTCGAGACCGCGCAGCAGCGCCATGCCGAGCTGCTGCTCGGAGAGCGTGGTCAGGTCCGGCCGCGCTCCTGGAGACAGCTGCGTGTAGATCGGGTCGGTGAAGTACACCTTCTCCTGGGCGCGCAGCTTCGGCTTGAGGGCGTCTTCGCGGTACGACGGCCACACGATGAAGGCCTCACGGAGGTCGTCGAGACGTCGGCTCACCGTCGGCGGTGACGAGTCGATGTCCTCGGCGATCGCTGAGGGGAGCGCCACCCGCCTCCAGCTCAACTGTCGATCCGTTCGGGCAACGGCTCGCCGTCCGCGATGGCCGATGCGGCTCGTGGCCGACCTCACCGGGGCGAGCGCCAGCGCCCATGACGCCTCTCGCCGGATGCTTCAGAGCGCTCAGCCGAGCTCGAAGTGGCCGGGCGAAATGGTCACAAGAAACCTGGCACAGGGTGATGTCGAGCGAGACTGAGAGTCACCACCGAAACACATAACTGCAGGTCAGACGGGTTTTCCGGGATCGGGAGGGACCCGAGCACACCGCCTGAAGCAGCCTCGAACGCGGGTAGGCCCGCAAGGGTCTCGAGGGTTGGAATCCCTCTCCCTCCGCCACCGCAGGCGCCGCAGCGTGGGCTTCCCACGGGAAGCTCCCGCTGCGTTCCGCTCGGCTCCTGCCGATGCCTGGTGGCGCCGGGGTCTACGAGCTCGAAGCGTGGAGCGCGAACAGGCGCAGGGGCGTTGCGCCCTCGTTGCGTATGTTGTGGCTGGTGCCGCGCGGGATGAAGACGACGCTGCCGGGCCGGACCGGCAAGCTGGCACCGTCGAGCTCCACGGTGCCGCGGCCGGTCACCACGACGAGCGTCTCGTCGGCGGTGGTGTGCAGCTCCCGGCCGAGCTCGTCGCCGGCCAGGACCGCGATGGCGTCGACGTGCTCGTCGGGTCGTTCGAGCAGCACCCGACGCTGCGCGACGCTCGCCGGGTGGTCGATCCCGATGTCCTCCTGCGTTGCGATGTCCACGTGTCCGTCCTCCGTGTCCCAACGTGAAGCGGCGGACCCTCTCGGGTCCGCCGCGCTTGCTCGTCCGCTCGCCGCTCCGGCCGGGGTGAGCGCTCCCTCCATCGTGGTCCCGTCCGTCCGGTACGACGCATCGAGTCGATCGAACCCGACCGCCGGCCGCCCGGCGAGGGCCGAAGGTCCCGGTCCGCCCAGGAGGGGCCGCTGCCGAAGCTGGTACTCCCCACGACCTCGTCGGCAGCCCGCGGCGATGGTCGTCTCCGTCAGCTCCAGGGTCAGCTGCCCGGGGTCGCTGGAGTGACGGGCGAGGGCGCTTTCGACGGTTGGTGCGCACGAGGTCGTCGTGCTGCAGGTTGCGTACCGAGAGGTTGACGGCCCCGCCGATGCGGTGACCGGCGTCGTTCCACCGTCGGCAGTCGCGGAGGGCCAGGTCGAGCACCGTGCGGGTGAGCGGGCGGATCAGGTCGCTGTGTTCCGCCAGCGGGCTGAAGTCACCCTGGAGGAGCAACCCGCGCGTGGGGTGCACCCAACGGAGGAGCGCCTCCATGCCCGTCACCACGCCCGTGGCCAGGTCGTGCTTGAGCTGGTAGTGGACGACGAGCTCGGACCGCTCGGTCGCGCGCCGGAGCTCGCTTGTCAGCGTGAGGCGGTCGCGGCTGTGCCCGTCGAGTTCGGCGCGGGCGTGTCCTCGGCGGCGGGGATCGCGGCGGTCGAGCAGCTGGCTGCCGACGTTGCGAGCAGGACTGCCCGTGACGAGCCGCTGGCCGAGGCCGGCGCGGGAGCGCTGCAAGTCGTCGCCTTCCGGGGCGTCGTGCCGGTGGACGGCGTCCCCCACCCACGACATCGGCCGCGTGCAGCGACCGTCGAAGAGCCGGGCGAACAGCGCTCGCCACCCTCGCCGTGCGCTTCCGCCGTCAAGGTGATGGCGCCCGGTCCGTACCTGCGGCGTTGCTGGCGTCGACGTGTCCGCTTGCCAGGAGGCGACGGACAGCGGCTCGCGACAGCAGGAGGGTGACGACGAGCAGGGTGACCGACAGGAAGCCGCCGAGGCTGACCGCGTCTCCGAGGACGAGGTTCACGAGTTCGAGGACGACGATCTTGCTCCCCGCAGCGATCGCCCACAGCAGCAGCGCCGCAGTGAGCTTCGCGCGGACGGTCATCGCGCCGCGGAACCGAGTCACGGCCCTGCCCTTGACGACGAGGATCAGCTCGAGGGAGAGCTTCAGCAGGACCGCGGTCAGCAGCGAGAGTGTGAAGCCCTCGCTGATCACGGCCGGCAGGTACTCGATCGCCAGGTTGAGCACCGCGACGTAGACGAAGACGTCGACGACATCCTCAGGCTGCACCTGGATGGACCGCAGCGCGGAACCCGAGCCCTGACCGGATGCTGACGGATGCTCACGCCGGTTCGTACGCACGACGAAGTATGCCCGAACGGCCCTCACCCGGATGGGATCATGCCGGGGCCGCAGCTCCTGCGGGACGACCAGGGACCCAGCAGGGGCGGGCGCCCGCGCCCGCTCGCGGCGCGCGCCAATTCCCGTTGGGACCCGGCGCGGTCCACGACCCACAGGGCGACAGGACTGCGGGCCCGGTGACCAGCGCGGGCGCGTTGCTCCGACCGGGCCATCCCGGCTCGAGCGTTCCACCAGCGTGCCGATCGCGGACATGCCCTTGCCCAGGATCAGGTCACCTTCCCAGTGGCCAGGCACCGCGCGATCCCCGGCCTCGGGAGGACGCTCACCGATGTGGATCATCCCGACCAGGTTCCCCGAGCCGGAGGCGCGTTGACGGTTGCCGCTGCCGGGCCGGCGGATCCGCCGTTCCGTGCGCAAGTTTTCGGTCAGCTCACGTTTCGAGGCACCGCGGGACTGCACATACAAGGTGCGGTAGATCGTCTCGTGCGACACCTGCAGCTCCGCCCGGTTGGGGTAGGTGCGCTTCAGCCAGCCGGCGATCTGCTCAGGGGACCCGCGGCGAAGCGTGCGTCCTGCGGCACGGCGTCGGGCGTGGCCTTCACAGGGACCTCTACCCGAGGTGGTCCCCCGCCCGGTCGGCGATGAGTGAACCAAGAGCCCAGGCTACGAGCCCGACGGGAGGCAGGAAGGCGGCGAGCAGTCCGAAGATCCAGCCGGGTGCGCCCCTGCGGTTCATGTCCCGGGTTGTCCTTGCAGCGAGCATCGAGAGGACCACGATCGCGATGATCGCCACGATGAGCTGGTCGACCATGAGATGGTGATGCTCGCCGATCCCGACGTCCATGCTGGTTCCCCTGTGGAACAGCAACGCTCCAGCGCGGCCGAACTGCAGCGTAGAAGCTTGGAGGGTGCCTCGCACACGGCTCTCTCCTTCGGGTGGGCGGGGCCTCGAGGGCCAGACCGGTGTCGCAGCGGCAGACTCCTCACAGCGACCGAGCAGGCTCTCGCTCCCGTCCCAGGATGTGGCGAAACGCCCGGATCCGCCAGGTCGCTGCGGTGGTGGGGGCGCTCGGAAGCCACTCGCAGCACGAGCACCCGTGCAGACATCGGCCGAACCGTGCGACACCGGCGGCGAACCACGCGGACCCTCACGATCTCTTGGTCGTTACCTGATGCCCGGCGCTCCTTGCCCAGCGCCACCATCTGCCAGTAGCCAGGAGGTCGGGCGTGGCAGATGTGCAGGAACGATGGGTCCACGTCACCGCCTTCAGCAACCGGGTCGAAGCAGAGACAGCCCGAAGCGCTCTGACCGCTCGGGGCATCGCATCCCGGCTGGTAGGTGATGACGCCGGTGGCGCAGGCTTCCCCCTGTCCCTCGAGCACCAGTGCATGGAGGCCCACGTCGCTGCCGATGATCTCGGGACGGCTCGGCATCTGCTGGACCTGGACAACGGACCCTCGCACGCGCACTCCGTCAACTGGCTGGTGATCGGGCTCGTCGGTGCGGTGTTCGTAGCGATCGGGATCGCCGTCGCTCTGAGCGCGGCGGGCTGAGCCCAACTGAGGCGAAGCGGTTGTCGCGCGAGGTGCCCGATGACCGCTTGCGGTTGCTCCGAGCATCCAGGCGTAGCTCGCACAGGCCCACGCAGCCCGAGCCCTTGCGATGAGGACGACGGCCTCCGTGGCCATCGGGCTGCAACGCCCGCAGTCGCCAGGTCCGTACGAGACGCCCTCCCAACGCGATCACATGGGGGACGATCCACCAGCGCGGGGTGGGCTGCCCCGTCAGTCCCCCTCGGTGGGGATGCGTTCGGGGCGGTCCTGGAGCCACGACCTGGTGGCGGCACGGCCGCGGTCGACGAGGTCGTCGCGGACCTCCTGTGACAGCGAGAAGTCCAGCGTGGACACGTCACTGGTGTCGACGAACACGGTGCGCTCGACGACGGCGGGGTCGTCGAGGTGACGGACATCCCAGGAGGCCACGGCGGTGCCGAGCAGCGCCTGGAGGTAGCTGAGGGGCCCGGTGACCCGGTGCCGGACGACGAAGCCGTCGTCGTCGGGAACCGCGCTGAGCTTGAGCCCGACGGTCGGCCAGCGGGGAGGCCGCGCATCGTGGCGGTCGAAGACGTCGATGGGGAACCGCGCGAGGAGGCCACCGTCCACCAGCACGGCCTCATCGCCGCCCGCGGTGCGCAGCCGGACCGGCTCGAAGGCCAGCGGCAGGGCCGCGGAGGCGGCGACCGCCTCAGCGATCGGGAGCTCGTCGGGATCGAGCCCGTAGTCGGCGGCATCCCAGGGCAGACGGACCGGGCGACCGCGGGTGATGTCCGTCGCGGTGACCACCAGCCGGTAGTTGCGGCCGGGGAGCAGGCCAGCATCGGGATCGTCGATCCGTAGATCACCGAAGGTGCGCACGCCGTACCCCGCCAGCTGGCGGGTCAGCCAGCGACGCAGGGCCGTGTGGTCGTAGACGCCCCGTTCGAACAGCACCGCCGCCTTGCGACCCCACCGTCCCAGCCGCGACCAGCGGCTCGCGGGCGCGATCGTCGCGAGGTCGAGGCGACGGGCGGTGGCCTCGAGCTCGTCCAGCGGCATCCCCGCGGCCAGCAGGGCGCCGACCAGCGCGCCCACCGAGGTGCCGGCGACGCGCTGGAACCTGTAGCCGGCATCGTGGAGCTCCGCGGCGGCGCCAGCGAGCGCCACACCCTTCGCTCCGCCGCCCTCGAGCACCAGGTCCGCGCGCACCAGCCATGACCTCCTGTCCAGCCCCGGTCGGTCGCGCGGTCGTCCCGCAGCCGACGTTCCGGAGGGCCCGACGCTACTCGAGGCGACCGGTCGGTCACGGGTCCGCGGGCACGGGCCAGCGAGCCCGCTCCCGGGTCGGACCGGGAGCGAGATCGTCCGGCGGGGCCAGCACCGCCGAAGCATCGGCTGCGACCCGTGACGCACCGAGGGTGGGAAGGACCAGGCCCGGGACGGCGACGCTGACCGTCACCGTGGCACGCTCGCTGCCCGCCCGGCAGTCACAGACCTCCAGCCAGCCACGTCCCCGCTGGACGACCCGGTCGGCCTCCCGCACCGGTGTCCCACCGCGGGCGGTGGGTGCATCGGCGCTCACCGCCGCGAGCGCGGCAGCATCGGCGAGCGCCTGCGCCCGCGATGCAGCGACGAGGTACGCGCCGATGTCCAGGGTGACGATCGCGACCAAGCCGGCGATCCACAGCAGCATCGGGAAGGCCAGGCTGGCCGACCCCTGCTGCCCTCCTCGCTCGGGGTCGCGATCACGACGGTGCCTGCGACGTCGTCTCCTACGACGGTGGCTCGTGGGACGTTGGCTCCTGCGACGGTGGCTCATGGGACGGCGTCGCGGCGGGTGGTCCCGACGGCGGGTTCCACCCGCACGACGGACCTCGCCCTGAGCGTGTGGGAGACCGGGCCGAGCGTGCGGTCGATCGTGACCTCGACCCGCGCGATGTCGCCGTCACGTCGCACGATGGGATCGACCTGCACCGTCATCGCGTCGAGCTCGGGGGCAGCCGACCGGGCTGCCTGCACGACCGGGGCGGTCCCCGAGGTGGTGGCTGCGGTCCGCGCACCGGCGCGAGCGGCCTCGTGGACGAGCAGGACATCACTGACGATGGCCGCGACCTGCAGCAGCCCGATCGCCAGCATGGCGATCACCGGCAGGATGAGCACAGCCTCCAGGCTGAGCGACCCGCGCCGATCGTTCCAGCCTCGGTGGCGGGCCGCAGGACCGTGACCTCGGTGCGGGTCAGGCTCGCCCGGGTCAGGCTCCTGGTGGTGGCCGGGAGGCCCGGCGGATCGCCGGGCCTC
>CAYVJT010000081.1:9288-15294 GCA_964451855.1 uncultured Actinomycetota bacterium
CGCCCGGGTCAGGCTCCTGGTGGTGGCCGGGAGGCCCGGCGGATCGCCGGGCCTCCCTCGCTCGGCGGTTCATGCGCCGACGAGCGCCCGGGCTTGCCGCAGGAGCGCGTTGAACAGCGTCACCAGCGCTCCCCCTGACGCCCACTGGATGATCACGCCAGCCACGGTCGCGGCCACGACGGCGAGCAGCCCGTACTCGGTGACGAGCGAGCCCTCCTCGTCGTCACGACGTCGCGCGAGCTCAGTCGGCAGGTCCACGACCTCGGCGAGTCGGCCCGTCGAGGCCGTCGACGGGTGGTTCGGATGTTGCTCCTGAAGGTCCATCCTTGCTCCTTGGTTCGTCAGGCACCCGCGGCCGCGAGGCCGGCCCGCACGATCGGCGCACCGACGAGCAGGACGGTCCCGGGCAACAGGCACAGTGCGGTGGGGAAGGTGAGCTGCGCGGGGAGCCGCTCAGCAGCGGCCAGGACCCGTGCGAGCTCGTCGGCACGCAGATCGGCTGCGAGTCGACGGAGGGTCGGCGCGACGGGTGCGCCGACGTCGTGCGCGGCGGTGAGCACCGCCGCAAGTCGTCCGAGAGCCGAGGTGTCCGACGCGTCGGCAGGGCACGCGTCGACGGACCCGACCTCCAGGTCGAAGGCCAGGCGATGCAGGTCGGTGGCGACCTCGGGGAGCTGCTCCGCGGCCAGGCGGAGCGCCTGCGCGGAGGAGACCCCTCCTCCGTGCGCGGTGGCGATCAACTCGACCGCCTCCTCGATCCGCGGTGGGTCTGCGGCGGTCGCTGTCCCCCGCGCCATGAGCCACCCGATCATCGCGGCTGGGACGGCCGCAGCCGGTCCAACGAGCCACCAGCCGAGGGCTCCGACGGCGAAGACCAGCAGCGATCTCGAGGTGCGCCGACCGGACCCTGACGGGGGACGACCCACGCGGCGGAGCAAGCCGACGACGATCCCCGCACCCAGTGTCAGCAGGCCGAGACCGGCGGCCAGGACGAGCAACCCGACGCCGGATCGGTAGAACCCGAGCAGGTCCGCACCGAGCAGGCGCCCGAGCCCCGGGACCAGCACGAGCGGTGCGATCAGCAGCCCACCCGCCACGACGCGCGTCTGTGAGCTGGCGACGGCGATGGCCCGTTGACAGCGCCGCTCGTCGTCCTCCGCGGCCAGCCCGGCGTCGAGCGCGGGCGCGACGGGAGCACCGACCTGGCGCGAGACGGTCACGAGGCGCCGCAGACGCGGGGACAGGTCCTCGAGGTCGTCGGTGTCCAGCCCGGCGGCGACCCGGAGCCGGAGCAGCGATCCGCCGACGCTCGACGCGGTCACCGCGCGGGGCATCGCCACACCTCCCGTGTGGTCGCGCCGGTGTCACCGAGGACCACCTCGACGACCTCGCTGACGTACCGGCGGCCGGACCGATCCCGATCGAGGCCCACGACCAGGTCGAGCCCGGTGGCCACCTGCGCCCGAGCGGCGGGCAAGGGGACCCCGGCGAGCAGCGCCATCCCCTCGAGTCGGACGATGGCCTCGGCGGCACCGTTGGCGTGCACCGTCGTCATGGACCCGTCGTGGCCGGTGTTCATGGCCTGCAGCAGGTCCGCCACCTCGACGCCTCGGACCTCCCCGACCACCAGCCGATCCGGGCGCATCCGCAGCGCGTTGCGCAGCAGCGTGGCCACGTCCACGGCGCCGACACCGTCGGGGTTCGCCGCTCGGGTCCGCAGGTGCACCGTGTGGGCCGATGGCCGGCGCAGCTCCGGAGCGTCCTCGATCACGACGACGCGGTCGGTGCCGACCTCGCTGAGGAGACGGGCCAGCAGGGTGGTCTTGCCGACACCGGCCCGACCACTGACGGCGAGGTTGCGGCGAGCACGGACCACCTCGACCAGCAGCTCTCGGAGCTCGACGGGAACCGCGTCCGTCACCGCGAGGTCGTCCCAGGACGGGACGATCGCGGGGACCCGGCGCAGCGTCACCGTGGGACGCTCGACCAGCGGCGGGAGGATCGCGTGCAGCCGCACCCCATCCGGCAGCACCGCGTCGGCGAAGGGGTGGGCGCGATCGAGGCGCGTCCCCAAGGGGCCCAGGGCACGAGCCAGCACCTGCCGGACGTGGTCGTCGTCCTCGAAACGGGTGTCGACCTCGTGGAGCACGCCTTCGCGCTCGACGTGGACCTCGTCCGCGCCGTTGACCATCACCTCGGTGACGGCGGGGTCGCGCAGGAGCTCCTCGAGCGGCCCCAGTCCGCCGAGGTCGTCCACGAGGTCGCGGACCAGCCGGGCCCACACCGCCGGTGCGGCCACGACCCCCTCGGCGGCGAGGGCCCGTGCGACGGCGCGGCGCAGCACCGCACGATCCGCTCGGCCCCCGGCTACCTCGGCGTCATCGCGGAGTCGTCTGGCGACGGCCGTGCGGAGCTGGTGGGTGTCATGCTCGACGTTCGGTGGCGAGGGAGCGTGCGCCACGGGGTCTCCGTCCCCGCCCCGGGGTCGGTGATGGTCGGTGGGTCAGGCAGCGTTCAGTGGGTGTGCGGTGCCGACGTCGTGGTCCGCGGTTGAGCATCGGTGGCGTCCGGCGCGCGGTGCAGCTCGGGCAGCAACGGCAGCAGGCGCCGCAGCCACGCACCCGGGAGTGCTGCGGGGACGCGCCGCTGCAACCCAGCCCGTGCCACCCGCATCGACCACGGCAGCAGGATCGTGGGGCGCCCGCCCGTCGCCGCACGGAGGTCCCCGAGCGGCAGAGGACCCGTCCCCACCACCACGATCGCCGCCGCGGTCGTCGTCGGGAGGTGCTCGAGCGCCGCCGCATCCCTCCGGCACACGACCACGTCGGTGTCGACATCCACGCCGTGGTCGAGGACGGCGAACCCGATCACCGGGTCGCACGGCTCGGCGACGGGCGCCGGATCCGCGACCCGCACGGCCCGGCAGGTGGCGACCCCGGGGAGCGCGGGGAGCCGCGACCACAGGTCCGCGGCGGCCGTCGCCTCCGAGGTCACCACCGGCAGGTCGTCCGCCGGAACGTCGCCCCGGACCGCAGCCAGGGTGCGGCAGCCCTGCCACCCACCGAGCCCCGCGAGCCCCAGCACGACGGTGGTGGTGCCAACCCCTCCGGCCACGCCACCCACCCGCAGGGTCTGCCGATCGCTGCGGACCGACACCGGCACCGCCACCACCTCCTCGACCACCCGCTCGAGCTCGTCGCGCTGCTGCGGCCAGGTGAGCCCGGCGACGGGCCGGAGTCGGCGGCTGGCCGCGACGACCGAACCGGGCGCGCTGTCCTGGTCCAGCACGAGGATCCGGGGGACCCCATCGTCCGGCGGTTCGGCCCGCGGCCCCACCAGATGCACCGTCGGTGGCACCAGCCGGCTGGTGAGCTGATCGACCACCTGCCAACCGAGCACCCCCTCGACCCAGCGGCGCAGGCTCTCCTCGTGTGGTGCGCCCACCTCGATCGCCACGGGCCGCCCCGCGGTCTGCGCGGCGACGGAGCCGTGCGTGGGCGACATGGACGGCCTCGAGGTGGTCGGTGATGGACGGACCAGGACCGTACGACGACCGACCGTCCACGCGGAGAGGGATCTTCGAACCTGTGGATGACGCCGCGCCGTACCCTGGAGGTGCCGCGCGACGACGGCCACGGCACCGCCGTACGGCGAAGGACCCGTCGATGCTCAAGCGGCAGCTCCAGTGCCCCAGCTGCGGCGTCAGCTGGGACGCGTCGACCGCGCGCTTCTGCGGCTCCTGTGGCGCCTGGCTGCACGCGACACCGGAGGGCCAGGAGGCCCCGACCGGCGATCGGCGCAGCGCCGACGGCGTGGACCGGCGGATCCTGCTGCTCGCCGCCGTCACCGGCGCGGTCCTCATCACCGGCCTCGCGCTGCTCGGCGGCGGGAGCCTCGAGTCCCCCCAGCCGGCCGACGACGAGGTCACGCTCCCCGACGACCTCGGCCCTCCCACGGAGCTGACACCGGAGCAGCGTGAGGCGCTCGAGGGCTTCGCTCCCGACCGTCCACGGTGCGAACCCGTCGGCTGCGAGACGTTCCGGCTGACCCTCGACACCGCGATCACCCGCATCGCGGTCGGGCACGGCTGGCTCGCCGTGCTCGATGGCGCCGTGCTCCGGGTCCGTCCGCTCGGCGGGGACGACGCTCCCCGGGTGGAAGAGATGGCGACGAACGAGGTCATCGGCGGTGCCGGCGCCAGCCGCCAGGCCCCTCCACCCCCCGAGAGGGAGGACCTGCTCGAGCCAGGACCCGAACGCGACCACGACCTCACCGACCGCTTCGCGCGCCTCGACGACCGCCAACCCGACGGGGCCACGCCGCCCGGTGACGCCACCGACCACCTCTTCGACACCGACCACCTCGACATCCTCGCGACCCCGCCCGAACAGCTGACCCTCCTGGACGATGGCGGGGTCGTGCTGCGCTGGCTCGACCGCCTCGCGCTGCTCGAGCACGACGGGAGCCTGCGGTGGGAGCTCGCCGCGGACTCCCGGACCTTCCGCTCCGTCGAGGTGGTCGGCGACCGCCTGCTGGTCCTCCGCGACGACCTCGCCTGGCCCGAGGGCACGACGGGGCCACGGGCCTCGAGCGACCCGATCGTGGCCTCGGTCCACGACCTCGCCGACGGCGAGGAACGTTGGCGCCGCTACACCCTCGCGCCGCGCGACCTCGTCGCGGACGGTCTGCTGATCACGACGGTCGAGGACGCCATCGAGCTGATCGACCTCGACGACGGCGTGACGAGGTGGCGCCGTGCCAGTGGCGACAGCGAGCGCATCCAATCGTCGACCGGACCATGGATCGTCCTCACCCGCTCCGACCGTGCCATCTTCCTGGATCCGGAGACCGGACGCGAGGTCGCCTCCCGCGACTCGGCGGCGCTGCTGACCCCCATCCACCCGATCGGAGGGTCGTGGGTCGCGGCCTGGATCGAAGGGAGGCTCGGCCAGGTCGGCGGGAGCAGCGTGGCGATCGTCGCGCTCGACGACGGGGCCGAGGAGCGCTGGCGGGTCCCACTCGTGGGGCTCGGGGACGCTGCGTGCTGCCCTGCCGCGATCCCCTGGGTCGATGACACGGCCGCGATCTACGACCCGGCCTCGCCCGTCCAGCGCTGGCGCACGGTCGACGCGGGGGACGGCACCTCGGTGCGACTCCCCGAGGACGCCCAGCCGCGACTGCCGCTCTCGCTCGACGAGGCAGACCACGTCTTCGTCTCCTCCGCTGCCGGCGACCGGATCGTCCAGCGAGGCGAGGACCGGATCGCGATCGTGTCCGCCCTCGGCAGCGTGAGCATCCTGGGCTCCAGCGACCTCGAGGTGGTCTCGCTGGATCCGCTCGTCGTGATCCAGGGCACCGAGGTGCTCGCGGCCCAGCCCGTCGCCCACCGGTGACCTCCAGCCGGACGACCACCTGCACGCGCCCAGCACGCGCCGCCGCGACCCGCCACGGGAAGGGCGACACCCCGGAGCCCGTACCCTGCAGCACGGTGAGGGGAGGTGGCCGTGCCAGGTCGCGTGCGATGCAACCAGTGCGGGCAGATCTGGCCCGGGCTCGCCCGCTTCTGCGGGCGGTGCGGGCAGGTGCTGCGCACCGTGCGCGAGTACGACGCGCTGGATCCGGACGCGGAGGACTACACCCGTTCGCGCCGGAGGCTCACACGGCTGCTCGTGCTCGCGCTCCTCGCCCTGATCATCATCGCCGTGGTCACCGCGATCGGGGGCGAGCCGGAGGCACCTGTGGAGGATCCGCTCATCGAGCCGCAGCTCCAGGCATCCCTGCCCGTGCGGGCGTAGCACCGCAACCACACCGACCACACACCGTGCTCGTCCCGACAGCTGGCGCGGCCACGCAGCCGCGACCGTGCCCGGATGGTCACCGCCGCGGGGGGAGCGCCTCCACCGCGCGGATACGCTGCACGATCGACGGGGAGCAGGAGAACCAGGGTGTGAGCGACGACAGCCAGGACACCACGGGCGACGCCGAGAACCAGGACACCGGCGACGC
>CAYVJT010000082.1:0-13668 GCA_964451855.1 uncultured Actinomycetota bacterium
GACGACGGGCCAGCGCGCCCGGAGAGAGTGGCGCGCGACGACGAGGCAGCCGGCGACCACGAGGTAGCGCGCACCGACCGCCACCACAGCTGAGACGGCACCCGGACGGACGTCGAGAGGGAGGCCACGACCTCATCCTCGATCTCGTCGCCACCGTCCGGGCCTGCGCGGACCACGAACGCGGATACCTCGACGCGGTGGCCGCCCGGCGACGGCTCACCTCGGAGCGGCTCACGCCTCGTGGGGTGGCCCCTCGGGTGGTGGCGGGACGAGGTTGAGGTGGTACTTCGAGGGGGTCGGCCCGCTCTGCCCCTGGTACTTCGACCCCGCGGCGCCCGCCCCGTACGGCTCCTCGGCCGGACGGTCGAGGTTGAAGAAGGCGAACTGCGCGATCTTCATGCCGGGGTAGAGCAGGATCGGCAGCGTCGCGACGTTCGACAGTTCGAGGGTGACGTCGCCGTCGAAGCCGGCGTCGACGAAACCGGCGGTCGAGTGGATCACGAGCCCGAGGCGCGCGAGGGAGCTCTTGCCCTCGAGACGGGCGACGATGTCGCTCGGCAGCGTGATGCGCTCGAGGGTGGAGCCGAGGACGAACTCACCCGGATGCAGGACGAAGGGCTCGTCGCCGGCCTCGACCAGTTCGGTGAGATCGGGCTGCGGCTCCTTGACGTCGATGAAGGGGTAGCGGTGGTTGGCGAACACCCGGAACTCGGCGCCGAGGCGCACGTCGATGCTGCTGGGTTGGATCGCCTCGTCGTCGAGAGGGTCGACGCCGATCCGCCCCGAGGCGATGGCTTCGCGGATGGTGCCGTCGGACAGGATCATCGGTGCCTCCGGCGCACGGTGTGCCAGGGTCGGACCGTGTAGGGCGCAACTCGCGGCCTGCGCTCAGGCGCTGGCGTCGCGTTGCGAGGCTGGCTGTCGAGCGAGTACCGTTCCGCCGCTCCCGCGGGTGTAGTTCAATGGTAGAACACGAGCTTCCCAAGCTCGGAACGGGGGTTCGATTCCCCTCACCCGCTCCGCGGGATCTCGGTGAGATGACCGTAGCGAGATGACCGTGTGGTAGGGCCCGGCGGTGGCGCCGGGTCCTCGCCCCGTCACAGGGCTCGTGCCGGGCAGCCATCGAGTCCGTGCTGCCTCAGTTGGCTCGCGCATCTTGGACCTCACGTAGCGTCCGCCCATCACTGGTCCGTCAGGCCTTCCCACCGTTGGCGCTGCCGACGACGAGCACGGCCGAGCCGACCATGTGTCTTCCGACCATCTGCGGCGTCCACGCTGGCGGCTACGGGCCCATGACCTTGTCGAGGTGTAGTGTCGGACGGAAGGCCACCTGACGCACCTGGCGCAAGGGAGGCAAGCAGATGACCAGGCCGACGGCGGGCCCTCCCGTCGGAAGTCACGCCGCCGAGTCCGCAGCCAGCGTGGTGGCCGGTCTCCGCGCGCGCCCGCCAGGCTGGTGAGGTCTACCGATGCTGTGGACGCTTGCCGTCTTCCTGCTCGTGAACGTCCTGGTGGTGCTGCTGCGGGTCGTTCGGGGGCCCACGGCGTCGGATCGGATGGTTGCCGCGCTGCTGTTCGGCACCACTGGGGTCGCGTTCGTGCTGGTGCTCGCGGAGGCACTGGGCAGTCCGGCGGTTCGGGACGTGGCCCTGGTGCTCGCGGTACTGGCGGCGTTGGTGCCGGTGGTGTTCGCCCGGGTCGGCTGGTCGGAGGACTCAGGGGGAGGCGACTCGTGACGTCGGTGGCCAGCGCCGCGCTGCTGGGGGTTGGTGCGGCCTTCCTCCTCACGGGCACGATCGCGCTGCTCCGGTTCCCGGACGTGTTCACGCGACTGCATGCGCTGACCAAAGCGGACAACCTCGGTGTGGGCCTGATCGTGGCCGGCTTGATCCTGCGGGCCGAGAGCCCGGCCACCGTCGGCAAGCTGGTCGCTGTCTGGCTGCTGGTGCTGCTGGCCAGTGCCACCGGCGCTTACGCGATCGCGGCTCGTGCCCTGCGGGAGGGGCGCCAGTGGCCGCAGTGATGAGCTTCGCGCTCGACGGGCTGCTGGCCGCGGCGCTGGTGTGGGTAGCGGTGTGGCTGTTGTTCGCCCGTGACCTGGTGCGGGCCGGGGTGCTGTTCGTCGTGTTCGGGCTCGTGCTCGCGCTGGTGTGGGTCCGGCTCTCGGCGATCGACCTCGCGCTCGCGGAGGCGGCGATCGGCGCGGGCCTGCTCGGCGCCCTGGTGATCGATGCGGCCCACCAGGTGCGTCGGAGTGAGCCGTGAGCTCCCGGCTGGGGCGGGTCGGGCTGTGGCTGATCGCTGCGGTGGGATCCGTGCTGGTGTTCGGGGCGGTCGCAGGCGCGCTGCTGGAGATCGCGGACCAGCCGGCCGGCCTCGAGGCGATGGTGGTGGCGGCGCTGCCTGACAGCGGTGTCGGGCATCCGGTCACGGGTGTGCTGCTCAACTTCCGTGCCTATGACACGTGGTTGGAGGTGGCCGTGCTGTTGAGCGCGGTGGTCGGGGTGGCGGCGCTCCGGGCAGGCGAGGTGGGGGCGCCACCCCCCGAGGAGCCGGGGCCGGTGATGCGGGGACTGGCCGAGGTCCTGGTGCCCGTCACCGTGGTGCTCGGCTTCTTCGTGCTGTCGGTGGGCTCCCAGGGGCCGGGCGGGGCCTTCCAGGGAGGCGCGGTGCTGGCAGGGGGGCTCGTGGTGCTGCACCTCGGGGGCTACCGGTGGGTGGGCGAGACGCGTCCTGGGCTGCTGTGGGCGGGGCTGGTGGCCGCGGCCGCGGCGTTCGCCGTCGCGGCTGTCGCGCCGGTACTCGCCGGGGGTGAGCTGCTGCAGATCCCTCTGTGGCGCGCGCACGCGACCATCGTCATGGTCGAGGTGGCCGTTGCCGTCTCGGTCGCGGTCACGCTCGCGTTCGTCTTCGTCGCCGCCTCGCCGCATCGGCGATGACGACCTTCGAGCTGTTCGCGCTCACGGGAGCGGTGCTGTTCGCGCTCGGGTTCCTGCGGCTGCTGACGGGCACGCATCTGCTGCGCAAGGTGCTCGCGCTCAACGTCATGGGCAGCGGGGTGTTCCTCATCCTGGTGGCGACGGCGTATCGCGATGCGGGGGCGCAGCCCGATCCGGTGCCCCACGCCATGGTGCTCACCGGCATCGTGGTCACGGTCAGCGTCACCGCCTTCGCGTTGGCGCTGGTCCGGCGGATCCATGCGCTCAGCGGCCGAGCCGAGCTCGATGAGCCCGAGCGATGAGCTGGGCAGCCTGGGCAGTGTCGGCACCCCTCCTCGGGGTCGTGCTCACCCTGGTGGTTCCCCGCCGGCTGCTCGCGCTCGCGGCGCTGGTGGCGGCCGCGGCCTCGTCCGCCGCCGCCGTGGGGCTCACGAGCGAGGTGTGGGGCCGCGGGCCCTTCCGGCTGCATCTGGGGGGGTGGGGAGCCCCGCTGGGCATCGACCTGTACGTGGACGGGCTCGCCGCGGTCATGGTGCTGCTCACCTCGACCACCGGGTTGCTGATCAGCGCCTACGCCGTCTCCTACGCCCGGGACGAGCGCTGGAGCGCGAGGGCGGGGTTCTGGCCCATCTGGATGCTGGCCTGGGCGTCGCTGCACACGCTGTTCCTCTCGGCCGACCTGTTCAACCTCTACATCGCGCTGGAACTCCTCGCGATCGCTGCGGCCGCGCTGGTGGTGTTCGCCGGTGGACTGTCCGCCCTGGTCGCTGGGACCCGCTACCTGCTGGCGGCCTTCGCCGGGTCGATGCTGTTCCTGCTCGGGGTCGCGCTGCTGTACGCCGAGACCGGCTCGCTCGACCTCTACGGCGGAGAGCCGGTGACGACCGGCGGAACGGCCCTGGTGCTGATGACCGTGGGCATGCTGCTCAAGACGGCCCTGTTCCCGCTGCACTTCTGGCTCCCTGCCGCCCACTCCATCGCGCCAGGACCCGCGAGCGCGGTGCTGTCCGGCCTGGTGGTCAAGGCGTCGTTCTACGTGGTGGTCCGCCTGTGGGAGCAGGCGCTCGCGGGCAGCGCGACCGTGGTGGGCGCGTGGCTGCTGGGACTGCTGGGGGCGATCGCGGTCGTGTGGGGCGCCGTCCAGGCGCTGCGGCAGCAGCGCCTCAAGCTGCTCATCGCCTACTCCACCGTCGCGCAACTGGGGTTCCTCTTCCTGCTGTTCCCGCTCTCGAGGACCTCGGGAGCCGCCGACGCGTGGCAGGGGGCCCTGTTCCACGCGCTGACGCATGCGCCGGGCAAGGCAGCGCTGTTCCTCGCCGCGGCCACGGTGCTGCGCTCGGTGGGGTCGGATCGCATCGAGGACCTGCGCGGAGCCGTGTCGTGGATGCCCCTCACCGTCCTGTCGTTCGGTGCCGCCAGCATCAGCCTCGTCGGGCTGCCTCCGACCGGCGGGTTCGTCGCCAAGTGGCACCTGCTGGCAGCCGCCGTGGACGCCGGCCACTGGTGGTGGGGGGTGGTCGTGCTCGCTGGTGGGCTGCTCACCGCGCTCTACCTCGGTCGGGTGGTGCGGGTGTTCTTCGTGTCCGCGCCGGCGCCGAGCATCGCGACCGTGCCACGGGGCCTGGACATCTCCACGTTGCTGCTCGCGGCGCTTGCGGTGGTGCTGGGACTCGTCGCGGCCGGACCGTTGACTCTCCTGCGGATCGGGGCCTGAGATGTCTTGGTCGGCCGGGCTGCCGCTCCTCGTCCTCGGGGCATCGCTCGTCCCGGCGCTCGCCATCCTGCTGTGGTCCGCGCATCGGCACCCTGCCCGCGTCGCGCTGTGTCTCGGGGGGGCGCTGACGAAGCTGGTCCTGGTCGGAGTGATGCTCGGCGGGGTCACGCGAGGCGAGCGCTACGAGTGGCGTGGCACCTTCCTGCTCGACCTCGACCTGGTGCTGCGTGCCGACCCGATCGGGCTGCTGCTGGTGAGCCTCGCAGCCGTGCTGTGGCTGCTCACCACGATCTACGCCGTCGGCTACCTGCAGGACGCACCCCGGCAGGCGTCGTTCTTCGGGTTCTCCAGCCTGAGCGTCGCCGCGATCGTGGGGGTCGCGCTGGCCGGCAACCCCGTGACCTTCCTGCTGTTCTTCGAACTGCTCACGGTGGCGACCTACCCCCTGGTGGTCCACCGCGGCACGAGGGCGGCCCTGGCGGCCGGTACCCGCTACCTGGTGTTCGCGTTGACCGGCGGCGCGGTGCTTCTGGCCGGCGTGCTGGTCCTCCACACCGTCGCGGGGCCGGTGGACTTCACGACCGGCGGTGTGCTGAGCGGGAGCAGCTCCCGCGGCCAGCTCACCGCGCTCTTCGTCGGGCTCGTCGCTGCCGTGGGCGTCAAGGCCGCCATCGTGCCCCTGCACCTGTGGCTGCCCGGCGCGCATTCGATCGCTCCCGGCCCGGCCAGCGCACTGCTCTCGGGCCTGACGGTGAACGCGGGAGCGTTCGGGATCGCCCGGATCGTCTTCGATGTGTACGGGCTGGAGCTCGCCACCGACCTGGGGCTGCTGGGACCACTGGCCGTGCTCGCTGCGGTGACGATCGTCTACGGCTCGCTGCGTGCCCTGGCGCAGGACGAGCTCAAGCGGCGCCTGGCGTACTCGACCGTCAGCCAGCTGTCCTACGTCGCGCTTGGGGTCGCGGTCGCGGGGCCGCTGGCGGCGGCCGGCGGGCTGGTGCACGTGGTGCATCAGGGGATCATGAAGGCGACCCTGTTCTACGGCGCCGGTGGCCTCTCGCAGACCCTTGGGGTGACTCGTGTCAGCGAGCTGAACGGCGTCGGGCGTCGGATGCCGCTGACGATGGCGGCGTTCACCGTCGCCAGCCTCGGCATGATCGGCGTCCCCCCGCTGGCGGGCTTCGTCACCAAGTGGGTCCTGGGGCTCGGCGGCCTGCAGGCAGGCGCGGGCTGGGTGGTGGGGGTGCTGGTCGCCAGCAGCCTGCTCAACGCGGCCTACCTCCTGCCCATCGTGTATCGCGCCTGGTTCCTCGATCCGGTCGCCGGCTGGCCACGCGAGCACCCGCCGACCGGACGGGTCGAGACCCGCCCGACCCTGCTGTGGCCGCCCATGGTCACCGCGACCTTGACGCTGCTCGTGGGGGTGCTCGCAGGGGCCGGGCTCAGCCCCCTGACCTGGGCGTCCTTCGCCGTCGAGGGGGTCTTCGAGTGAGCGCGCTGTGGCTGTGGGGCGCCGTCGTCCTCCCCCCGGCGCTGGCTGTCGTGGCGTTGGCGGATCGGCGCGGCGGCTGGTCGCCCTTGCTGGTGGCCGTGGCTGCCGTGCCCGGTCTCGTCGCGGGGCTGGGTGGCGAGATGACCACATCGGCGCACTGGCTGCTGCTGGAGACGGTGCTGCGCACGGACGGGCTCGCCCGGACCTTCCTGGTGGCAGCGGCGCTGCTGTGGCTCGTGGCCGGGCTGGTTGCGCACGGCACCCTCGAGGACCACCGACGGCGTTTCGCGGCACTCGGCCTCCTGGCACTGGGTGGCAACGTCGCGCTGGTGGTGGCCGCCGATGTCGTCGCCTTCTACACCGGCTTCGCGCTGATGACCTTCGCCGCCTACGGGTTGGTCGTGCACGACGGCACGACCGTGGCGCGCCGTGCAGGACGCATCTACGTGCTCATGGCGGTCCTCGGCGAGGTCGTACTCCTCGCCGGGCTGCTGCTGGCCGTTCATGCCGCTGGCACCCTGCAGCTGGCCGCCGTGCCGGGTGCGGTGGCTGCAGCAGACCATCGTCCTCTGATCGTCGGGCTGCTGCTGATCGGCCTCGGCGTCAAGCTGGGGCTGGTGGGCCTGCACATGTGGTTGCCGCTGGCACATCCGGCGGCGCCGGTCGCAGCCAGCGCGGTGCTGTCGGGGGCGATGATCAAGGCAGGTCTGCTGGGCTGGCTGCGCCTGCTGCCACTGGGGGAGGCCGCGATGCCCGGCTGGGGCACCACGATGCTGATCCTCGGGCTGCTGGGAGCGTTCGGGGCCGTCGTGGTCGGGCTCACCCAGCCCGCGGCGAAGGTCAACCTGGCCTACTCCAGCGTCAGTCAGATGGGCACGGCCGTCGCTCTCGTGGGGGTCGCGCTGGCCGAGCCAGCCGTGGCTGCTACGGCGCTGGGCGCCGCCGCGGTGTTCGCCCTGCACCACGGACTGGCCAAGGGCGTGCTGTTCCTCGGCGCCGGTGCGGTGTCCGGTCCGGTGGCGCTGGTCGGCAGCGGGCTGGCCGCCGCAGCGCTGGCAGGTGCGCCGCTGACCAGCGGGATCGCAGCGAAGGCCCTGATCAAGGACGTCGCCGCCAACGCAGGCCCCACCGGCGGTGCATTGCTGACCGCCCTGCCACTGACCTCGGTCGCCACCGCGCTGCTGCTGACGCGGCTGCTGTGGCTGCAGTCCCGGCACACGTCGACGTCGACGACACCGTGGGCCTGGGCCGGCTGGACGATCGCGGTGACGGGCACGGTCCTGGCCACCTGGCTCGTGCCCACCGCGCGAGCAGCAGGGGTGGACGCGGTGGCGCCGCTGGCCGCCAGCCTCGACTGGGGCGCGGTCTGGCCCCTGCTGGTCGCTGCCACCCTCACCGCGCTGGTCGTCCGCCGGCCCGTGCGCGTCCGCGAGCTCCCACCGGGCGACCTGGTCATCCCGCTCGAAGCGCTGGGTCGCCACCTGTCCCACCACCAGACCCCGCTCGCACGCGCCCGGGCAGCGCAGACCATCCGCTCGGGGCCGGCGGCCGTGGCTGCCGGCTCGTTGCGGTTGCTGGATGTCGCCGAGGTGGCGTTGACGCGCTGGCGTGGCGCGACCTCGCTGCTCGTCGTCATCCTGGTGGCACTGCTGTGGGGGGTCGCCCGATGATCCGCCGCTGGGCACCGGCGCTCGCTGGCCGAACCCTGCTCATGGTCGCGCTGTGGTGGGCGGCGGCCGAGGGGCGACCACTGAACTGGATCCTGGCCTCCGCAGGCATCGTGCTCGGGGTTGCCGCGAGCGTCGTGCTGCGTCCCCCGGTGGGTTGGGCACCCGGCGGATCCGTCCGCTTCGTCGGCTTCTTCCTGCTCGAGTCGCTGCGCGGGGGCGTCAACGTCGCACTGCGCGCTGTCCTGCCCGGCCCTCCACTGTGCCCCGGCTTCATCACCTTCCAGCTGCGGCTGGGTGATCCGCAGAGCCGGCTGGTCGTCACCCGCACGATCAGCCTGCTGCCGGGCACCCTCGGCGTGGACCTCGAGGGCGACCGGCTCACCCTCCACGTCCTCGACGTCGGGATGCCCAACGAACGCCTTCTGCGGCGCTGTGAACACCGGGTGGCAGGGTTGCACGGGAGACCGCGTCCGTGAGCCGCATCGGATTGCTTCCGGTCGTCTGACCCGCCGGTCATCGCTCCTGCGGCAGTGGGTCACGACAGCTCGACGAACGCCCGCCGGAACCGCTCGAGATCGACATCCGCCTCTGGGTCCGCGACGCAGCGCTCCACACCGTCCACCGCGAGCTGGACCCCGACGCGGCGCAGGGCCTTGCTCGCGGCAGCGATCTGACGCAGCACCTGCTCGCAGTCCTCGCCGTCCTCGAGCATCCGCTCGAGGGCCCGGACCTGGCCCTCGACCCGCCGCAGACGGGTCCGGGCACGTCGCACCGTGTCGTCGCCGAGATCGCGGACGTCCATGGTCAACCCTCCAGCTGGGGGCTCAGACCCTACGAGGTGGCAGGAGCCGCCGCCGACCCGCAGCGCGGTGGGGCGCCAGCCCCACCGCGCTGCGTCGCCGTGCCCGTCAGTTCCCCGGAAGCGGCAGTTGCGGCAGCGCCCACACGACGGCCAGCGTCGTGGCCATGGTCAGCAGGAAGGTCACCGGCCACACCCGGACCGCAGGGACCCCCTTGGCCATGCCGACGCCGCCGCGACGACGGTTGATCAGCTCGATCACGAACAGCAGCGTGGTCGCCGCGGCCGACATCATGCAGAAGGGGCAGATCTCCCCGATCGGACCGAGCTGCAGGTAGACGAACCCCGCGGACGCCAGCACACCGATCGCGGTGATCGGGAGCAGGGCGCGCTCGAGCCAGGCCGCGCGCGTGTGCAGCAGGCTCGCTCCGGCGGTGATCATCGCGAGGTAGTACACCGCACCGATCAGCGCGAGCGGGATCGGGCCGACGTAGGCCCACGGGCTGGTGATCACGGCGATCGGCCCCTGCGGGTCCACCGACGCCGGCAGCGGCAGGACCCAGAAGTGGATCGCGGCCAGCAGGAAGCTGGCGGCCCATCCGACCACCGCGACCCCGATGAAGGTCCGCAGGAGCCCGGTGACGACCCGATCACCTCCCTGGGCGTCGCTCGGCGCCGTCGGTTCCGTCGTCTGCAACGTGCTGTCGGTCATCCCTGCACCTCGTCGGATCAGGTCGGTCGGGTCGTGTCTGGTGTCCCGTCCGAACGGGGGGCTTCCGCTACGCGGCATATACCCCTGGGGGTATCGGTCGGGCAGTTGCGAGAACGCACCACACCCCCGCCAACCTTCCCCTCTTGGCTCGGGATCGCGGATCGGTGACCTTCGGCCCTACGGCTGCGGACCACGACGGGACCAAGGCCCCTCCGCCGAGGACCTGATGCCCTGGTTCGTCCCCGTCGTCCAGGGACGCGACGTTGGGCACCCGCACCCCAGTCCCAGCGCAGTGCTCAGCCACGTGACCACGTGATCTACGCCCCCCCCGAACGGCCGAGGTCCACGGCTCGTAAGGTTGGCGTGACACGGGCCGATGAGTGGGGGGAGGGTTCGCCCCGAGCCCGACCGTGGTCAACCGTCCACCTTGCCGTTAGCCTGGTGGATGCACCACCTTGTCGGTTCGGCTCGGTTGCGGGGCCAGTTCGTGTGGTGGCAGGAGGAGCCAGACAACCTTGGAAGAGGACGCGGATGCGGGGTCGAGCTCCGCGGATCTGGATGCCGGTCTGTCGGCAGCGGCGTTGGCGTCGATCGGCAACGCGGTGGCCATCACCGACGCCAGCGGGGTGATCCGGTGGGTGAACCCGGCGTTCACCCAGATGAGCGGCTATCCGGCGTCTGAGGCGATCGGTCGTACCCCTCGGCTGTTGAAGTCGGGGATGCACGACGAGGCCTTCTACACGCAGCTGTGGTCCACGGTCCTGGATGGGCGGCCGTGGACGGGTGAGGTGGTCAACCGGCACCGATCGGGACGGCTGTACACGGTTGTCCAGACCATCACCCCGATCGTCGACCCCTCCAGGACCGTCACCCACTTCGTGGCGGTGCATGAGGATGTCACCGAGCTGCGGCAGGACCAGGCGCGGCTGCGGGCGCTGTTCGACCATGCGTTGGATGCGGTGGTGTTCTTCGATGACCGCGGCCAGGTGATGGATGCCAACCCGGTCGCGTGTGAGCTGGCGGGTCGTGACCTGGACGAGTTGGTGTCGACGCCGGTGGCGGAGCTGCTGGCAGGTGAGGACTGGGGAGAGCTGTGGCCGCAGTTCCGTGACGGTCGACGGCGGACGGGTAACTGTCGTGTGCACCGTGGCGGTGGGACCTTCGAGGTGGCCGTGCAGGTGGTCGCCAACGTCATGTCGGGGGTGCATGTGGCGATCTGTCGGGATGTGACCGCCCAGCGGAGGGTCGAGGCTGAGCGCGACTTCCAGGCCCAGCTGGTCGAAGCGGCCGGGGTGGCGGTGATCGCCGCCGACCTGGAGAGGAAGGTGACCTTCTGGAACGCCGCAGCCAGACAGCTGTATGGCTGGTCTCGCCGCGAGGTGCTGGGCCGCGACATCGTCGAGGTCACCGGCACGCGCGACGCGATCGAGCATGCGGACGAGATCATGGCCACGGTGCGTTCGGGTGGCACCTGGTCGGGCGAGTTCGAGGTTCGCCGCCGTGACGGTACGACGTTCCCCGCACTGGTCACCGCTGCGCCCTATGTGGATGCCTCGGGGCAGCTGGCCGGGATCATCGGGGTGTCGACCGACGTCACCGAGCTGCGACAAGCACAGGGAGACGCGCAGCTGCGGGCGTCGCAGCAGACCGCGGTGGCCCAGCTGGGGCGGCGTGCTCTGACCGATCTGGATCTCGACGGCATCTTCGATGAGGCTGTCAAGGCCGTCGCGGTCGAACTCGATGTCCCACTGGTCTCGGTCCTCGAGCTCACCGAGGAGGGAGACCGGCTGCTGCTGCGAGCCGGCGTCGGTTCGCAGGACGACCTGATCGGCGTCGCGACGGTCCCGACCGATCCGGGGTCGCAGCAGGCCGGCTACGCCCTCGAGCACGACCGAGCCGTGGTCGTCGACGAGCTGGCCACCGAGACCCGGTTCGACGTTCCACCCGAGCTGACCCACCACGGGGCGGTCTCGGGGGTGAGCACCCCGATCCGGGGCCAGGATCGCCGCTTCGGGGTGCTGGCCGCCCATACCACGACACGGCGGGCCTTCTCCGACGACGAGATCACGTTCCTGGACGCGGTCGCTGCCGTGCTGGGTGCCGCGATCGTCCGTGACCGGATCGAAGCGGAGCTACAGGCCACCGTGGACCGGCTGGCACGCAGCGACGAGATCCGCACCGCGTTCCTGCGCGCCACCTCACACGAGCTTCGCACCCCGCTGACGGCCCTGGCCGGGTTCGCCCAGACCCTCGAGGACCGCGACACCGACCTCGACCCCCACCAGCGTCGCCTCCTGGTGGGACGGCTGCGAGCCAACACCGACCGGCTCTCACAGCTCATCACCGACCTGCTGGATGTTGACCGGCTCTCCTCCGGGCTGGTGACCGCCAACCGGCAACCCCACGATCTCGACCAGCTGGTGCAGCGGGTGATCGACCAGCAGGATCTGACCGGCCGCCACCTCGACGTCGACCTCGACACGATCCGGGCCGAGGTCGACCCGCCCAAACTCGAACGGGCAGTGGCCAACCTGCTGGCCAACGCCGTACGCCACACCCCGACGGGCGCCACCATCCACATCGGACTCCACCGGCGAGCGGACGCCACCGTGCTCGTGGTCGCCGACGACGGTCCAGGCATCGACCCCGACTACCTCGATCAGGTCTTCGAACCCTTCGTCCAAGGCCCCGAGCAACATCACACACCTCAGCCCGGCACCGGGCTCGGTCTGTCCCTCGTCCGCGAACTCATCACCCTGCACGACGGGACCATCACCGCCCACAACCGACCCGAAGGCGGCGCACGGTTCGAGATCACGCTGCCCGACCCACCCGCAACGCCCCCCAGCTGACCCCACGCGCTCACCGGCCCGACCGAGACGTGGGTCGCCACAGACGTGCCCGCCCGCGGATGGCGTCGGCCAGTCCCGGCCTTGGAGCCACAACGCGCTCATGCTGTGGTCGCTCTCCGCGACCTGTCACCGTTCGCTAGCGCAGGGGCGTTGGGGCTGCGGTGGTGACACGAGGAGAGGACCGTCCGCGTCCGCTGGACGACCTGGGTCCAGGGACGATCGGTGACCATGATCCGATGACCATGATCCGGGGACCGTCGCCGCCCCCGACCCACGCGACGAAGACCGCGACGCCGGCAGGATCGACCACGAGGAGGACGGCCTCGACCAGGCGGAGCAGATGGGTAGTCCTACCGATGACGACCGTCACCGCGAACTCCATGCTGTCAGGGCGTACGGGAACACCGCCAGCGACGATCGGAGCCACCGATGACGACGACCAACACGAGAGCGACGAAGACCCGGTCCTCGGACGGGACCGAGATCGCGTGGTTCACCAGCGGCGACGGACCACCGCTGCTGCTGATCCACGGCAGCGCGGGCGACCACAGCCGTTGGAACACGCTGCGCCCTCACCTGGAGCCGCACTTCACGGTCCACGCGATGGACCGGCGCGGGCGGGGCGCCAGCGGTGACGGCCCGGAGTACGCGATCGAGCGCGAGCACGAGGACGTCGCCGCGGTCGTCGACGCCATCGCTGAGGAGCACGGGCAGCCGGTGGACGTCTACGGCCACTCTCACGGTGGGTACGCAGCCTTCGGGGCCCCACCGCTGACCACCAACCTGCGGCGGCTGGTGCTCTACGAGGCGTGGCCGATGGAGGACCCCTCGGCGATCACCCCACCCGTGGAGTTCGTGGAACGGATGGAGGCGCTGCTCGCCGAGGGCAAGGACGAACAGGTCGTGGAGACGCTCTTCCGCGACGCGGTCGGTTCCACCGACGAGGAGCTCGAGATCGTGCGTTCCCAACCGTCGTGGCCGGGTCGCGTCGCCGCCGCCCACACCCTCCCGCGCGAGCTGCGGGTCCACGACGAGCACCGTTTCGACCCGGAACGAGCGGCACGGATCACGGTGCCGACGCTACTGCTGGTGGGTGCCGATGCCCCGGATCGCTTCCAGCCGAACCCGGTCCTCGAGGCCCTGCCCGACGGCCACATCGCCCAGCTCGAGGGACAGGAGCACGAGGCGGACATCGTCGCACCCGAGATCGTCGCCGAAGCCCTCGTCGCCTTCCTCCGTGACGGCGGCTGACCGGCCGCTGACCAGCACCTGACCGGCACCTGCGCGGCGGCTCGGGTGTCGTGCGCACGGTGTGCCTGGCCGCGCTGCCGACGCGCACGACAGCCCCGACCCCCCGCGTCACCCTGGTGATGGGTGCGGTTTCGTCGACTCACCGTCGAAACCGCACCCATCACCTCCGACGTGGCGCGTTGCTGCCAGCCCCGCGGCAGGTTGCGCACGCGTCAGCTCCTGCGCTCCACCCAACTACC
>CAYVJT010000082.1:13768-15208 GCA_964451855.1 uncultured Actinomycetota bacterium
CCAACTACCTCGCCCGGCGTCCCCCTCGCAGCACGGGCGCGACCGTCGTGGGAGACAGCAGCCGGCTCGGGGGGTCGACCAGACCCACGACGCGGACCAGTCGCTCGGTCAGGCGCGGGTCGTCGACGGCCGCGGCCTGCAGCCGGGCGAGGTAGCGGTTGAGCACCCGCACCGAGACGGGTCGTCGCCCGTCGACCGCCTCGACCGCGAGGTCGGACCCGATGGCCAGCTGCCAGGCGGTCTCGATCACCCGAGCGATGTCCCGGAACCAGTTTCGCGGCGACGGGAGGCCGTCGGATCGCAGCCGCTCCTGCAGGATGCGCGCCTCCACCGCCGCGACGGTCATGCCCTGCCCGTAGATCGGGTTGAAGGAGCACACCGCATCGCCGGCTACCAGGAGACCGGCGGGCAGATCCTGCAGCTGTTCGTAACGGTGGCGCCGGTTGGCGGGGAACCGGTACGGGGCCGGGTCGTCGATCGCCCGGCCCGCACGGATCGCGTCGTGGATGTCTGCGATCGGCAGCTCCGCGGCGAACCGCTCGAAGTCGTCCCCGTCCGTCGGTACCGGCTCGCCCGCCATCGCGAACAGCGTCACGATCCAGCTGCCGTCCTCCACGTGGGTCATCGCCGCCCCACGTGGCCCACCGGGGGTCGGGCCGACCAGCACGTGATGGTCACCGTCCAACACCCTGTCGGGGAGCTCGTAACGGCGGGTCGCGTAGCGCACCTGCACGTCCAGCGCGTCCACCTCGGCGGTCCGGCGGCCCAGCTCGGCCAGCCATCCCGGCACCGGCGATCGACGTCCGGAGCAGTCCACCACCACCTCGGCACGGAGCACCTCGCGGTCCTCCCCATCCAGGGAGGCGAGCTCCACACCGTCGATGCGGCCACCGTCACGCGCGACGGCCAGTCCGGAGATGCCCACACCGTCGCGGACCGTGATGGAGGGGTGCTCGCGCACACGCCGCCGGAGGTGCGACTCGAGGAACGGACGGCTGGAGAACACCGCTTGCTGGCCCGTGCGGGCAGGCGCGAGCCGGTAGCCGTTGAGACACATCCGGATGCGACCGGCATCGCCCGCCTTCGCCCCATCGGCACACAGCTGGTCCACCAGCCCGGGGAACAGCGCCTCCAGCGCGTCGATCCCCGCCGGCAACAGCAGGTGCAGGTGCCGGCCCTGCGGCACACCCCGACGCGCCTCGGTCCCCGTCGGCAAGCGGTCACGATCGACGACCGTGACCCGATCGAACCCGGCGGTCAGCGCCTGTCCGATCGCCAGACCGGCCATGCCCGCGCCGATGACAACGGCATGGCCGGTGCCGGTCGCCGCAGCCGACGGGTGACGTTCAGGATGCATCGTTGGTCGGTCCTCCATCCGCCTTCGGCCGGGCTCGCGGTCAGCGGTCGATCCCACATCGCGTGTCGAACTCGGCACCCTCA
>CAYVJT010000083.1:0-7199 GCA_964451855.1 uncultured Actinomycetota bacterium
GCCAGCGGTGCACCCGCCGCGGCCCGGGCGGACCCTCCGCGTGGCGAGCACCGCCTCCTTGCCCACGGTTGGCAGCTCCGTGCCCATCGGCTGCCGAGCTCGCGCCCGCGGCGTGCGGTCAGGCCACGAGCGCGCCCTCCAGGGCGAGCAACCGACGCTTGCGCTCCAGGCCGGCGGCGTAGCCCGTGAGGCTGCCATCCGCACCGATGACGCGGTGGCACGGCACGACGATGGCCACCGGGTTGCATCCCACGGCACCGGCGACGGCACGGGCTGCCGTCGGGCGTCCGACACTGCGGGCCACCTCGCCGTAGGTCGTCGTCACACCGTGCGGACAGCGCCGCAGGACCTCCCAGACCTGCCGCTGTAGGTCGGTCCCCCGCAGATCCAGGGGGAAGGCGAAGTCGGGGCGCTCACCCGCGAAGTACGCCTCCAGGTCGACGGCGACCTGCCGGAACGGGCCGGGGTCGCGCTGCCAGTCGGCACCCACCTCGGCCCCGTGTCGCTGCGACGGGAAGCTCAGGCTCGCGAGGCCGTGCCCGCGGTCGGTGGCGAGCAGGTCGCCGAGCGGCGTCGGCACCTCGGTGTAGCGCACCAGGTCCATGTCGTTCCTTCGCTGTGGTCGATCGGCCGCCCGTGTCGACGGCACGACGGCGTCGCGGTCATGCTGCGTGGGGAAGGGCCGGGCCGGCCGCCCAGAGGTGCTGTGCGGCGTAGGCGCGCCAGGGTCGCCACCCCTCGGCTCGGTCGGTCAGCTCGCGCGCACCGGCCGGGAGCCCGAGCCGGCTGGCCACCCGTCCGAGGACGAGGTCGGTGGCCGGGAAGGCATCGGGGTCGCCCAGCCCGCGCAACGCCACCTCCTCGACGGTCCAGGGGCCGATCCCGGGGATCGACCGGAGGGTGTCGCGGAGCTCGTCGCGGTCGGCGCCGACGTGCAAGGCGAGCCGTCCGCTGACCACGGCGTCGGTGAGCGCACGCAGGGTCCGCTCACGCTGGCGGGTCAGGCCGAGCCCGGCGAGGTCGGCTTCGGCGAGCTCCTCAGCACCGGGGAAACGGCGACGCACGCCACCGACGGGATCCTCGAGCCGACCTCCCGTGCGCTCGACCAGCCGCGACCAGCAGCGGCGTGCTGCCGCCAGGCTGACCTGCTGGCCGAGGACGGTACGGACGGCCGCTTCGTAGGGATCGGGGTAGGCCGGCACCCGGGTCCCCGGCGCGGCCGCCACCAGGGCGGCCAACGCGGGGTCGGCGGCGAGGTGGCTGTCGACGGCGACCGGGTCGGCATCGAGGTCGAGCAGCCGGCGGCACCGCTGGACCGCGGCGGTCAGGTCCCGGACGTCCCCGAGCCGCAGACGTGCGAGCGCGTGGCCGGGTCGCACCGACAGCTCGACGACCCCCTCACCGCGAGGCAGCAGCAGCGCTCGCCGGTAGGTGCCGTCGCTCGTGAGCTCCTCCACGCCGTCGACCATACGGACCGCGAGGTGGTCGAACACCCGGTCCGACGCGACGGGCTGCCGGACCGGGAGACGGAGCACGATCGTCCCGGCGTGCGCGTTCACCCCCCGCCGCGCGCGCTTGCGCAGCTCGGTCGGGGTCAGCGCGTACACCTCACGGACGGTGTCGTTGAACTGGCGCAGGCTGCGGAAGCCCGCCGCGTACGCGGCCTCGGTGAAGGGCATCGCGGTGGTCTCGATCAGCACCCGGGCCGTCTGTGCCCGCTGCGCCCGCGCGAGCGCCAAGGGCCCGGCTCCCACCTCGAGGGTGAGCTGCCGATGGACGTGCCGGCTCGAGTAGCCGAGCCGTGCGGCCAGCCCACCGACCCCCTCACGATCCACGAGCCCGTCCGCGATCAGGCGCATCGCTCGGCCGACGAGGTCCGCCCGCTGGTCCCACTCAGGGGAACCGGGTGACGTATCGGGTCGGCAGCGCTTGCAGGCACGGAACCGGGCCCGCTGTGCGGCCGCCGACGTCGGGAAGAAGCGCACGTTGTCCCGCCGGGGTGTCCTTGCGGGGCAGCTGGGTCGGCAGTAGATGCCGGTGCTGGTCACCCCGAAGAGGAACCACCCGTCGTAGCGGGGGTCACGGGCCCGGAGGGCGGCGTAGCAGCGGTCGGGATCATCGATCATGTCCGGAGACTGCCACCTCGACGGCGTTGCCGCTCGCGGGAATCGGACGTGGCTACGGCACATCCACGGTGCGCGACGAGACCGCCGGTGGTCAGTAGCCGAGCCGGCCGAGCTGCTTGGGGTCGCGCTGCCACTCCTTGGCGACCCGCACGTGGGTGCTGAGGAACACCTTGGCCCCGAACAGCACCTCGAGCTCGCGCCGGGCGTCGGACGCTGCCGCCTTCAGGGTGGCGCCGCCCTTGCCGATCACGATCCCCTTCTGCGAGTCGCGTTCGACGTGGATCACGGCGTCGACGTGGAGCAGGTCCTCGCGTCGCTCGTCGGGTCGGACCTCGTCGACGGTCACCGCGATCGAATGTGGCAGCTCGTCGTGGGTGCGCCCGATCAGCTTCTCTCGCAGGATCTCCGCTGCGAGCTGACGCTCAGGTTGATCGGACACCTCGTCGGGTGGGAGCAGACGCGGCGCTTCCGGCAGGTGGCGCACCAGCACCTCGACGAGCCGGTCGACGTTGTCGCCGGTGGTCGCCGACACCGGCACGATGTCCGCGAAGCTGCGGCCCTCCCCGAGCAGTCCCGCGAGCCGCTCGAGCTGCGGCAGCATCCGTGCCTTGTCAGCCACCAGGTCGACCTTGTTCGCCACCGCCACCACGGGCGTGCCGGTCTCGGCGAGCTCGCTGGCGAGGAACCGGTCACCCTCGCCGATCCCCGCTGCCACGTCGACCATGAACACGATCAGGTCCACGCCGGACCAGGTGTCGCGGACCAGGTCGTTGAGGCGCTGTGTCAGCAGGGTCCGCGGTCTGGCGAGCCCGGGCGTGTCGAGGAACACCAGCTGCGCATCGGGGCGGGTGAGTACACCACGGATCGCGTTGCGGGTGGTGCCGGGCACCTCGGTGACGATCGCCACCTTCTCGCCGACGAGGTGGTTGAGCAGGCTCGACTTGCCCACGTTCGGGCGCCCCGACAGCGCGATCAGCCCGGCGCGGTGGCCCTCGGGGACCGGGTCGCCGAGCCCGGCGAGGATCGCATCGAGGTCGAGCTCACGCCCGCTCACCCGCCGAGCCCCTGGGAGAGCCGCTTCGGACCGAAGGCGTGGGGCAGCAGCTCGCCGATCGTGACGACGAGCGGCTTCCCACCGTCGCCCGAGGCGAAGATGGTCGCCTCCGGACCGAACTCGAAGATCGTCTGTCGGCAGGCCCCGCAGGGGGTGCAGGGGTTCTGGCCGTCCCCTACGACGGCGACCGCGACGATCTCACCACGCACGCCCGCAGCGACCATGCCCGCGATCGCGGTCTGCTCCGCGCACGAGGTCAGCCGGTACGACGCGTTCTCGACGTTGACGCCCTCGAAGCGCTGCCCATCGGAGGTGACCACGACCGCACCGACCCGGAACCCGGAGTACGGCACGTACGCCCGCGAACGGATCTCGCGAGCACGTCGCAGCAGGTCGGCTTCGTCGAACCTGGTCGCTGCGTCCGGCACGTCGGGTTTCAACAGACCCCTCCTCGTCCACCACCCGCAGCGTAACCTCCGCTCAGGGGCGACCGACGCTCACCCCTCGGACGGCGCCGCGCGCACCCTGCCCTCGCCATCCTCGGACGACCCGGCTGCGTCCCGCGACCTCGTGGATCGGCGGACGGTCACCTTGCCCACGCGACGGCCCTGGACGTGGTCCACGGTGATCTCGATGCCGTCGAGCTCGAGGGATTCCCCGACGACCGGCACCCGGCCGAGCGTCCCGAACACCAGCCCACCGACGGTGTCCCAGCCCTCCTCGGGGAGCTCGGTGCCGAGGATCTCGTTGAGGTCGTCCACACCCAACCGGGCATCGATCCGCAACGAGCCGTCCTCCTTCGGCTCGACGAGCGGTTCCTCCTGATCGTGCTCGTCGACGATCTCACCGACGATCTCCTCGAGGATGTCCTCGATGGTCACCGAGCCGACGATCTCGCCGTACTCGTCGACGACGACCGCGAGGTGGACCGCCGCCGCCTGGAGGTCACGCAGCAGGTCGTCGACCCGCTTGGTCTCCGGCACGTAGGTCGGTGGTCGGACGAGGTCGCCCCACCGTCCACCTCGCGCACCGGTCGCGACCCGGCCGAGCAGGTCCTTGGCGTAGACGACCCCGACGACCACATCCGGGTCCTGCGCGTCGTGGACGGGCAGGCGGGAGAACCCGCGGTCGAGGACGACACCGATCACCTCGTCGAGCGAGGCGTCCTCGGCCACCATGACCATGTCAGGACGCGGGACCATGATCTCGCGCACGATCGTGTCGGCGAGCTCGAAGATCGAGCGGATCATCGCTCGCTCCTCGGGTTCGAGCTCGTCGTCCTGCTCGTCATCGTCGACATCCAACGCGCGCAGCTCGTCGTCGGAGGCGTGCGGCCCGGACACCTCGTGCCGTCGCGGCACGAAGACGCGGCCGAGCGCCACCACGCCACGGGTGAGGGGGAACGCGAGCGCGGACAGCAGTTGCGTCGCCCGGGCCAGGCGTAGCCCGGTCGTCTCGAGGTAGCGCAGTGCGACGGTCCGCGGCACGACCTCACCGAGCACGAGGCTCAGCACGACGACGAGGGCCACCGCGACCACGGCACCGAGCACACCATCGGTCCACGTCCAGCCCAGCAACGCGGCGATCGCCACCAGCGTCGCCCGCCCGAGGACGGTCACGACCAGCAGCGCGTCGAGGACCGTGGCGCGATGCTCCAGCACCCACACCAGCGACCGGGCCCCGGGAGCCTGCTCCTCATCGAGGCGCAACGCACGCACCAGGTTGAGGCGCGAGACCACCGTCTCCATGGCTGCGATGACCGCCGCGAGGAGCAACAGCGCCGCTGCGATCACGACGAACGTGATCTCGGTCGGGCTCACGGTTCCGCCACCGCCCGGAAGCCCGCGAGCAGCTCATCGGTCAACCCGAACATCTCCTGCTCGCTGGCCGGGTCGGCGTGGTCCATCCCGAGCAGGTGCAGGATGCCGTGCACCGTGAGCAGTTCGAGCTCCTCGACGCCCGACCGGTCGAGGCCCTCGGCCTGTTCGAACGCGATCTTCGGACAGAGGACGACGTCCCCCAGGATCGCCGGGGTGTCAGGTGGCGTCTCCCCCGGCTCGTCGATGGGGAAGGCGAGCACGTCGGTGGGCCCGGATCCGCCGAGGTGCTGCTCGTTGAGCTCGGCGATCGTCGCCTCGTCGACGCAGAGCAGCGACACCTCCATGTCGCCGGGAACCCGACGTGCCGTCAGCACGTGGCGAGCGAGCGCGACGAGCCGGTCACCCGGGACCTCGAGCTCCTGCTCATCGGCCAGGAAGACCGTCACTGCGCGCTCTCCCGGTCCTGGTCGAGCTCGGGTCGCTGCACGACGTCGTGCGCCTCGTAGGCCTCGACGATCCGTTGCACGATGTGGTGGCGGACCACATCTCCCGAGCCGAGGTAGGCGAAGGCCACGCCGTCGATGTCGTTGAGGATGTTGCGTACCTCACGCAGCCCGGACCGACGACCGCTGGGCAGGTCGACCTGGCTGATGTCGCCGGTGACCACCGCCTTCGAGTTGAACCCGATCCGGGTCAGGAACATCTTCATCTGCTCGGCGGTCGTGTTCTGTGCCTCGTCGAGCACGATGAACGCGTCGTTGAGCGTGCGCCCCCGCATGTAGGCCAACGGCGCCACCTCGATCGTTCCCCGGTCGAGGTGGGCGATCAGCTCCTGGGCGTCGAGCATGTCGTGCAACGCGTCCCAGAGGGGCTTCAGGTAGGGGTCGATCTTCTCGTTCAGGGTGCCGGGGAGGAACCCGAGCCGCTCCCCCGCCTCGACGGCCGGGCGCGTCAGGATCAGCCGGTTGACCTCCTTCGCCCGCAGCGCCTGGACCGCGCAACCCATGGCGAGGTAGGTCTTGCCCGTCCCGGCCGGACCGATGCCGAAGGTCACGGTGTTGGTACGCATGGCGTCGAGGTAGCGCTTCTGTCCGAGGGTCTTCGGCCGGATCGTGCGCCCTCGGTGGGTGATCAGCTCGTCGGAGAGCACGTCGGAGGGCCGTTCGGCCTCGTCGGACCGGATCATGCTGATCGTCTGCTCCACCACCGCGGCATCCAGGTGCTGCCCACGCTCGAGCAGGCGCACGAGCTCGCGGAACAGGCGTGCGACGCGTTCGGTCTCGTCCGGATCCGAGGACCGGATCGAGATCTCGTTGCCACGGACGTGGATCCCCGCGTCGAAGGCCGCCTCGACGATCCGCAGGAGCTCGTCCTGGGTCCCGAGCAACGCGACCATGGCGTGTCCACCGGGGACCATCAGCTTGACGGACGAGCCGTCGCCAGGATCCTCGCCAGGATCCACTTCGGGGCCGGTCACGGGGTCAGGCGAGGACTCGGCGGGCAACTCGATCTCCGCCGGAGTCGATGACGATCGTGCCACGAGCGGGTACCGCTCCTGTGGTCGGGATGGACCGAGCGTACCCTCCTGCACCTGCGAACGGGGTCGGTGCCCGAGCCACCGCGTGCGTCAGCGCAACAGGCCCGTCTCCGCGAGCCGGCCCCGGAGGCGATCCGGCGGGGTGTCCATCACCGCAGCGATCGTGTCCAGGTCGGCGCCGCGTACGGTCAGCACGCGACCGTTGAAGTCCCCCCGTCGCGACCGGATCGAGTCCACGTAACGTCGCAGGATCGGCTCCTCGTCAGCGCGTTCCTCCAGGGCGACGAGGTCGATCACCACTCGCCCGGTGTCGTGCGCGTCCTCAGCGCGATCACGCGCGTCATCGGGGGTGCGGAGCAGTTCGCCGACCTGGATGCGGTAGAAGTCGGCGAGTCGCTCCAACCGTGTGATCGAGATCGTGCGCTCACCCCGCTCGTACGCACCGACCACGCTGGCCTTCAGGTCGCCGTCGCTCATCGCCTCGACGTCGTGCAGGGACAGGCCCTGCTGCTGGCGTACGTGACGTAGGCGCTCGCCCAGCCGCACAGCATGACGTGCATCGTCCGGCGCAGCCACCTCGATCTCCGTCCTCGGGTTGGCCCGATATCCGCGACCCCCATGCGTGGGGACCCCAACCAGCCTACGACCCATCTCCCGCCGAT
>CAYVJT010000083.1:7299-15030 GCA_964451855.1 uncultured Actinomycetota bacterium
TCTCCCGCCGATCATCCAGCAGGGCGACTGTAGTGACCCCACCCGTGCGGAGCGAGCAGGCTCGACGCTACGTCACCGCCGGCTACGAACGGTGAGACGAGCGACCAACCCCGACTGCCGCCCGGGTCTCGACGCCCGAGCGGCACACCTGGCGTCAGGTCGACGACCAGCGTCCCAGCCCCGCCACCGCCACCGCGAGGGCGGCCGCTGCCGCGTGCTCGGTCCGCAGCACCGTGGGGCCGAGCCCGGCGAGCGCCGCACCCGCGTCCAGGAACCGGGCCACCTCGTCGTCGCTCCAGCCCCCCTCCGGGCCGATGGCGAGCGTCACGCGCTGCGCGGTGGCGTGCTCGGCCAGGACCTCGGGCAGAGCACGCCATCCGGGAGCCGCCACCACCAGCCGACCCGGCTCATCGGCGAGGTCGGCAGCGGCGACGGGACCCGTGATCGACGGACGCCGGGGCCGCCGCGCCTGCTCGCTCGCGGCACGAACGATGCCCGCCCAACGCTGCCGTGCACGCGCCACCTTGGAGGCGTCGAGTCGGGGGATGCTGCGCTGTGCCGCGACGACGACGATCCCGTCGGCGCCCAGCTCGGTGACCTGGCGGAGCACCTCCTCGAGCTTGCGCCCCTTCGGCAGTGCCTGCGCCACCCACAGCTCGGGGTGGTCGGCCGGACGATGTGCCACATCGCCGCTGAGCACGAGGTCGTCGCCGTCGAGCCGCGCCGCCGCGTGGTTGCCGATGCCGTCAGCGACCTCGACGTCGGCGCCCTCCGGGAGTCGCAGGACCCGACGCAGGTGGTGCGACTCGGCGTCCGTCAGGGCGATGCGCTCGTCGGTGGTGCGATCGGTCAGGGCGGTGTCGACGTGGACGTACGGGACCAGGCTCACGGGTCAGCGCTGGAACACGTCACGCAGGCGGGTGAACAGGCCACGCCCGGAGGAGGCCAACGGCTCGTCACGCAGCTCGGCGAGCCGGTTGAACAGCTCGCGCTGCTCGTCATCGAGCTTGGTCGGGACCTCGACCCGTGCCACCAGACGCAGGTCGCCGCGACGACCGCCTCCCGTGGCGGGAAGTCCGGCACGCCGGACGACCAGCACGTCGCCGGGCTGGGTCCCGGGCGGGACCGGCACCTGCACCTGCTCACCGTCGATAGTGGGGACGGTGAGGCTGCCGCCGAGCGTGGCCTGGGTCACCGGGATCGTCACCTCAGCGTAGAGGGTGCGACCGTCACGCTCGAACAGCTCGTGCTCCTGGACGTGGACCTCGACGAGCAGGTCACCCGCGGTCGCGCCGTGACGTCCGGCCTCCCCCGCGCCCGCGATGCGCAGCCGGTTGCCCTCGTCCACCCCGGCCGGGATGTCGACGGTGACCGAGCGCCGTTCGGTGCGACGCCCCTCGCCGGCGCAACCGGTGCAGGGGTCCTCCACACGACGCCCCGAGCCGCGGCAGCTGCCGCACGGCGCCGCCGACGCCAGCTGACCGAAGGCGGTACGCACGACGCGCTGGACCTGCCCGGCGCCGCCGCACTCGTGGCAGCGCGACGTCCCGCCCGAGGCCGACCCCGAGCCGCCGCAGTCGTCGCAGGCCGTCGCGACCTCGACCTCGACCTCGCGCTGCACGCCGGTCGCGACCTCCTCGAGGGTCAGCTCGAGGCCGACCAGCACGTCGCGGCCAGCCTCCCGCCGCGGGCCACCCGCACGGCCTTGGCCGCCGAAGGCCGACCCGAAGAAGGCGTCGATCACGTCACCCACGTTGCCGAACCCGGCGCCACCGAACCCGAACGGATCGCCGTTCCCGCGGGTGCTCGGCGTCCCGTCGTCGCCGAACCGGTCGTAGCGGACGCGCTTGTCGGGGTCGGAGAGCACCTGGAAGGCGTGGGTGATCTGCTTGAAGGTCTCCGCATCACCACCCGCGTCGGGGTGGTGACGGCGCGCCTGTTGCCGGTAGGCACGCTTGATGTCCTCCGGGGTGGCATCCCGGGGGATCTCCAGCAGCTCGTAGAGGTCGGGCACGGTGGGTTCCCTCATACGTCAGGACGGCAGAGGATGGCAGGTGTTGGGCTGGACCGAACGCACGCGGGATCCGCGCTCCCTGGTGTCGGACCGGTGCCGGTCAGCCGGAGAGGTCGGTCAGGGTCGTCTGGAGCTGGTCCGCGACGGCACGGACGGTAGCGACCACGCTGGCGTAGTCCATCCGTGTCGGGCCGATCACGCCGAGCGACCCGGCGGTCACGAGCTGGTAGCGCTGCGCGACGAGTGAGGCGGAGCGGAGGTCCTCGACCTGGTTCTCCTCGCCGATGCGCACGGTGGTCCGTTCGTCGGCGGTCGCCTCCGACAGCAGTCTGGCGAGGGTCGCACGCTCTTCGAGGACCTGCAACACCCGCGACAGGTGCTCGCGTTCGAAGGCCTCGTCCCCCGCCAGGGAGGCCTGGCCCCCGACGAAGACGTGATGGATCGTGTCGTCGGCGAGCTGGTCCTTGGTGGCCTCGGCGACGGCGTGCAGCGCCTCGCGCAGCTCCGGCGGCGCCTCCTCGGCGATCGCGGCCACCGCCGGGTGCACCTCCTCGAGCCGGCACCCCCGCACGTTCTCGGACAGCACGTTGCGGACCCGGTCGAGGTCGGGGTCGCCGATGCCGGCCGGGAGCTCGACCATGCGCTTGTCGACGCGACCCGTGTCGGTGACGAGCAGGAGCAGGCCGGAGCCGGGTGACAGCGACACCAGCTCGAGCAGCTTCAACCGCGAGGCGTCGACGGTCGGCGCGATCACCAGCGACACCAGCCGGGTGAGCTGGCTCAGCACGCTGGAGGTCCGCGCCAACAGGTCCTCGAGGTCCCTCGAGGACCCGAGCAGCTCCTCGACGAGCTGGCGACGGGGATCGTCGACCGTGGGGTCGGCGCGCAGGTCGTCGACGAAGCGCCGGTAGCCCTGGTCCGTGGGGATGCGCCCCGCCGAGGTGTGTGGCTGGGTGATGTAGCCGAGCTCCTCGAGCACGGCCATCTCGTTGCGGACCGTCGCGGCGGAGACGTCCAGCCCCGCCACCTCGACGACCCGCTTCGATCCGACGGGTTCGCCGTTCGCCACGTACTCGGTGACGATCGCACGCAGGATCGTCAGCTTGCGCTCGTCGAGGGGTTCGCGCTGCACGTCCCCGACGGCGCCCTCGGTCCCAGCCTCTGGGGCCGTACCGCCGTCCGCGGGCAGGGAGACCCGCAGCTCCACGGTGTCCTCGGTCGCCACGTTCACCTCCCCTGATCGGTCGTCGGGCCTGCCCCAGGGTACCGCCCTGGCACTCTGCGTCGTCGTGTGCCAGGCGGAGCCGGCTGATCACCGGGCGGACCCCTCGCACGCACGATCCACGCGATCCGACGAGTAGCCTGCCGTTGCGTCGTCTGGTAGCCCCCCGTTGCGCGGTCTCCTATGCTCCGCGCGATGGCGGGCCGGTCCGAGCCCGTGGAGGGAGAGAGCTACGTGGCCGTGCGAACGCTCGCGCTGATCCCGTTCACCTTGCTCGCGGTCATGATCGCGATCGTCATCGGTGCGCCGTCAGCGGCTGCGAGCGAGCGCGAGGCCGCCGTCCTCGCGCAGGAGGAGCCGGAGCAGACCGAGGAAGCCGTCACCGGCACGCTCACCGATGCCGACGACGAGCCGGTGGAGGGCGTCACGATCCTGGTCGAGACGGCCGACGGCGCGTTCGTCACCGAGGCGATCAGCGAGGACGACGGGACCTGGTTGGCACCGCTGCCCGAGCCGGGCGACTACCGGGCCACGGTGCAGGTCGAGACCTTGCCGGAGGGCGTCGAACTGCGCGATCCGGAGCGGGCCACCCTCGAGTTCTCGATGCGCCCGGATCAGACCCGGACCCTGCTGTTCCCGCTGGGCGAGGACCCACGTGTCGCGCGCGGGTTCGGCCAGCGGTTCGGCCAGGCGCTGACCAACGGCATCAAGTTCGGGTTCATCATCGCGATGACCGCGATCGGGCTGTCGCTCATCTTCGGCACCACCGGCCTGATCAACTTCGCCCACGGCGAGCTGGTCACGTTCGGCGCCGTGATCGCCTTCCTGTTCAACGCCTCCGCCGTCTTCCCCACGACGATCCACCTCGTCCCCGCCGCGCTGCTCGCGGTCGTGGCCGGTGGTGGCCTCGGCTACACGCTGGAACGGGGACTGTGGCGACCCCTGCGCGCACGCAAGGTCGGGCTCATCCAGATGCTGATCATCTCGATCGGGCTCATGTTCCTCATCCGCAACATCGTCCAGATCTTCTTCGGGACGCGGAGCCGGCAGTTCGCTGGCTTCGCCGTGCAGACCCCGGTGCAGATCGGCCCCATCCAGATCACCCCACGGGATCTCACGATCATCGCCCTGTCGCTGGTGATCCTGCTCGCCGTCGCCGCCATGCTCGAACGCACCCGACTGGGCAAGGCGATGCGGGCCGTCGCCGACAACCGCAACCTGGCCGAGGCCTCGGGGATCGACGTCCAGCGCATCATCCTGCTGATCTGGGTGATGGGCGCGGCCCTGGCGGCCGGCGGCGGCGTGTTCCTCGGCACCGTGGAGAACGTCAGCTTCCTGATGGGCTTCCGCCTGCTCCTGCTGATGTTCGCCGGGGTGATCCTCGGCGGGCTGGGTACCACCTACGGCGCGATGGTCGGCAGCCTCGTCGTCGGGATCGTGACCGAACTGAGCGTCCTGTGGTTCTCCGCCGAGCTCAAGCTGGTCTGGGCCCTGGCCGCGCTCATCATCATCCTGCTGGTCCGACCCCAGGGGATCCTCGGGATCAAGGAGCGGATCGGATGATGCCGCCTCGTCACGACGCCATGTCGTCCACGACCCCGACCACACACCGCGGCGACGCGGAGGAGGGCTAGCGAGGCATGGATCTGCTCACCGCGGTGTTCGGTCACGCCCTGCGCTCCGCCTTGGGCCCGGAGGCGGCGGTCTACGCGCTGGCGGCGATCGGGCTGAACGTCCACTACGGCTACACCGGGCTGCTCAACTTCGGTCAGGTCGGGTTCATGCTGGTGGGCGCCTACGGTCTCGCGATCACCGTCAGCACCTTCGGGGGGCCGTTCTGGCTCGGGCTGATCGTCGGTCTGCTGGCCGCGGTCCTGCTGGCGTTGCTGCTCGGCTACCCGACGATGCGGCTGCGCGCCGACTACTTCGCGATCACGACCATCGCCGCCGCCGAGATCCTGCGCTTCCTCATCCGATCACGACCGGCGACCGACCTGACCGGTGGCGTCTTCGGGCTGCAGGGCTTCGCACGCGCCTTCCGCGACATCAACCCGATCACCCCGGGGCGGTACGGCTTCGGGGTGTTCACCTACACCCACATCGGGCTGTGGTCCCTGCTCGTCACCTGGACCCTGGCGCTGCTCGCGACCCTGCTGGTGTGGAAGCTGATCCGCAGCCCCTGGGGTCGGGTGGTCCGATCCGTGCGTGAGGACGAGGACGCGGCACGCAGCCTCGGCAAGGACGTGTTCTCCTACAAGATGCAGAGCGTCGTGCTCGGAGGCCTGCTCGGTGGGCTGGCGGGCATCATGTTCGTCACGGCCTCGAACGCCGTCGAGGTGCAGGCCTTCCTCCCGCAGGTGACCTTCTTCACGTACACGATCCTGATCCTCGGAGGTGCCGCGTCCACCGTCGGCCCGATCGTGGGTGCCATCATCTTCTGGTTCCTGGTCAGCGGGATCGACGCCTACCTCCGCGCGGTGTCGCAGGCCGGCCTGCTCCCCGACTTCCTCGTCGGCATCAACCTCGGACCCATCCGGTTCGCGCTCGTCGGGCTCGGCCTGATGCTGCTGATGATCTTCCGACCGCAAGGCATGTTCGGTTCGAAGAGGGAGATCTCCCTTGGCCTCTGAGACCACCACGCCGTTGGCGGACGTCGCCCCCGTCCCCGGCGTCGCCAAACCCGATCCCATCCTGGTCGCCGATGGGGTGCGTCGGTCGTTCGGCGGCCTCACCGCCGTCGACGTCGACCACCTCGAGGTCCAACGCGGAACCATCACCGCCCTGATCGGCCCCAACGGTGCGGGCAAGTCGACGTTCTTCAACGTGCTGTCGGGGTTCGACCACCCCCAGCGTGGCCGTTGGACGTTCGAGGGCCAGGACATCAGCCGCCTCCCCTCCCACAAGATCGCCCACCGGGGCATGGTCCGCACCTTCCAGCTCACCAAAGCCCTCGCCCGCATGCGGGTGATGGAGAACATGATGCTCGGCGCGACAGGCCAGCGCGGCGAACGGTTCTTCCAGGCCCTGCTCACCGGTTGGCGGGCGCAGGAGGAGCAGATCCGGGAACGTGCCCACGAACTGCTCGTCCGCTTCCAACTCGATCACATGGCCGACGAGTACGCCGGCGAGATGTCGGGCGGGCAGCGCAAGCTCCTCGAGATGGCCCGTGGCCTGATGGTCGAGCCCTCGCTGATCATGCTCGACGAGCCGATGGCCGGCGTGAACCCTGCGCTGACCCAGTCCCTGCTCGAGCACGTGACCGGGTTGCGTGACGCCGGGATGACCGTGGTGTTCGTGGAGCACGACATGGACGTCGTGATGGGGATCAGCGACTGGGTCGTCTGTATGGCCGAAGGTCGGATCATCGCGGAGGGGACACCGGACCAGATCGGCAAGGACCCGGCCGTCATCGACGCCTACCTCGGGACCCAGCACGACGAGCCCGGGTACACCAGGCCTGTCGATCGCAGCGGCAACGACGACGGTGGGGGTAGCTGATGGCCGCAGACCCTGTCCTGACCGCCGAAGGGATCGTCGCCGGGTACCTCCCGGGGATCGACATCCTGGGCGGCTGTGACCTCGAGCTCGCCGAGGGCGAACTGGTCGGGGTCATCGGCCCCAACGGCGCCGGCAAGTCCACCCTCATCAAGTCGATCTTCGGCCTGGTGCCGGTCCGGTCGGGGAAGGTGCGCCTGTGGGGGGAGGACATCACCGACCATCCTGCGCACGCGCTCGTCGAGAAGGGGCTCGGTTACGTCGCGCAGACCGAGAACGTCTTCCCGCGGCTGACCGTCGAGGAGAACCTCGAGATGGGGCTCTACCTCGCGCCTCGGCGGTGGAACGAGCGTTTCGAGGCGCTGGCGGAGCTGTTCCCGCTCCTGGCGGAGCGGCGCAAGCAGCGCGCCGGTTCACTCTCGGGCGGGGAGCGACAGATGCTGGCCATGGGGCGTGCACTCATGATGGATCCGGCGGTGCTCCTCCTCGATGAGCCGTCGGCCGGCCTGTCGCCGACCAACCAGGACGAGGTGTTCCACCGTGTCAGGGAGATCAACGCGACGGGCGTGTCGATCGTGATGGTCGAACAGAACGCTCGACGCTGCCTGCAGATCTGCCACCGTGGCTACGTGTTGGACCAGGGGCAGAACGCCTACACCGGGACCGGCACGGAACTGCTGAGCGATCCCAAGGTCATCGACCTGTACCTCGGCACCCTCGCGAAGGCGGACTAGCGCCGACGTTTCACGGGTTGGTCGTGCCGGGGCGTGGCTGGTGATGGGCGGGATCCCGGTCGCGAAGCGACACCTATCCCGCCCAGTGTCGGGGTTGTGGCTGGTGATGGGCGGGACTTCCGTCGCGATGCAGGCTGTCGCACAAACTCCGATCTGTGAACCGGCCTTGACCGGGGTGAGGTGCTCGGATTCGGCCGTTTCGGGTGGGATACCAGGCTGTCGCACAAACTCCGATCTGTGAACCGGCCTTGACCGGGGTGAGGTGC
>CAYVJT010000084.1:0-2283 GCA_964451855.1 uncultured Actinomycetota bacterium
GGGCAGCGAGATGATCCGTGGCTCCTGCTGGTGCGTGGTGGGCACGATCGCGACCCGGCTCCCGTCTGCGTCCGGGTCCACCAGGGCGATCGATCCGGGGTCGTCGCTGGGGACGGGCTGCCAACAACACGCCTCACTGGACAGGCCGGTGTCACCCTCGAACCGGACGGACCCACTGGCGTCCAGCACCGTGAGGTGGACCTGATCCTCGGGCTGGGTGGTGATGACGAGCCCTTCGACCGGGCGTTCGTGCCACGGGGGCGCCGCGACGGGGGCTGGGGAGCGCAGGGTCACCACAGAGGTGACGTCGTCGATCTGGCGGGGCGCGACGTCGGGATCGGCGAGGTCGAGCAGCAGGACGGAGCTGCGGGTTCTCGGGTCGGCCTCCTCCGGACGGTCCCCCGGTGCGTGCTGGACCAACGTCGTGCCCACCACCTCGATGTGGCGTCGCGGTGAGAGCCCGAGACGCCGGTCAGCGATCGTGTCGCCGCTATCGGTGCCGATGACCTCGATGCCTTCGTGGGAGGGCAGGGCGAGACGGCGGCCGGCGAGCGGCACCGGTGGGTGGGAGAGACCCGAGCGGAGCTCCCGTGACCAGGTGGTGGTGCGATCGTCGAGGTCGATGCCCGAGACCTCGGTCCCGTCGGCAGACAGGACGACGGCCTGGCCGTGGGCGGAGGTGAGCAGCCGCGTCGCGATCCTCCACCCCGCCGCCCCGGACCGTCGATCCAGGCTGATCAGCGCCCCGGACGGTGCCGTGAGGGATGGGCCTGCGTCAGGCTGGTCGAGGTGGTCCCCGCCGTTCCCGGCGGCGTCTGGCCACCACACGACCACCTCGCCGTCGACCCCTGGGCGATCCGGGCGTGCCGCGGGCGCGCGGAACGTGCCCCAGCGGCGTTCCCCGGTCGGGGCTTCCAGCGCGAAGATCTCACGGCCCCACAGCACGAGCACCAGGCTCTCGTCCACGGGCAGCACCTGCACCTGCACCCCCGGTTCGGTCAGGTGCGGCTTCTCGAGCTGCCGCTCCCACACGATCCGCCCGTCAGACGGGTCGAGAGCGGTCAGGACAGTGAAGTCGCGGGACGGCTCCTCTCGCCCCTCGTCCGGCCAGTCCGTCGGCGGGCCCACCTTGCGCTCGACGTGGATCAGCAGGTCGTGGGTGGGGGTGACGGACCCGTCGGGCAGTTCGATCCGCCACCGCTCACAGCCGGCCGGCACGCACGTCAGCGTGCCGGGGCCGTGCAGGGGCACGTCGTTCGAGCGCGGCCCCTCCGATGCGGGCTCGCGGTCCTGCGGCGCCCCCTCCGGGGGTGCGTCGCGACCGTCGTCGGGGAGTTCGTCCGGGGCGGGTAGTTCGACGTGGTCGCTGTCGGTGTCGAGCGGTGGCTCGCTCACCGACGCCGCGACGGTGATGGCGACGCCGACGATGACGATGAGGACAGCCGCGGCGATCAGCTCCAAGCGGCGGGAGCTGAGCCCGAACCTGCGATCTCCGGCGAGCTCGTCCTCGTCCGGTGGTCCATCCTCGGTGAGGTGTACGCCCGCGGTGCTGTCGGGCAGCGACGCACCGCAGGCACCGCAGAACCTCGAGGTGCGACGTGGCCATCTCGCGGCGCACGACGGGCACGTGACCTCACGGACCCGGCGGCTGCCCAACATGGTCACCCCACGGTACGTCCCTCACGAGGCTACGTCCCGTCCTGGCTCGAGGCATCGACCCGGCCCGTCGGCACGTCGTCACGGTCGGTAACCCGCGGTGCGGCCGCCGGGGGTTCGCACGGTTGCGTGCGTGTCCCCTTGCCGCCGGTCGGGATCGTGGGTTGGGTGGGACGCGTTGGGTGGCAACCCACGAAGCGTTGGGTGGCAACCCACCTGGAACGGCCGGTGTGAGCGGCTGCTCCTGGTGGCATCGAGCCACGTGGCATCGATCTCGTGTCATCGATCCCGTGGCATCGATCCAACGACCTGCGATCCCCGGCCTGCAAGGAGCGTCCCGGTGCCCTCGACCGTTCGCCGACCACTGACGATCATCACCTCCCTGCTCGCGGTGGTGCTGCTGGCGCTGGCCGTGACGACACCGGCCGGGGCCCAGGGCGACGGACGCCCCGACCACGCGGGCCCCGAACAGGCGCAGCGGGATCGCGCCCCGGCCGTGCCGCCGCGGGCCGGGCCACCCGCCGGTCTCCCCTCGAGCGCCGCCCACGAGGTGTGGATGCTCGACCAAGGCACGGACCTGATCCACGTGCTGGACGAGCGCGGCAACGAGATCGCCGAGATCGACGT
>CAYVJT010000084.1:2383-14968 GCA_964451855.1 uncultured Actinomycetota bacterium
CGGACCTGATCCACGTGCTGGACGAGCGCGGCAACGAGATCGCCGAGATCGACGTCACCGCGGAGGCCCTGGCCGCAGGCGACTTCGCGCACACCCCCACAGGTGACGTCGTGCCGCACATGATCGAGTTCGACTCCGAGCACCGCTACGCGTTCGTCGCGGCCACGGCGGGAGCCGCGACGATCGTGATCGACGCGGAGGCCAAGGAGGTCGTCGAGGTGCTGGCGACCGGCGGTGGCAGCCACATGGCCGCCGTCACACCCGACGACTCGGCCGTGTGGGTGGCGGCCATCGGTGAGGCAGAGATGGTCGAGATCGTCATCGACCGCGACGCCGAGGTAGCCACCTTCGAGATCGGGGAGCGGCTGGACGTCGCCGACCTGCTGGCCCCGATCGAGGAAGCCAACCCCGGCTGGGAGCCGGTCGCCGGGGACCCCGACGGGACGGACGGGAACTTCCAGTACGCCTCGTACAGCCCGGTCTGCCACCAGTACACCGTCGACGACGAGGGCACCACCGAGGCGTGGATCACCCTCGGCCCGGGTTGGGCCGGAGGTGGGCTGTTCGTCCTGGACGTCGATGCTCACGAGGTGACGAAGGCATGGAACCCCGCGGAGGTCAAGGCCAACTGCGGGGTCGGGGTCAGCCCGGACGGCGACCACGTGGTGGCGAACTGGAGCGGCCGCGTCGCTGAGGGCGAGGACACCGAGGGCGAGTGGTACGTGTTCGACGCCCGGACCAAGGAGCTGCTGCTGACCGAGTCGGCCCGCGGCCTGGACGCCCACGGGCTCCGGTTCAGCCCGGACGGCAAGTGGCTGTGGCAGGTCAACCGCAACACCGACGACGGCCTGCTGATCAACGCCCGCAACTTCACGGTGGTCCGGCACGTCCCCGACATCGCGGACACGCCCGACATCATCGACTTCTCGCCGGACGGGCGGCTGCTCTACATCAGCCAGCGCGGTCCCGCCCCGGTGTCGGGAGCGGTCCACGCGGCGACCGGTGACCAACCGGGCATCGCCGTGGTGCACGCCGCCAGCGGGCGCACGTTGCGGGTCTTCGAGCCGGAGACCGTCACCGTCGACGGCGTGGTGCAGAACGACATCCACGGCCTCGCGGTGCGGCCACTCGGCCCGTAGCCACTCAGCCCGTAGCCGCTCAGCCCGTAGCCACTCGGCCTGGAGGAGCGGCGCGCCGCTCGCGCGTCACTCCTGCTTGGGGCCGACCCAGACCTGCTGGGCGTTGACGAACTCCCGGATGCCGTGGGGCCCGAGCTCGCGGCCGTAGCCGGAGCGCTTGATGCCACCGCTCGGCAGCCGCGGGTCGGTCTTGACCACGCCGTTGACCGCGACCTGCCCGGTCTGGATCTCGCTGGCCATGGCTTCGCCACGCGAGGTCTCCGTCCAGACGCTGGCGGCGAGCCCGTAGGTGGTGTCGTTGGCGATCCGCAGCGCCTCGTCGGCCGAGCCCACCTTCGACACCACCGCGACGGGCCCGAAGGTCTCCTCACAGCTCACCACCATGTCGGGGGTGACGTCGGTGAGCAGCGTGACGGGGTAGAAGAACCCGTCACCGTCGGGAAGCTCGCCGCCGAGGCGGCACGTCGCACCCGCGTCGATGCTGGCCTGGACCTGCCGGTGCAGGTTGTCGCGCAGGTCGGACCTGGCGATCGGACCCACCTGGGTCGACTCCTCGCGGGGATCGCCGACCACCAACGCCGCGAACCGCTCGTGGAGGCGCTCCACCATCGGCTCGTACACCGCCTCCTCGACGAGGATGCGCTTGGCCGCGATGCAGGACTGCCCAGCGTTGATGATCCGCATCAGGGCGATGGCGTCGGCCGCCGCGTCGAGGTCGGCGTCGGCCAGCACGATCGCCGGGTCGGAGCCGCCGAGCTCCAACACCGCCGGCTTGATCTCGGACGCTGCGGTCGAGGCGACCGCTGAGCCGGCACGCTCGGAGCCGGTGAAGGACACCGCCTGGATGCGCGGGTCGCGGATCGCGGCCTCGACGTCCGGGGTCTCAAGCGGCAGGTTCTGGCAGATCCCCTCCGGCGCACCCACCGTGGTGAACAGCTCGCCGATCGCTTCCGCGCAGGCGGGCACGTGCGGGTCGTGCTTGATCAGACAGGTGTTGCCGGCCATGAGCGTCGGGGCGCAGTACCGGAACGCCAGCCAGAAGGGTGCGTTCCAGGGCAGGATGCCGAGGGTGGCGCCGAGTGGCAGGTACTGCACGTAGCTCGAGGTGGCATCCGAGGCGAGGTGCTCCGTGGCGAGGTAGGACGCTGCATGCTCGGCGTAGTGGTCAGCGGCCCAGGCCGCCTTGGTGACCTCGCCGCGCGCCTCGGTGATGGGCTTGCCCATCTCCTCGGTCATGAACAGCGCGAGCCGGTCGATGTCGTCGCGCATGGCCGCCGCGACGGCGCGCAGCACCTCGGCGCGCTCGTCGAAGCTGGTCTGTCGCCAGCCGTCGAACGCATCGTGGGCGCGGGCGATGATCGCGTCCCGCGCCGCCTCGTCCGCGGGTGGCACCTCGGACACGACCTTGCCGGTGGTGGGATCGATCGCGGTGAGCATGGCGTCGCCTCCTGGTCCTTCTGTCCGCCTACCTACGTCGCGGCCAGCGCGGTGTCGATGGCGGCCTCGAACAGGTCGAGGCCCTCGTTCAGGTCGGCCTCGGGGATCGTCAGCGGCGGGATCAGCTTGAGCACGCGGCCACCGCTCCCACACGGGCCGATCAGCAGGCCCGACTCGAACGACGCGGCCTGCACCGCCTTGGCGAAGCTGCCGTCGACCACGTCGAGCGCCTGCATCATCCCTCGACCGCGGACCTCCCAACCACGGTCGGCGTGGGCGTTGGCGATCGGCAGCAGCCGGTCGCGCATCTGCTGGCCCTTGACCTTCACGTCGTCCATCAGCGTGTCATCGGCGAAGTAGCTCAGCGCCTCGCGACCGGCCACGAAGGAGATCCCCTGCCCGCGGAACGTGCCGGTGTGCTCGCCCGGCGACCAGTGCTCGTCGTGCTCGGGCTTGTTCAGGTTCATCGCGAGGGGCGTACCCAACCCGCCGATCCCCTTGGCGAGGATGACGATGTCGGGGTCGAGGCCCATGCCGTCGAAGCTGAAGTACGAGCCGGTCCGCCCGACGCCGGCCTGGATGTCGTCGATCACGAACAGCGCGCCGAGATCGTGGGCGAGCTCCTGGACCACGTGCAGCCACTCCGGTGTCGCGACGTTGACGCCACCCTCGGCCTGGATCACCTCGACGACGAACGCGGCCGGCTTGGTCAGCCCGCTGGAGGGGTCGTCGAGCCGGCTGCGGTACTCCTCGAGCGCCTTGAGCCCGCCGCCCGCCTCGTTCTCGAAGGGCAACCTCGTCACGTGGTCGAGCGGCACGCCGCCGGCCTGGCGGAAGTAGTCGTTCGCGGTCAGCGCCAGGGCGCCGAGCGTCATGCCGTGGAAGCCGTGCCCGAACGCGACCACCTCGTGCCGTCCGGTGACCCGCCGGGCCAGTTTGAGGGCGGCCTCGACGGCGTTGGTGCCGGTCGGACCCATGAACTGCAGCTTGTGGTCCATGCCGCGCGGCTCGAGCACCACCTCGACGAAGCGCTCGATGAAGTCGCGCTTGACGTCGGTGTAGGTGTCGAGGCTGTGCACCACCCCGTCGCGCTCGATGAAGTCGATCACGGCGCGCTTCATGCGCTCGTCGTTGTGGCCGAAGTTCAGCACCCCGGCCCCGGCGAAGAAGTCGAGGTAGCTCGTGCCGGCCTCGTCGGTCTGTCGGGCGTTGGACGCCGAGGTGAAGACCGTCGGGTACGCGCGGCAGTAGCCACGGATCTCGGACTCACGCTCCTCGAAGATCGTGGTGTCCATGGTTGCCCTCCTCCTGGTACTGGGTCCGGTGCGTGGGGTAGGGACGCGGCCCGACGCTGCCGGGCTGTGCTCGGGGTTGGCGTGCGGCTCGACGCGCTCGGGCGCGTCAGGTCCGTGCGTGCGTCAGGTTCGTGCGTGCGTCAGGTCCGTGCGTGCGTCAGGCTCGTGGGATCGGTGCCCCGGCGAGGCGGGCGTACACCCGCGCGACGATCGGGATGAGCCTGTCGTTGAAGTCGTAGAGGTTGCTGTGGCAGGGCTGGTCGTGTCCCTGACCGTCGTCGGCTCCGACCAGGGCGAAGGCCCCTGGCACCACCTCGAGGTAGTAGCTGAAGTCCTCGGAGGCCAGGACCGGGGCCGTTGTCGACGCAGCATGCCACGTCGGGCCCAGCTCGGCCTCGAGCTCGGTGCGCATCTCGGCCGCCGGCGCCGGGTGGTTGACCGTCGCCCCGTAGCGCGGGCGGCGCTCGGTCGTCGCGGTGACGCCGTACGCGGCGGCGGTGCCGGTGGTGATCTCCTCGATCAGGTCGAAGACGTGGTCGCGCGCGGCCGTGTCGGGGATGCGGATGCTGCCACCGAGCACGGCGTCGTCGGGGGTGACCGTGTCGGCGCTGGGCGCCACGATCGAGCTGACGCTGACCACCGCCGCCTGCTGCGGACCGAGCCGGCGGCTGACGACCTGCTGCAGCGCCATGGTGATCGCGGCGGCGGCCAGGACCGGGTCACGGCAGGCCTCGGGCTGGCTGGCGTGGCCCCCCTTGCCCGCCACCTCGATGCGGAAGGTGCCGTTGGCCGACATCACCGGACCGTCCGGGCAGATCGCCTGGCCGTAGGGGATCGCCGGCCAGTTGTGCCACCCGAAGATCACGTCGACGCCGTCGAGGGCACCGTCCTCGATCATGCGCTTGGCCCCGTGGCCGCCCTCCTCAGCCGGTTGGAACAGCAGGCTGACCGGACCGGGCAGGTGCGCCTCCTGCTCCTTCAGCCACCACGCGGTGGCCATCAGCGTGGCGGTGTGGCCGTCGTGGCCGCAGGCGTGCATCGCCCCTGGGTGCTCCGAGGACCACGCCGCGCCGGTGGCCTCGTCGATGGGCATCGCGTCGATGTCGGCCCGCAGGGCGACGTGGCGACCGGGGGCGTCCGGCGCGAGGGTGGCGACGGTGCCGGTGTCCGCACAGACGCGGTAGGAGATGCCGGCACGGTCGAGTTCGGCCCGGATCGTCTCCGCGGTCGCCGTCTCCGCCCAGGTGAGCTCGGGGCGGCGGTGCAGCGATCGGCGCAGGGCCACCGCGGACTCGAGCTGGGTGTCCCACCCCGCGGTCATCGGGATCCATCCACCGTCAGCGACACGGCGGGGACCGTCGGCGCGAGCGTAGGCACGGGCCGGGCTGCCGAGGTGGTGGGGGTCTCATCGGTGGGCATGGATGGGCCAGCTTCCCCGCCCGTTGGGCGCCGTTCGGAGGGTTCGACGACGGCGTCCGAGGGTGTTCGCGGTCCGCCGCTCTCGTCCCCGGAGGACGTAGCGGTCCCCGGGTCTCTGCACGCGTACCGACGCGGGACACCCGCGGCCATCGCTTCGGTCCAGAGCCTAGGGTCGGGGGCCGCCCGCGTCCATCCTGTATGCAATCCGTATACGGGTGCGCCTCGGTCGTGGCCGGCTCCACCGCGTGTCCCGGCTCTCCCGTGATGAGGTGGCGACCGGTCGTCTCATCCCGGGGACGCGGCTCGGAGCAGCTCGCCGACGGGAGGGCGATCGTCGCGCTGCTGGGGTCGGGCGTAGGCGACCGTGCCGTCGGGAGCGATGACGAAGTCGCCGCCGAACTGGTAGACGTCCGTGCCTCCCGGGCGGAGCCTCTCGCCGGCCCGCAGCAGCCGCCAGTAGACCCTGTAGACGTTCGCATCCAGCCAGATGTCACGGCGGCGCGCGCGGGTCAGCCCCCAGGTGTCGTAGTGCGCACGGTCGCGGTCGACGAGCACGGGGAAGGGCAGCTCGGCGGGATCGACGCCGTCCAGCATGGTGCGCCGGATCAGGTCGGGATCGTCGAAGACGACGAACAGTGCGGCGGCGTCGATCGCCTGCCAGCGCTCCCACCGGTCCCGCACCTTCACGAGGTGCGCTCGGCAGATCAGTCAGCCGGCGTGGCGCAGGAAGGACACCAGCACCGGACGTCCCCGCAGGTCGTCGAGGGCGACACGGGTCCCGTCCAGGTCCGGAAGCGCGAGCGCCGGGGCAGGGTCGCCGGCGCGAGGTGCCCCGGGCATGCGAGGTGAGGCGGGCATGTGAGGACTCCTCGAACTCGTCGTAGGCTCAGCGGCGAGGTTCGCAGCCGGACGGTGGGCGGTTCACCCCGACACGTCCGGTCCCGCGTCGGTGAGCGTGATGCGCAGCAGCACCCGGCGTTCGTCGCGCATCGCCTGACGGTAGTCGTCCCAGTCGTCGTGCTCGCCGGCGACGCGTCGGTAGTAGTCCACGAGCGGCTCCATCGCGTCGGGCAACCGCAGGATCTCGGTGGTGCCGTCGATGCGGATCCACGGGCCGAAGAACGCGTCGGTGAACACGCACAGCGATGCCCGGTCGTCACGCTCCAGGTTGGTGACCTTGATGGAGGTCTCACGCGTGGAGACGATGGCGTGACCATCGGCATCGACGGTCACGGCCACCGGTGAGAGTTGCGGCGAGCCGTCCTGCCTGTGGGTGTGGAGTACGGCGTGGTGGTGGTCGCGCAGGAAGGCGCGGGCCTCGTCCAGATCCATGGTGCCCCTCCGGGGTCAGGGCCGCGCGCGGCCGTCCGCCGTACGGTCAGGCGAGCCGTGCGGCGGCGAACGCGAGGCGCACGGCCACGAACGGTGCCCCGATCGTACTGAGGGACAGCAGCCGGTTCGTCGTCGTCACCTCGGCGTGCCGTCGACACGCTGGCGCGGGGCGTGGAGCTTCATGCTCGCCCTGCGCAGCCGCGGGCTCGGATCGTCACTGGCCATGATCCACCTCGGCGGTGAACCCGAGGTCGCCCGGCTCCTGGACATCCCCGAGGAGATGTCCCAGGCGGGCCTCATCCCGGTCGCCGACCTCCGCGACAGCCGCCCTTCAGGTGTCACCCGGCTGTGGTGTCGGATCGTGGCTCGCTGCCTGCGGCTCGGTTGACGCGACGGCCACGCGCGACCTCGGTGGCGAGCGCGTCGAGCGGCTGGGCGAACGGCGCTGGTCGCTCGATGAGGTTCGTCAGCCAAGCGGCAGCGTGCTCGAGCCCGGCTGGCTCGAGTGCGTACAGGCGGCGCGTGCCGGCCGCGCGGACGCGGACGAGCCCGGCGCCGCGCAGTACCCGCAGGTGTTGCGAGACCGCGGGTTGAGACATGGGGTGCTCGGTGGCGAGCGCGGCGACCAGCGTTCCCACCGCCTGCTCGCCGTCGGCGAGCAACTCGAGGATCTGGCGCCTGGTCGGGTCGCCGAGCGCGGCGAACGGAGACACCGTCATCCCTGCTGCGGGACGGTGTAGAAGGTCACCGTGCGCTCGGCCGCCTCACGGGCGGCGACCGGATCGTCGCCATCAGCAACCGCGGCGTGCGCCCAGCCGGTAGCGGCGTGCCGGACGAACTCGATGCCGGGTGCCGTGGTGGCCCAGTCGTCGGCTTCCACTGGGTCGAGGGGCGCACCGGTGTCGAGGTGGAGACCCAGGCCCATCAGGCCGAGATCCCAGCCCACGCCTGTGGCGCCCGGTCCGTACTGGGCCCAGAACCCGGGGTCGATCGGTGCCTCGTGAGCCAGCTCGAGGGTCGTGCCGTCGGCCGAGGGCGCAAGGGCGACGCGCAGCCACGACACCTGTTCTGCGAAGCCCCAGGTCACCTCGAAGGCGTCAGGGGGATCGCACCGTTCGATGGTGCCTGAAGCGTTGCCCTCGAGCTGGTAGTGCCCTCCGACCCGCAGTTCACCGCTGACCGGGAGGAACCAGCGGGGGATGCGTTCCGGGTTGGTCACGGCATCCCAGAGGTCGGCCTGGTCGGTGGCGTAGGTGCGGCGGGCCACGACGATGCGGGTGGTGCTGCCATCCCGGGTGCCGGTGGCCACCTCCCGGGTCACCAGGCCGGCGGTGGTGAGCGGATCGGATGCCATGGCTGCTCCTCCCTCTACACGACACGTGAGTGGCTGCCTCGGTTGCGGCCGCGACCACTATATATAAGTCAAGACTTATATCAAGCCTCGCCGCTCGCTCCCGGGGACCATGGGGTGGCGTCGGTCACGGCGTCCGATCCGGCCGTCACCGACAGCGCGAGCGCGACCACCTCGTCGAGGGTCATGCGTCGTCCGTCGGCGTAGCGCGTAGCGAACGCCTCGTGGCCGAGGGCGTCCTGCAGTCGGGCTCTCGTGTCGGCCAGGTCGGTGGACATCCGCCAGCGGTGGGTGGGCGGTCGGGCCTCCGCCGCGCCCAGCAGCGCAGCGGCAGTGTCGGGATCGGCCTGGGCGCAGAGTCGCGCTCCCACCTCAGCGGCACCTCGCAGCGGACCCGGCCACGCGCACTCGCCGATCAGCTGCGCGGCCTCGGACACCAGGCGGTGTGCGTCCGCGTCTCGTTCGGCGAGGAGCGCGATCCTGGCCGTAGCGACGAGCGCGAGGATGAGCCGGTTCCCCCGCCCGAACAGGCGCCAGGCGTCGAGCTTCTGGTGCGCTTGCGAGAGGGCGACGTCGGGGTCACCTTCCAGGGCCGTCAGGACCACCTCGCTGAAGCCGACCCGGGCGGCCAGCTCCTGCATCTCGTGCGTGTCGGCGAGCTCCCTCGCCCGGGTGAGCGCGGTCCGTGCCATGGCGAGTTCGTGCGGGTCGGGAGCACCCTCCGCGAGTGAAGCGGCCACGATCAGCTCGGTCTGCTCGGCACGGGCGTTGGCTTCGATGATCTCCTGCCCGTGTCGGGCCGCCTCCTCTGCGGTGTGCTCGATCACCGTCAACGAGGAGGCCAACTCACCCATCTCCCCGAGCGTCGCCGCTCGCCAGTAGCCGGTCCACAGGGTGCCTTCGACGCTGCCCACCCGCTCGAACCGCTCGTCGGCCTCCGACAGCAGGTCGAGCGTGCCTTCGAAGCGATGATCGATACCGGCCACGGCTGCCGCCATCATCAGGCCCTGCGCCATGACCCGCTCGTCGACCTCCGTTTCGCGTGCGAGAGCGATCGAGCCGCGCAGCCACTCGCGCAGGCGATGGAAGCGACCGAGGATGATCAGCGCGCAGCCCGACCCTGACGCGATCCGGAGCGCCATCTCGGCGTCACCTCGACGCATGGCCGCCGCGAAGGCGCCCTGCACGTGCAGGAACTCGGCGTCGAGGAGTGCGTACCAGGTCGGGGTGTCGATCTGGGCGTTCGCCCCGACCGCCTCGACCAGCTCGGCGACCCACGTCAGGTACCGCTGCGTGGTCTCCTCGGCATCGTCGCCCAGCCGCTCACGTCCGTACTCCCGCACGGTCTCGAGCAGCCGATAGCGGGTGTGCCCGTCCACGTCGTGGGCCTCGACGAGGCAGTGGTCGACCAGATCGGCGAGCGAACCCGGCACCGACCGTGAGGTGAGGGGTGCCGCCCCGCACACCTGCGCAGCAGCCGCGGCGGTGAAGTCGGCCACGAAGGTGGACAGCCGGCACAGCAGGCGCTGCTGCTCGATCGACAGCAGGTCGTAGCTCCAGTCGGTGGTCGCGAGCAACGTCCGGTGTCGCGGCAGGGCCGTCCGGATCCCGGAGGTCAGCAGGGAGAACCGATCGTCGAGTCCCTCCGCGAGGTCGGCCGCCGACATCGTCGCCATGCGCACCGCAGCCAACTCGATGGCCAGAGGGATGCCGTCGAGCCGCCGGCAGATGCGGTGGACCGCCGGTGCGGTCGCCGCGTCCAGGGAGAAGTCCGGTCGGACCGCGGTCGTCCGTTCGACGAAGAGCGACCCGGCCTCGCTCGCTGCCACGGCCTCGACCTCGGGTGCGGACGGCACGGCCAGGGTCGGGACCCGCCACCGCTGTTCGCCAGCGCACCGCAGCGGTTGGCGGCTCGTCGCGAGGACGTGCAGCCGGGGACAGGCCGTCAGCAACTCGTCGACGAAGCTCGCGACGGCGTCGGCGAGGTGCTCACAGTTGTCCACCACGAGGAGCAGGTGTCGGTCCCCGATCCAGCCACGCAGGGTGTCGGTCGGGTGGCGGTCCATCTGGTCGACGAGCCCGAGTTCGGTGAGGCAGTGACCGGCGAGGTGGCTGGGGTCGTCCAGCGTCCCGAGGGCGGTCAGCCACACGCCCTCGAAGCCCGGAGCGGCGTTGGAGGCGGCACACAGCCCCAGTCGGGTCTTCCCCGCGCCGCCGGCACCGAACAGGGTCGTGAGCCGGTGGTCCCGGACCATCGCCGCCACCTCGGCGACCTCCCTCTCACGCCCGATGAAGCTGGATCGAGGTGGCGGCAGGTTGCCGACGTCCCCGTCGGGAGGAGGCTGCGGGTCGGGCGGGGCGCTCGGGTGTGTGCCGCCCGTCGAGGTGTCGCCGAGGACGGGATCGTGCCGCACGATCCGTTCGTGCAGACGGGTGAGCGATGGGCTGAGATCCGTGCCGAGCTCCTCGGCCAGGCGGTGCCGTAGGTCGGCGTGGACGCGAAGCGCGTCGCCCTGGTGCCCCGCGCGGTAGAGCGCGAGCATGAGGAGCTCCGCCACCGATTCGTCCAGGGGATGCTGGCTCAGGAGCGATCGCAGCTCCGGTTCCACCTCGCGGTGCCGACCGCGTGCCAGCTCGCCCGCCAAGCAGCGCGTCTGGGCCGTGAGCCGCAGGTGCTCGAGCCGTGCCACCTCGGCGTCCACGAAGGGGCGGTCGATGCCGGCGTACGGAGGTCCCTGCCACATCGACAGGGCTTCGCGGAGCCGATCGACGGCATCTGCCACCGGGAGCTTCGACGCAGCCTGGACCGCTGCCTCGAACCGTGCGACGTCGACCACATCCGGCTCGACATCGAGCGTGTACCCCGCCGGACGGGTGACCAGCACCTCCCAGTCGCGGTCCCGGTCGGGCTCGAGCAGCCGTCGGAGCTGGGAGACGTGGGTCTGCACCACCTTGACCGCCGACGCCGGTGGATCGTCGTCCCACAGCGCATCGATGATGCGCGCTGCGGGGAGCACGCGGCCGGCGTTGCCTGCGAACAGGGCGAACAGCGCCCGGCGTCCAGGTCCGGTCACCGTCAGGGGCCGACCGTCGCGGGTGACCGTCAGCTCGCCGAGGACGCGGATGTCGAGGGCCGTCACCTCGCCCCTCCTGTCGTGGGCACCTCGCTGATCGACCGTAGGAGCGTCGACCGCCTGTTGACCGCGTGTTGACCGTCACCTCCCAGGATGAGGCGCGGACATCGTCGTAGCCCAGTTGAGCATCGGAGGAGTGTCATGTCGACCGTCACGGAGCCCGCGAGGAGCGAGACCCGCCCGGATGTGAAGCAGCAGGCGGGGATGCTGTTGGGCCATGTCGCCGGGTACGTCGGGACGCGCACGATCCAGCTGGGGTTGCGGGTCGGGTTGATCGAGGCGCTCGCCGACGCGGAGCGCGGGCTCACGCCCGACGAACTCGCCGTCGAGGTGGACATCGACCCCTTCTACGCGGAGGTCTGGTGCCGGGCCGCCATCGGGGCCGGCCTCCTCGAACGTGACGGGACGAGCGACGCCGCACACGACGGCGCGAACGACGCGGCGCGCGACGGTGGCCGCCTCCGGCTGGCGGACCACCTCGACGACCTTCTGCTGACCGGCGACCACCCGGCCCACGTCGGGGCGGTCGTGCGCATCTTCGAGCATCCGGAGATCTTCGACCGGTTCGGGGAGCGGTTGGCGACCGGCGAACGCACCTGGTGGGACCAGTGCAGTCCCGACTTCATCGGCGGGGTGGCCGCGACCGGACTGCCCTTCTACGTCCGGCTGATCCCCGGAGGGTTGAGCCAGGTGCCCGGCCTGGAGGACGTGTTGCAGGGGCCGGCGCGGGTGCTCGACACGGCCTGCGGCGCCGGCGCGGGCCTGGTGCGGCTCGGAGAGACGTACCCGGACGTCTCGCTCACGGGTGCCGACGGTGATCGCGCTTCGCTCGACCGGGCGGCGCAGGCGGTGGCCGACGCGGGGCTCGAGGACCGGGTGGAGTTCGTCCACACGCCGCTCGAGGAGCTCGACCATGACGAGGAGTTCGACCTCGTCATCAACAACATCTCGATGCACGAGTGTCGGGACATCGATGAGGTCACGGCCCGCATCCGCCGCGCCCTGCGCCCCGGAGGCTGGTTCGTGATCTCCGACTTCCCGTTCCCTGACACCGACGAGGGCCTGGCCAGCGTGCCCGGGCGGATCATGTCGGCGATCCAGTTCTTCGAGGCGCAGATCGACGACCAACTCCTCCCCCGTCACGTCTACGACGACCTGCTCGTGCGCCACGGGTTCACCGATCTGGGGTCGGCTGAGCTCGCCCCGGTGCACGCCCTCACCTGGGCTCGTAAGGACTGACCGGCAGCTAGGCACAGCCACCGGGCCGGTGAGCCTGACCGGGACGGCAGACGTCCGATGTCACGGAGCCGAGAGCTCGCCATGACCACCACGCACACCCCCCGCAACGTCAGGACGGTCGTCATCTCCACCCGCATCGGGGCGTCCCGGAGGGCGGGTCCTTGACGCTCCCAGTGGATGAGGGTGAGGGTGCCGAGTTCGACACGCGATGTGGGATCGACCGCTGACCGCGAGCCCGG
>CAYVJT010000085.1:0-14761 GCA_964451855.1 uncultured Actinomycetota bacterium
ACACCGCCGAGCGGTAGGAGCGGCAGCGTGGTCCCGCCGGATCGTTGACGGCCAGCAGCAGCTCGGTTGCGGCGTCGCCGACGGTGACGTGGCTGGGCAACCCCAGCAGCCTCGCGGCGTCAGCCGGCAGCCGACGGGTGCAGGGTGCGAGCCCTCCGAGCAGTCGGGTGAACGCCGGATCGGGCACGAGATGCCCGTCGAGGTCGAGGACGTCGGGCCGTGCACACCCTGCCAGCCAGCCCAGCAACACGTCATGGTCGCCGGTGGGCTCCGCGACGTGGGGTTGCCGACGGTGTCGGTGCGCGCTCGTGCTCCCTGGTTCGACGCGCGCAGCCGAGGACGCCGCAGGGACCTGGGGGGCCGGGTCGGGCGAAGGGGCGTCCATGTTGTGGACCTGATGTGGACCTCGGTGTGAAGGGGAAGGCTCCGTGGCCGAGGTCCAGAGCGACGGTGGCGAGTCTGCCACCCCGATGACGTCAAACGGTAGGGCCGTTCGAACCACATCCGCCGCCCATCCGGACGTTGGCGCACCCAACCTCACCCGCCGTGGCCATGATGTCTCGTAGCGTCGACAGATGAGCTGCGTCGCAACGACCGTGGCGCGGGTCCTGGCCATCGAGACCGAGGGGGCATGAGATCTCCCCGGTGGCGGACAGCAGAGCTTCCCGTGCCCGAGCGGACACGCTCCGTTCCAGTTCCACCTCACCGGCCCCACCGGCAGGCGGTTCTCGGTAGGAGGAAGGGGTCGTCCCCCTGGAGCCATCTCGTCACTACGGCCGAGCTGACCGGTCAGGTCGGGAGGCCACCCCGCTCCGCCCACTCGGGCTCGCTGCCTCCGTCCCGTGTGGCCGGCTCAGGGTTCACCGACAGGGTCGGCAACTGGCGTCACCGTCGGACGGTGGCCTGCGTCGCGTCGGCGTCTTCCCGCGTCGGCGCGGAGCGGCTCCGACAAGCTGCCGGGTGACGCGTCAGCGCTACGGGCCGATCAGCTTCATCCGGCTCGCCGGCTCCTGCACCGGCTGCGCACCGGTGCGAGTTCGTCCGGAACAGGTGCGCGTCGTGTCGAGGGGACACGGCGGCTGGATCTGATCCTCGGAACTGCCCGGCGGAGACGCCATCTCGCGCCGCGGCCGGGGCCGGCCCTGTGGTGCGACGGCTCCGTTCCGCCTGCCAGCTGAGCGGGGCCTTTCTGCCCTAGCGGGGCGGCCGCCGTACAGCACTCTGCCAGTATGAGGTGAGTGCGGGGTCGGCCGCACGGCCGTCCCCGTGGGGGCGCACGGTAGTGACGGAGCGCCATCGACAGAGGAGGAGCGAGTCTGACACACAAGCAAAGGAGGGGGTGGCCCAATGAGGCGCCGATCGCTCGTCGGCATGGCGCTGCTCGGGACGCTCGCACTGGTCCTGACGGCCTGCCCGGCCGACCCCGAACCTGATCCGGTCGCCGTCCCTGACCCGGTCGACGACGAGATCGAACCCGACGAACCGCTGCCGGTGACGTTCCCCTACGAGACCGGCATCTTCGAGGACATGGAGTCCAATAGCTACTGGGCGTACTTCGACCCTGCCAGCACCGTGTGGACGGGGTACGTGCTCGGTTCGACCAAGTGCAGCCTGTACTCGATCTCGGCACCGGCCAACGTGGTGGTGCCGGACCTGGCCACCGAGGACTTCCAACCGGCGGTCGAGGAGGCCGACGGCTGGGTGGTCGAGGTCCCGATCTACGAGGACGCGGTGTGGTCCGACGGTGAGCCGCTGACCGCCCACGATTTCGTGTTCACCTTCGAAACCGTCCGCGATCTCGAGCTGGGCGGCAACTGGTACGGCTACTGGCACCCCGACCGGATCATCTCGGTCGAGGCGCCCGATGACCACACGGTCAGGATCGTGTTCGAGGAGCAACCCGGCCTCGCGATCTGGCCGAACGACGTCGGCGTGAGCGGCATCGTGATGCCCGAGCACGTCTGGGGCGACACCGTGGCGGCCGCGACCGCAGCCGACGATCTCTTCGCTGCTGATGGTGCCGACGACGTGTCGTGCGGACCCACGATCTTCGAGCAGTGGGAGCCCGGCGCGTTCGTCGCCGTCGTGCCCAACGACAGCTGGCACGGGATCGGTGGCGAGTTCACCGTCTACGAGGACGGCTCGGTCCACTTCCGGAACCCGAACACCGGCGTCGACGGCATCTTCGGTGAGGGCGCCGGAGAGGGCGACATCGTGACGCAGTACACGGTGGGGCCCTACATGGAGGACCAGACCTTCACGCTCTACGGCACCCAGGACGCTGCGGTGCTCGCACTGCGCGACGGCGAGGTCGACTACCTCTACAACCCGCTCGGGCTGGAGCGCGGCCTGCAGGACCCGGTCCTCGAGGACCCGGAACTGTCCGTCGTCACCAACCCCGCGTACGGCATCCGCTACATGGCGTTCAACTTCGAGCGGGAACCGATGGACGACCCTGCGTTCCGTCGGGCGCTGGCGACGATGATCGACCGTGACTTCATGGCCGAGGGTGTGCTCGGCGGGGTGGCCTTCCCGCTGTACACGGCGATGCCCCCGGGCAACCTCGCGTGGTACGACCCGGAGGTCGGCGACGCGCTGGCTGCGCAGTATCGCGACCTCGCCAACGAGTTCGAACGGCTGGACGCAGCGGTCGAGATCCTGCGGGACGCAGGCTGGACCTGGGAGGTCGAGCCCGGCTACACCACCGACGACGATGGCAACCCACAGGACATCGTCCCGGGTGAGGGCATCATCATGCCCAACGGTGAGCCGATGCCTTCGGTCTCCGTGCTGACGCCCGGCGCCGGTTACGACCCGCTGCGCGCCACCTACGGCGTCTGGATCGAGCGGTGGGCGCAGGAGCTCGGCATGCCCCTGCGGGCGCAACTGACCGGCTTCGACACGATCGTGCAACGTGTGTTCGTGGCCGACCCGACGGACTTCGACATCTACATCCTCGGCTGGAGTCTCGGGAACCCGGCGATGCCGACGTTCTACGAGTCGTTCTTCAAGACCGATGCGGGCAACAACCCGCTCGGGTACTCCAACCCGGAGTACGACGAGGCCGTGGACCGCTTCATGGCAGCCACCGAGCTCGAGGAGGCGTACTCCATCGTCTGGAACGAGCTCGAGCCGATGCTCGACCAGGACCTTCCCTACGTGAACCTGTTCGACACACCGATCCTGGAGTTCTACCGCTCCGGAGCGATCGAGTACCCATTCGAAGACACGATCGGCGGACTCCAGTTCTGGGACGGCTTCCCGAGCCTGGTGCAGCAGGCACGGTGACCTGACCATCGAGCCGGCACCGGTCGCCCTAACCGGTGCCGGCCCGCTCACACCTCCGACCCTCCCGGCGGGCCGCCCGGAGGGTGCGGCCACCGGGGAGCCAGGAGACCACCGTGGCGCGGTTCCTAGGGGTCAGGTTCGCCCAGATGGCGTTCGTCTTCTGGCTCTTCCTGACGCTGCTGTTCTTCATGATCGAGCTGTCGCCCGGTGATCCGACGCTGCACCTGGTGCTCGACCCCAACGTCCCGGTGGAGGCGCGGGACCTGCTGATCCGGCGGCTCGGACTGGACCGCCCCCTGCACGAGCGCTACCTGATCTACCTGCGCAACTTCTTCACCGGCGACATGGGGGTCAGCTTCAGCCAGTACCCGCGTGAGGTGACTGACATCCTGTGGGAGCGGCTGCCTCGCACGCTCATGCTGTTCTTCATCGCCACGGTGCTGGCCTACTGGTTCGGTTTCGCGGTCGGCAAGGTCCTCGCGTGGAAGCGCGGTGGCGGCTTCGAGTACGCGATGACGATCGTCGGCGTCGCGCTGTTCACGGTGTTCATCCCGTGGTTCGCCCTGATCATGATCTGGGTGTTCTCCTTCACCTTCAACCTGTTCCCGCTGCGTGGGTTCCTCACACCACGGGTGTTCCGGGGGCAGCCCTTCGGGGCCAACGAGGTGTTCCTGTGGATGATCGGCAGCGGTCTGGTGCTGCTGCTCGTCCTGACGGCGCTGTACGTGCTGACCCGTCGGATGAACGACTTCCGTATCGCTCGGGTGGTCAACGCTGCCGGGTCGCTGCTGGCCATCGCGGCGTTCTTCGGCTACTGGTGGATCCACCCGATGCGCACGTTGGCCGCCAACATCGCGCACCACACGATGTTGCCGGTACTCACCCTCACCCTGATCGCCTTCGGCGGCGTGATGCTGCTCACGCGCAGCTCCATGCTGGAGACCCTGCGTGAGGACTACATCCTGACCGCCCGGGCGAAGGGTCTGCCCGAGGCAGTGGTGCGCAACCGCCACGCTGCCCGGACCGCGCTGCTGCCGGTGGTCACCTCGATGGTGCTGGCTCTCGCGACCGTGATCGGCGGGGGGATCGTCACCGAGACGATCTTCTCCTGGCCCGGCATCGGTCTCGCCCTGTTGGACGGGATCGTGAAGGGCGACACGCCGCTCGCGCTCGGCGCGCTGGCGTTCATCGGCGTGCTCGCGCTGATCGGGCACCTGCTCGTCGACATCCTCTACGGCTACCTCGACCCCCGGATCCGCCACTGACCTCACCCGCCGGACAGGGAGCCGACCCGTGTCCATCCAGGAGCCTTCCAGGCGACCGGAGCAACGCCTCACGGTGTCCGGTGAGGGGCTCGCCCTCGACGATGAGATCCCGCTCACCGAGCAGCCGCTGTGGCGCATCCGGCTGCGTCTGACCCGCCGTCGCTGGGCCGAGAACTGGCGGCTGTTCACGGCGAACCGGATCGGGGTGGTTGGGTTCGTCATCATCGTCGTGTTCGCGATCATGGCCGTCCTGCACCCGATCCTGATGGCGACCGTGTGGCCATCGTCGATCTACCACCCGGTGGCCGGCTACAGCGCGCCTCGAGTCGAACTCGAGGTCGTCGAGCAGGTCACCGACCCGACCACCCAGATCGACCTCGCACGGGCCCGGCTGCGCGGCTACCCGGCCGCCCAGGTGGGTGACGTCGTCACCGACCGGCTCCAGCCGGCGCCGCCGTCACGCCAGCACCTGCTCGGCACCGACCCACTCGGACGTGACGTGCTATCCCAGCTGATGTACGGCACGCGCGCAGCCTTCGCCCTCGGTGCGGTCGCAGCCCTGGTCACCGTCGTGGTGGCCACGATGATCGGTGCGGTTGCGGCGTACCTCGGCGGGTGGATCGACGCGGTGCTGATGCGGATCGCCGACCTGTTCCTCCTCCTGCCGATCATCCCCGTGCTGGTGTTCGTCACCGGCCTGTGGACGATCAACCTGTGGAGCCTGGGGCTGCTGATCGGGCTCGCAGCGGGGCTCGGGCCCACCGCGATCGTGCTGAAGTCCCAGGCCCTGACCGTGAAGGTCAAGCCCTTCATCGACGCGGCACGGATCGCCGGCGGGTCGCACCTGCACATCATCTTCCGCCACATCGTGCCGAACGTGGTGCCGCTGGCCTTCCTGTACATGATGTTCACCGTCACCGCGGCGATCGGTCTCGAGGCGACCCTGTCGTTCTTCGGGCTGCTCGACATCCCGATGAGCTGGGGGATCATGATCCACACCGCCCAGACCACCGGTTACCTGCTGCGCGGCACGGACTTCTGGTGGCTCTTGCTCCCGGCAGGTGGTGCCGTCAGCGTGCTCGCCGCCGCCTTCTACCTCGTCGGACGCGGGTTCGACGAGGTCATCAACCCCCGTCTCCGTCAGCGTTGAGGTCACCACCCGATGGGCATCGACGTCGTCGGCGCCACCGCCCAGCCGCAGCCCTGGGCGGGAGTCCCACTGCTCGAGGTCGAGGGCCTCGTGATGCACTACACGACCTCGCAGGGCGAGGTCTACGCGGTCGATGACGTCAGCGTGACGCTGCGGCAAGGTGAGGCGCTCGGCCTCGTCGGCGAGTCGGGCTGCGGGAAGACCTCGCTCGCGCTGGCGCTGCTGCGGCTGCTGCCCGAGAACGGGCGGATCGTGCGCGGACGCATCCTCTTCGACGGGATCGATCTCGTAGCGTTGAGCGAGGAGGAGATGCGCCGTCGGCGCTGGTCCGACATCGCGATGGTGTTCCAGGGCGCGATGAACGCCTGGAACCCGGTGTACACGATCGCGCGACAGATCGAGGAGGCGATGCGGGCCCACGAGGTCGGCGCGGCGATGACCCGGCGGGCCGCCCGTGTGCGGATCGGAGAGTTGTTCGAGCTCGTCGGGTTGCCGCCGAGGATGATGGACCGCTACCCGCACGAGTACTCGGGTGGGATGCGCCAGCGCGCGATCATCGCGATGGCGCTCTCGTGCGACCCGAAGATCATCATCGCTGACGAGCCCACCACCGCACTCGACGTGATCGTCCAGGACCGCATCCTCAAGGAGCTCAAGCGCATCCAGCGTGACCTGGACATGTCCATCATCTACATCTCGCACGACATCGCCGTGATCGCCGAGGTCGCTGACCGCATCGGGGTGATGTACGCGGGCAAACTGGTCGAGCTCGGCGACACGACGTCGGTCTTCGGTCGCCCCCGCAACCCCTACGCCTGGTCGCTGCTCACATCGACGCCGAGCATCCGCGGACCGCGTCGCCCGCTGGCTCCTCTCGTCGGCGAGCCGCCAGACCTGATGCACCCGCCGTCCGCGTGTCGGTTCCACCCGCGCTGTCCGCTGGCCACCGACCGGTGCCGGGAGGAGGAGCCACCCCTGGCCGCGATCCCCGACCGCGAGGACCAACAGGCCGCCTGCTGGCATTGGGACCAGGTCCCGGCGCCCGACGAAGCGGAGGTGCTCGGATGAGCGCGCCTGCCGGTGAGGTCGGCACGGGACAGCGGCCCCTCGTCCGCCTCGAGGGGGTGTCGAAGCGGTTCCCCGTCACCCGGGGACTGTTCCTGCCACCCAAGCACTTCATCCACGCGGTCGACGGCATCGATCTGACCATCAGCGAGGGCGAGAGCGTCGGGCTGGTCGGCGAGTCGGGCTGCGGCAAGACGACGACGGGGAGGATGCTCACCAAGCTGACGGACGCCACCGAGGGGCGTGTCCTGCTGCGGCAGCACCCGCCCGGTCAGGAGCGGGCCGGGGACGACACAGGCGACGACCTCTACGTCGACGTCGCCAAGATCGGCGGCCGGGAGCAGCTGAAGCGGTTCCGCCGGCGGGTCCAGATGATCTTCCAGGACCCCTACGAGTCGATGAACCCGCGCCGGACGATCTTCGACACCATCGCCGAACCCCTGCGGGTACAGGGCATCGGCAGTCTCCCTGAGCAGGAGGAGCGGGTCGCCGAGATGCTCAACCTCGTGGGCATGAGCCCACCGCGGGCGTTCCTGTTCCGCTATCCGCACGAGCTGTCGGGCGGCCAACGCCAGCGGGTGGCGATCGCCCGGGCCCTCGTGCTCGAGCCCACCTTCGTGGCGGCCGACGAACCGACCTCCATGCTCGACGTGTCGATCCGCATCTCGATCATGGAGCTGATGCTCGAACTCGCCGACCGGATGGACGTCAGCTACCTCTACATCACCCACGACCTGGCGGTCGCCCGCTACATGTGCGACCGCATCGCGGTGATGTACCTCGGCAAGATCGTCGAGATGGGTGATACCGAGGAACTGCTCGCCAACCCGCTGCACCCCTACACGCAGGCGCTGCTGTCAGCGGTCCCGGTCCCCGACCCCAGCTACACGCGTCCGGAGGTCCGGATCAAGGGTGGGATCAGCAAGGCCATCGACCCCGAGCCGACCTGCCGGTTCCTCGAGCGCTGCCCGATCGCCGAGGACGTCTGTCGCCGCGAGTCTCATCCACCGCTGGAGGACGTCGGCGGTGGCCACTACGTCTCCTGCTACCTCGTCCGCTAGGTCGCAAGCGAGCCCGAACAGGCCGAGGCCGGACCACGAGGCGACTCGGGTAGTGCTGGACGTGGCGGGAGACCCGGGGCCACTGACCGGACGTCGATCATCGGGACCGTCGGCTCCCTTCCACGAGGCGCCGACGGTACGAGGCGGGGGCCGTCAGCCCGTCTCCCCAGGCGGTTGGTGGGCGTCGCAGCGTTCGGGGCGCTCACCGGCAGAGCCGTGGTAGTGGACCTGCTCGCCGTCGACCGCGAGCACGATCCGGTAGCCGTCCACCAACGCCTGGGTGTACAGATCACCCTGTTGCGGGCAAGCCAGCGCCCGTCACGCCACACGACCGGCTCGGCCTCGATCACCGTGATGTCGCTGACGTCGACGCCGAACTCGTTGATGGCGAACTCGACGGCACGCCGTTCCCCGATGCGTAGGTCCTCGTTCTCGCTGGTGCCGGCGTCGGTGTTGCCACCGTCGGACCCGTCGCGGCCGGCGTCGTCCTCGCGCACCTGCTCGTCGCCGCTACGCTCGTCGTCGGGGGCATCCTCGGGCTGGGGCTGATCCACGCCAGGATCGTCGGCGTCCTCGAGCGCGACTCGGGCTGCTCGCAACCTGTCATCGGATCAGGTCACAGTCATCCGGCTTCTGGACGGATCACCAGGCGTAGCGACAACACCCTCATGTTGTCGCGGTGCCGACGGCAGGTTCCCCCCAACAAGGACCACACGGGACAGATCCCGGGTGAGGCTCCGCTCGCGTGCCGATGGTGGGTCGCACCGGGAGCCGCTACCACGACGCGAAGTCTGGGGGCAGTGCTCCGGTCCCCAGTCGAAGCCCGCGCCGAGCAGCGCCTCGGCTGGGGGACACCTGACGTCATCCCACGCGCCGGCCATCCATCCGTGATGCGCGGCCACCACCTGCCACACCACCTCAGGAGCGGAGCGCAGTGACCCGCCCCCGAGACGCAGCTGCTCCTCGCACTCACGGCACCGGCTGCCCGTAGGCCCTCGAAGACCACATCGGCGCCGGGGAGTCACCCACCGAGTGCGGCGCTGATCCCGACGAGGGCCGGAAGCTCCGGCCTCGCCGCACCCGAGAGGGTCCGTGAGACGGTCCGGCGGCTCGTTCCGGAGGCCTCCCCACCATCTGCTGGGTCAACCTCTTGTCGTGCATCCGGCGTGGCGTCTCGGTCGTCCACCGGGCCAGCAGCTGCGCCGCGTGGCGAACCTCGTCGAGAACATCACCGGCTTGCCACGCGAAGTCGTCAGCGTTCGGCCGCCCAGGGACCTGGGACGGCATCAGCTTCGGGGATCTCGGCATCGCGCCAACGTAGGCGCACCTGTGTCTGTGTCGTCATCTGGCCGGACCGTCCTGATGATCGGCGCCACGCACCACGGCGTCCGGGTCCGGGCATCCGCCGGCGACGCCGCCCACCTGCGAGGAGGGCAACCCAGGACACACGAACGAGGCCACGATGCCCACCAACAACGGCAAGCCCGCCCCCAGCGACGAGTGGTACACCTCCGCCCAACTCGTACAGGGGCTCGCTGGCCACTACGCCGACGGAGCGTTCAGCCTCGACGCCGCAGCAACGGCGGCCAGTGGGAAGGCCCCGCGCTTCTACGACGCCGAGACCGACGCGCGCATCCAGGACTGGCACCACGACGCCGCTGGCGGGGCCGTGTGGTGCAACCCTCCCTACTCGAACACCGCGGGGTTCTTGGAGAAGGCCGCAACGACCGCGCAGCAGGGCGCCACCGTCGTGTGTCTCATCCCGGCACGGACCGACACCGCCTACTGGCACGACCTCGTGCTGGCGAAAGCGGCAGAGGTCCTGCTCGTCGGCGACCGCATCACCCTCACCCGACCGGATGGCTCGGGAGCCGCCGGGGCGTGACCGCGTCGCGCCGGGGGCGGTGTCAGCCCTTGACGGCGCCGGCCATCAGCCCTTGGACGAAGAACCGACCCAGCAGGATGTAGACGAGCAGCGTGGGCGCGGCGGCCAGCAACGCTCCCGACATCTGGACGTTCCACTCGACGATCTGGCTGCCGGCGAGGTTGTTCAGCGCGACCGTGACCGGCCAGGACTCGGGCCTGGTGAGCACGATCGCGAACAGGAACTCGTTCCAGATGTTGGTGAACTGCCAGATCAGCACCACGGCGAAGGCGGGGGCGCTCAGCGGCACCATGATGTGGCGGTAGGTGCGGAAGAGGTCCGCTCCGTCGATCCGGGACGACTCGATGAGCTCGGTCGGCACCGATGCGTAGTAGTTACGGAAGATCAGCGTCGTGATCGGGATGCCGTACACGATGTGCACCAGGATCAGTCCCGGGATGCCCCCGTAGAGGTTGATCTGCTGCATGAACTGGACCAGCGGGATCAGGATGCTCTGGTACGGGATGAACATGCCGAAGAGCAGCAGCGTGAACACGGTCTCGGACCCGCGGAACCGCCACTTCGACAGCACGTAGCCGTTGAAGGATCCGAGGACCGCCGACCCGATCGCCGCGGGGACCGTCAGGATCACGCTGTTGACCAGGTTCGGGCGGAGCGCTCGGAACGCGGCGACGAAGTTGTCGAAGTAGATGCCGCTCGGTAGGTCCCACATCCGCGCGAGGCTGACCTCCTCGAAGGACTTCAGTCCCGTGATCAGCATCACGTACACCGGCAACAGGAAGAGGGCGGCCATGAACGCCAGGACCGCCACGCCGAGGATGCGCAGCACGCGCCGACGGATCCGGCGGGCCCGGAGGCTGACCCGCCGCGGCGCGATCGCGGGCGGCCGTTGAGCGACGGTGGGGGCGGTCACAGCTCCGCCTCCTGCCGGCGCGAGTACCAGAGGTAGGGCACCACCAGGATCGCGACCGACACCAGCAGCAGGAGTCCGATCGCGGCACCGCGGTTGAAGTTGTTCGCGTCGAACGTGGTGGTCCACATGTAGATCGCCGGGACGTCGAGGGCGACCTGCCGGCCCGTCATCGCGATGATCAGGTCGAAGATCTTGAGCGAGATGTGGCCGAGGATGATCACGACGGACAGCACAGCCGGGCGTAGCAGCGGGATGATCACCCGCCGGTACAGCTGGAACTCGGATGCGCCGTCGACCCGGGCGGCCTCGCGTAGGTCCTCGGGGATGGAGCGCAGCCCGGCCAGGAACAGCGCCATCGCGAAGCCGGTCATCTGCCACAGGGCGGGGATCCCGATGAACGCCATGCCCCACGGGGGCGGGTTCATGTGCCACTGGTTGACCAGGAAGTCCAGCCCGAGCCGGTCGAACAGCAGGTTGAGCCCACTCATGCGGCTCCCGAGCGCTGGGTTCATGAGCCAGCGCCAGGCCACGCCGGTCACGATGAACGACACGGCCATCGGGAAGAGGAACACGCTGCGGAAGAAGCCCTCGGCGGGCAGCTTGCGGTCGAGCATGATCGCCAGCAGCAGGCCGAGCACGATCGCGCCGCCCAGGAACACCAGCGAGAAGACTCCGGTGTTGCGGATGCCGATGAAGAACCGGCGGTCGTGCAGGATCAGTTGCGTGAAGTTCTCGAGCCCGACGAAGTTGTAGCTCGGGATCAGACCCTGCCAGTCGCTCATCGACACACGCGCGGACCAGGCGATGAAGCCGTAGACGAAGATCCCGACCAGGATCACGGAGGGTGCGATCATCGCCGCCGCGGTCAGCCGGTCGCGTGACATCGACGACTCCTTGCGACGAGCGGGCGAGCCGGTGGTGCCGGCGACCGCGGAGCCGACGGCTCCGGGCGCCGACGCCACCGGCGTCGTCGGTCGATCAGCAGGGTCCGGCGGAGGTGCAGGCCGAAACGAGCGCATCCTGGAACGCCGCCGTGTCGCCGTCGGACAGGTACAGCCCGATGGAGGTGTCGATCTCCGACTTGAAGGCGTCGCTCGCCACCGTGCCGTGCGCCAGGCTGCCGGTGACCTCGTCCGTCTCCCAGTCCTCCATGGCGGACAGCAGGTACTCGTCGTAGAGGCTGCGGTCCCCGTCCGTGCGGGCCGGGATCGAGCCCTTGATCGGGTTGAACGCGTCCTGACCCTCACGCGAGCCCGCCACGCGCAGCCACGCGATCGCGCCGTCACGGTTGTGGGCGTCGACCGGGAGCACGAAGCTGTCGGACAGCCACTGGAAGACGCCGTCGGTGCCGGGCACCGGCGCCCAGCCGTAGCCGCCCTCACCGGGCTCGAGGCCCTGGGCGCCGAAGTAGCCGGCCGCCCAGTCGCCCATGATGTTGAACGCCGCGTCGCCGTCGATGACCAGCTGGGTGGCCTGGTCCCACGACAGGGTCGGCGCGTCCGGGTTGGTGTATTCGAGCACGCGGTCGAAGACCTCGATCGCCTCGGCGACCTCGGGCCCACTCCAGTCAGTGGTGCCGTCCCACAGGCCGTCGTAGGTGGCGACGTCCATGGTGCCGAGCAGCACGGTCTCGAACAGGTGCATGACGGTCCAGGCCTCGCCAAGCGCGAGCGGAATCACGCCCTGCGCGTCCAGCTCGTCGGCGACCGTGAAGAACTCCTCCCAGGTCGTGGGCACCTCGACCCCGAACTCGTCGAGCTGCTCGGGCAGGTGCCACAGGATGTTGGCGCGGTGGATGTTCACCGGGACGGAGTAGATGTTCCCGTCCTCGGAGATCTGCGGGATGATGGCCTCCGGCAGCACATCGAGCCAGCCCTCCTCCTCGAAGAGGAAGTTGAGGGGCTCGAGTTGGCCGGCGACAACGTAGGTGCCGATCAGCTCCGCACCGGCGTGGCCCTGCCACGACGACGGCGGGTCGCCCGCCGCCAGGCGGCTGGCCAGCACGGCCCGGGCCGCGGTCCCGGCACCGCCGGCGACCGCAGCGTTCACGAAGGTGTACTCGGGGTACTCGGCGTTGAAGACCTCGACCATCGCTGCGAGGCCCTCGGCCTCGCCTCCGGCCGTCCACCAGGTGAACACCTCGACGGCGTCCCCCTCGGCCGGAGGCTCCATGACGTCGTACTCCGCCGCCTCCGGATCGTCCAGCTCGGGGGCGTCGACCACCTCGTCGGCGACCGGTTCGTCGACGGGTTCCTCCTCGGCGCAGGCGGTCGCGGCCAGTAGCAGCGAGCCTGCCGCCAAGAGGGCGATACCACATCGGATCCGCATGACACTCCTCCGCGGGGTCGCCTGCGCGCCAGCATCTGGCGGCACCCCGCACGGACGCTGCGGGCCGCCCTCGCTGGGGCTCCTGCGCGAGCGTCGCTCTCAGTGTTACCAGGCCCTGGGCATCGGGATAGAGCCGTAGGACCTCCGTCGTCTTGGCCCCCTCCGGCGCGGTGGTCGCTCGTGGGCGGGGGTGCTCGAGCCCGACTCGATGTCGAGACCGTCCACCCGCACACGCCGGTCCTCCGAGCCTGCCCGCCGGGAAGGTCGAGCGTCGTGGGGCGTCTCCTTCGAGGCCGGCCGTGAACGACCACGGTCCCTACGACGGGAGGCGCTCGCGACTATCAACGCCATACGTCGTCGGTGGCGCGAGCACCCCCGCGCCGTTCCCCTCAGCGGGTGTGGCACTTCAGCCCGGGGCGAGCAGCCTCCCCGGTTCGGGTCCGTCCTGCGTGACGGCACCGTCGTTGGGGTCCAGGACTACGCCGAGATGGCAGCGTAAGCCGAGACCGCGGCCGCCCAACACGGTGGCCGCGGCTCTACGCGCCGCTGCTGTCTCACGGCCGTCGCGGGATGGCGCGCTTGGATGGTCGAGGAGCTCGAGGGATGTCACACCTGACGGGCACCCTCAGGTCAAGGACCTCGGGAGGTAGTAGATGAGCGTGAGCTTCACTTTGAACTACTGAGCTGCCCACGACTGTTCGGAGCTCCGGCCGACCCGCGAGGAGGCCGAGGAATTCGTGAAGTCGAGTGGCATCGCGGCCGAGAAGGTCGCCGTCATGAAGCGGTTATGCCTAAGTAGGTCAGTTGACCGCGATCGTGCGTAGCGGCGGTCCGGTTCGCGATTCGCTTCCTGTGCGCCACGGTCTTGAAGGCACTCATCACATCGGGGCTACGAGACGGTTCTCGGAGGGATGCGTGAGACCGGTCCGCTCTTGCATCTGCAGCTAGCCGCTCGCCACCGGACGAGAGATGCAAGATCAGAGCCGAACAGGCAGCGTGGGTCGTCGCGACCACTGCCGGCTGACCGCGGGTGGCCGCGGATCGTCGGCAAGTCGAGCGGCTGTTGAGCTGGGCGGAGGACTGGCCCGAGCGGATCTGGGTGGTCGAGAACGTCAATGGTCTCGGCCGGCTGCTGTCCCAGCAGCTGGTCAGGGCCGGCGAGCAGGCCGTTGATGGGGACCGCCCCAGCTTTGTTGACATCTATCGTGGGCCGTCGGATCACGCGAAGGATGCCGCAACGCCGAAGCACTACCCGCCTGAGTTCAAGCGTGATGTGGTCGCTCCCAGCAGCGGGCTGGCCCAGGATGAGATCGCCCGAGACTTCGGGATCTCGACTCCAAGGTGAGCCGGATAGAACCGTCGAAACGCGCCCACGTTTGACCCCTACGGTTGGTCAGGTCGCGTAGGGCCTTCCCGGATGCGCTGCATCGCGGCACCTACGTCTCCACGCCACCATCCGAGTGCCTCGACCCACCAGGTTGCGCCCGCTCGCTCGTATCTGGCGAGTCGCTCGATGTCGACGCGGCCCCTGTCGCTCATGCCCTCTATGGCCAGGTCGAACCTCTCGGTCGTGCTCCGGTGGCGGACGACATAGTCACGAATGTCATTGACTGCCTCGGGTGGCATGGTCTCGCCCTTGCCGAAGTCCACGTGGACAGGCATGACCCCGTCCCAGCGGGCAGCACGTCGAAAGGGTGCACGATTCGGCCACCGGCCCGCGACCCAGATCGGGAGCCGCGGATACTGCGCTGCTTCGGGAAGCAACCGGACGTCGTCGACCTGGTAGTGACGGCCACGAAACGAAAC
>CAYVJT010000086.1:0-14652 GCA_964451855.1 uncultured Actinomycetota bacterium
GACCTCGCCGAGCGGCATGCACTCAGCGGGTCCGCTGCGATCCACCTCGCGAGTGCCCTCACGCTCTCGGAACTGCCCCTCATCATGGCGACCTGGGACATCCGTCTGCTCCACGCAACTCAGTCCGCAGGACTCACCTCGCTACCCGCAGAACCCTGATCAGGCCAAACCGCGGTCGAGGCGCAGGTCGCGGACCCAACTCTTGGGCTTCTACCGGGGCCAGTGCTGGCCGACGTAGGGGCGGGGGTTGTCCCGGATCCACCGGTCGAGGAGCTTGGCTAGAGCGGTGGACTGCGCGCCGCCGGCAGGGAGGTTGCGCTTGAGCAGACACACCAGCACGAGGTCGCGCTCGGCGGCGTAGTCGGCGACGTTCTCGGTTACGACGGCTCGCCCCTCGAGCCGAGCCACCTCGGCGACCTGCTGGTCATCGGCTCCTCGCAGCCCGAGGTCGTCGACGTGCACCGCGTCGTGGCCGAAGCTCTCCTGCAACTGTCGGGCCGCGTCGCTGGGGAACATCTCGTCCAGCAGCAGCTTCACGTCAGAAGCGCCTGACGGCGCTTGGCGGCCTGACGACCTTCCTCGATCGCCTGCTCGTTACGAGCGATGCGTGCCTCGACGTCATCGGGGTGACGGGACGCGAACTCCAAGGCGGTGCGGATCTGCCGCGGGTGCAGGTCGGACTCCGCCGCGAGGACCGCGATCCGCTCCTCCTCGTCACCCTCGAGCTCACGGAGCCGGGCCACGACCTCCCAGACGTCAGGGCCCGCGGCCAGGGCAGCACGGCGGTCGTTGCTCGGGCCGCGGTAGACGATCCCGGGATGGTCCAGCGTGTCGACCCCTTCGACGATGAGCCGTTCGAGCAGCGTGGTCACACTGCAGCCCTCACGTTCAGCCCGTTGCGACAGGCGTTTCCGGGCTTCATCACTGAGACGGAACGAGGTGCTGCGCGACGCCATCCTGCCTCCGATCCCGCGTTGTAGCGCAACTGTAGCGCATGCGCAGCGCAACGGGTGGCTGCTCCCCCGCCGGATCGGCTTGCAGCACGATTCACGTTGGGTCAAGCCCGTAGCTTGAGGCCACCTCAACCGCTCCGGTCGTCGACTGCGCGTTGCGAAAGGAGGGTTGCCCACCACCAACCACTATTAAAGGTTCTCGCACTTTCCTTTACTTTGATGCTAGTGTCCTGAACGCACCTCTCCATCCTCGACGTCCGGAAGCGCGATGGACCTCGACGCGTTCACCTCCGAGCGGCTCGGAGTCGTTCGGAAGACGGTCGACGGCTACGACGCGTTCTTCCCCGCCCCGGTCCCCCGCGAGCTCGACTACGACGCGACGACGGTCAGGAAGCTCACCGAGGCGACGGCAGCCATCCACCGGCTCGCTGGGGTCAGCCGCTTGCTGCCGAGCCCAGAGATCCCGATGGGACCGTACGTGCGCCTCGAGGCAGTGCTCAGCTCGAGGATCGAAGGCACCCAGACGTCGGTGGGCGACCTGCTGCTGTTCGAGGCCGACGATCATGGTGAGGCTCCACCCGAGACTGATCTCCTCGAGGTGGTGAACTACACGCGGGCGCTCGACCACGCACTCAACGCGCTGGACCGCCTCCCCCTGAGCCTACGGCTGCTGCGTGAGACCCACGCGATCCTCATGTCGGGGGTTCGCGGCGAGGCGATGACACCTGGCGAGTTTCGCCGCAGCCAGAACTGGATCGGCCCACCCGGCTGCACGCTGCAGACCGCGAGGTTCGTTCCCCCGCCCGTTGACGCGATGAACGACGCCCTCGCCGACCTCGAACGCTTCCTCCACGAGGACGAACTGCCAAACCTCGTGGCCCTGGCCCTCGCCCACTACCAGTTCGAGGCGATCCACCCCTTCCTGGACGGCAACGGCCGGATCGGCCGGCTCCTCGTCCCGCTCGCGCTGTGCCAGCGGGGCGTGCTGGAACGTCCGATGCTCTACCTCTCGGCGTACTTCGAACGTCACCGCAGCAGCTACTACCACCTGCTGTTCGAGATCAGCGCAACCGGCGACCCGATCCCCTGGATCAACTTCTTCCTCGACGGGGTCGCCCAGCAGTCCCGGGATGCGGAGGAACGAACCGTCACGCTGGTCGACCTACAGCGGGAGATCCGAGAGGAACTTCTGGCGGCCAAGGTGACGAACACGACCGTACGTCTCGCGGAGTCACTGCTCGACCGTCCTTACGTGACCGCCAAGCGCGTCACCCGCCAGTTCGGCGTCACGCCACCAACCGCACAGAAGGCCATCGACAGCCTCGTCGACCAGGGCATCCTCACCGAGGTGACCGGCCAGAAGCGCAACCGCGTGTACCTCTCACCGAAGATCATGGATGCCGTGTACGGCGACACAGACGAGTGAAGGGGTGCCGGCCTCGCCCGAGCGGAGTAGCGGGACCGGCGCGTGGCCCATGGCACACGACGACACGAGCCGATCACCGAGATCGCCGCGGTCCGGCCAGACCAGAGCGGGCGTGCTCGTCCTCAAGGTGTCGCACGGTCGCCTCGGCGGACGCGATGCCCGCCGAGGGGTGCGCTCGATGGAGTTCGCCGGCACGCGCTGCAAGTCTCCGGCCGTAGTGGACGCGTCCACCGCTGCTCGATGCGGCGCTCCCTTCCATCCGATGCACCTTCAGGCATCATCGTCGCATGGACCTCGCTGATCTGATCCGACGCACGCGCCTCGATGCGAGGCTCTCTCAGCGTGACCTCGCGCGGCGTGCCGGGACCTCGCAGTCCACACTGGCGCGCTACGAAGGCGGGCACTCCCAACAGTCACTCACCACGCTGGAGCGCATCCTTCGAGCCGCAGGCAAGCCACTCCGGCTCGAGGTGGGCGATGCGGCCCCAGACCAACGGAAACATCCCGTGCAGCACCGCCTCGAGTCGAGGTTGGAAACGGTGCGGGCCATCCTCGAGGAACACGGCGTCACCGCCGTCAACGTCTCCGGCTCCACGTCGCGCGGAGAGGACGCGGACGTCTCGGATCTCGACCTGCTCGTCGACCTTCCGGACGCCACGTGCGTCGAGCTGGCGAGCTTGCAGGCAATTCAAGCCATCGAGGATCACCGACTCCGGGGCCGGCCCCGCCACGTCAGGATCAGGAACGGGTCGTCGTCGAACGGGACGGCACATCTTCAGGGTCGGTCACTACGCTCCTCCCATGTACAACGTTGCCCTGAGCGTCACCGCCTGCATTCGTGCGGGCACCCGTGTCGACGTCGCCTGGCCGTTGTCCAGCGACGGGCTGTCCTTCGACCCCAGCGTCGACGCGCTCGCGTTCACCCCCGGTGGCGGCCGGGTCGGTGCGATGCTCGGTGGCGCCCTCGACCTCCAGCTGGCCGATCTCGCCCAGCGGCAGGCCTCCACCGGGCGCATCGTGGACCTCACCATCAGCGACGTGGACGCCACCGTCGCCGGGTTGCCACATGGTGGCCAGGTGCGGTGCGCGCTGGTCCCCGCGGACACCATGCCCGACGAACTGTGGCCGCTCCTGCTCGACCGCCAGCCGGTCTGCGTCGTCAGCGCCGTCTCTGGGGACGAGCTCACCGGCACCACCGTCTACCTCGAGCCCGACATCGCCGCCGCCCCGGACCCTGCCGCCGAGGCCTTCGGTACGGGACGATCCACGGTGGTCATCACCGATGATCTGCTGGTCACCGTGCTGCGGCCGGTCCCCCGGCTGGTCGTCACCGGCGGGGGGCCGATCGCCGACGCGTTGGAGGCCGCGGCGCCGGTCCTCGGGTGGCAGGTCATCGTCGAGCCTGAGCCCCAGAGCGCAGCGGGGCTCATGGCGACGTTGTCGCCCCTGGACAGCGTCCTGGTCATCGGCCACGACGTGGAGGCGAGTAGCCGGGTCCTCGCCGCCGCCTTGGAGAGCCCCGCCGGCTACCTCGGCGCCCTCGGTTCTCGAGCGATGCAGCAACAGCGGGCCGACTGGCTCGCCTACCGCGACGTGACCGATCTGTCCCGGGTCCACGGACCGGCCGGACTCGATGTCGGGGCGGAGACCCCAGGCGAGATCGCCGTCGCCATCCTCGCCGAGGCCGTCGCGGCCCACCGGGGCCACTGAGGCCACTGAGACCACCGGCAGGACGGCGCCCCAGCGCCCCTGCGATGACTCGCCACCGTTCCTATACTGGCCGACGTACAGGGAGGTCCACGGTGACCGATCGACGTGACGATGCCAAGGGGGTGCTGCGCACCATCTGGGCGGCCGACGGCGATCCAGAGGCGGCACTCGACGAGGACTGCAGCCCGACCAAGGTGTGCCGCAACATGAAGGGCGTCTCCTTCGACGGCTACGGCGGCGACGACACCGATCCCGCCACCGCGTGGCGCGAGCAGCTGCGGCGCGAGGGCAAGTACGACCCATCAGCCGGGAGCGTCCGAGACCTGGTGGCCGGCACCGACCGCTGACCCCTGGTCCGATCGGAGGCCCCCGGGTGACCGACCCCGCTTCGCTCCCTGCCGGCTCGGTCCCCGAGCTGACCGACCTGCTCGCGGAGCACGGCTACCTCGCCGACCGTGGGCTCGCGACCGTCACCTACGTGGCGATGAAGCTCGGTCGCCCCCTGCTCCTCGAGGGCGAGGTGGGGGTCGGCAAGACCGAGCTCGCGAAGACCCTGGCCGCCATCACCGGCCGGCGGCTGATCCGCCTGCAGTGCCACGAGGGCATCGACACCCACCAGGCGCTCTACGACTGGGACCACGCCCGCCAGATCCTGCAGATCCGGCTGCTGTCCCAGACCGACGTCGCCGACGACGAGGCGATGGAGAAGCTCTACAGCCGACGGTTCCTGCTCGCCCGCCCGCTCCTCGAGGCCATCGAGGCCGGCGGTGACTGCGTCCTGCTGATCGACGAGATCGACCGTGCCGACGACGAGTTCGAGGCCTTCCTGCTCGAGCTGTTGTCGGACTTCCAGATCACGATCCCGGAGATCGGCACCGTCGCCGCACAGACCCGGCCCATCGTCGTCCTCACGTCCAACCGCACGCGGGAACTGCACGACGCGCTCAAGCGCCGCTGCCTCTACCACTGGATCGGGTTCCCCGCCATCGACCGCGAGGTGGCGATCGTCCACCGACGCCTCCCCACCGCCAGCGAGCAGCTCACCGCCAAGGTCGTCGCCGCCGTCCACCGCCTACGGGAGCTCGACCTCGCCAAGCCGCCAGGTGTCGCCGAGACCCTCGACTGGGTGGAGACCCTGGATGCGGTCGGCTTCGAGCACCTGGACGCCGAGGTAGCACGCGACACCCTGGGTGCGGTGGTGAAGGACCACGAGGATCTGGAGCTGGTCGTCGACCAGCTCGGCGGGATCGTCGACGATGGCCGTTGATCCCGGCTTCGTCGAGGTGCTGGTCGGGTTCGGCAGCGCGTTGCGTGACGCCGGGATGCCCGTCGGCACCGACGACGTGATGACCTTCTGCGAGGCCGCCGCGGAGCTCGACCCCGCCGACGTCGTCGACGTCTACTGGGCAGGGCACGGCGCGCTGGTGACCCGCCGCGAACACCTCGCCGTCTACGACCGGGTGTTCCGCTGGTACTTCCTCGACGCGCCACTGGAGGACCCCGACGATCCCCGACATCAGCTCCGGGCGACGACGGAGCGTTCGGCAACCCTGGAGCTGCCCGACCCGGAGACCGACGGCGAACAGGGCGATGACGACGAGGACGCTCCGCTCGGCCACGTCGCTTCCGCGGTAGAGGTGGACCGTCATCGGTCGTTCTCGGCCTGCACCCCCGAGGAGCTCGCCGCCGTCCGCCGCATCATCTCCCGGATCCGGCTCACCCCGCCGAAGCGCCGCTCCCGCCGCCTGACCCGCGCCCGGAACGGACGCCGTGTCGACCTGCATCGCACCGCGCGGGAGGCGATCCGCCACCATGGCGACGTGGACGCGCTCCGCTACGTGCGTCGCCGGATGCGACCGCGGACGCTGGTCCTGCTGTTGGACGTGTCCGGGTCGATGTCGGAACACTCCCGCAACCTGCTGCAGTTCGCGTACTCGTCCCGTCGTGCCGCCACCAAGGTCGAGGTGTTCTGCTTCGGCACCCGCCTGACGCGGATCACGCGGCAGCTCGACCGCCGACGTCCGGACGATGCGATGGCCCGGGCCGCCGCCACCGTGTCCGACTGGGACGGGGGCACGCGCATCGGCGACTGCCTCGACGTCTTCGTCCGGAACTGGGCCCGTCGCGGCCTGACCCGGGGCGCGGTGGTCGTGATCTGCTCCGATGGGCTCGACCGGGGGGACCCGGCCATCCTTGCGGCCGCGATCGAGCGGTTGTCCCGGCTGTCGCACCGGATCGTGTGGGTGACCCCCCACGCCGGCGACGAGCGTCACATCCGACCCGCGACGCTCGCGATGATGGTCGCCGACCCCTTCGTCGACGAGGTGTTCGGCGCCGACGACCTGGCTGGCCTCGAACGGTTCGCGGCGACCCTGCCGGCACTGCGATAGGAGCGGAGATGCGCTACAGCGTGTCCCTGGTGGCTGAGGGCGACCGCGAGGTGACCCTCGACGAGGTCGTGGCGCTCGCCGACGCCGTGGCTCGCCACGAGGGGATCGCCAGTGGCGTCGGCTCGACGTCGTACGGGGCGCAGGTGGTGGTCGAGGCAGCCAACTCGGACGACGCGGTGGAGGCGGCCCTGGCTACGTTCGCCACCGCGGTCGAGGAGGCGGGCCTGCCGGGCTGGCCCGTCGCACGCGCCGAGACCATCAGCGAGGTCGACGACCTGATCGATCTCGAGCAGGACGGCCCATGATCCGGTTGGGATCGCTCGCGGGCTACCCCTTCGAGGGACCTCGCGTCCTGGCAGGTTGGACGCCACCGCCGGTCGCCGCCGTCTACGCGATCCTCTGCCGCAACGACCCGGCAGGCCGACCGCAGGAGTACGCAGTGATCCACGTCGGGCACAGCGACGACCTGAGCCGGGAGCACTTCCCCTTCCGCCACCCCCGCGCCCCCTGCTGGATCGACCGGGCCGGTGATCGCTACGGGCTGCACATCTGCACCTACGAGGTGCCCGGGGGGCAGCGATCCCACCGGGAACAGATCATGCGCGAGCTCGTCGCCATCTACCAGCCGAGCTGCAACGAGGAACACTTCGACGACGCGTGGAAGCAGGAGTGGATCGGGGCGTACTCGGCGCCGACGACCTCGCCGCTGACGACCGACCGGCAGCCGACCCGCGACGGGCGCCGCCCGCCGGGCCAGCCGGGGTCGACGGGGCAGAAGGGGGCGCCGGGACAGGCGGGATCGCCGGATCAGGCCTCGGGGCGGTAGCCGACACCCTCCAGCAGCCGGGATCGGCGGACACCCGATGCGGGCCGTGCCACCTCGGGTTCGCCGACCGGCGCGGGTTCGTAGGTCGCGCCGACGACGATGCCTTCGGCCATGGAGTACAGCAACGGCAAGGCCCCGGCGACGGTGTTGGCGGTGCGGTTGATCCGGCCGACGCCGGGCTCGATCACCTCGGCGTTGGCCTGGATGTCCCAGACCAGGTCGGCGCACGCCTCGAGGTTGTCTGCGACGCGGCCGAGCTGGCCACCGAGGATGAACAGGTAGAGCGCCAGTCCGGCGATCAGCAGGACGATGACGACGACGCTGAGGGTGACGAGCAGGGTCATGAGCGCACCTTCTCGAGGACGCGACCGAGGAACAGGTGGTGTTTCAGGCCCTCCTCGAGGACCGCGTCGACGGCAGCGGCGGTGCGTTCGATCAGCGCCGTGTCCGCCGTGTTCTCCGCAGCCTGGGTGAGCGTCTCACGGATCGCGATGACACGCTGGTCGATCGTGCGCACCAGCATGACCAGGATGGTGAGCAGCCCCACGACGGCGAGCGCGACCACGAACCCCGCGATGATCGCGCCCCACCACAGGGCTTCCTCGGTAGATGACAGGGTGCCCATGGTCAACCTCCCAGCCGGGTGCGGCCGCGCTTCAGGCCGGCGGTGATGGCGTCAGCGGACGCGATCGTGGTCTCGAGCTCTGAGAGGGCGGCCGTGTTGGTCACGGCATCGGCGAGCCCGTCGTTGATCCGGGCAGCCTGCTGACCGATCGTGCGGGCGAGCAGCAGGATCGGGACGACCAGCGCGACGACGACCACGACGACGATCCCGCCGATCGTGTAGCCGACGATCCACCCGGTGTGGGACGTGGCGACCAGGGCGGTCATCATGCTCCCTCCTCCGGGATCGACTCGGCGAACTCACGCACCGGGGCAAGGCTGGCATTCACCGACGGCAGGACCGTCGGGACGGTGCTCGTCTTGGCGACGATCTGCTGGACCCCGCCGTCCAACGCGTCGAGGGAGCGGCGGATCGCGACGAGGTGCAGGATCACGCGGATCAATCCGAGGGCCGCGGCCGCGATGATCAGCGTGGCGATGACGAGGGTCACGATGGCGACGGTTGGCATGCGCGCGTCCTATCCCAGCAGCTTGGCGACGGAGCCGGCGTAGCGGACGGCCCCGTCGGCGACGGCGGCGACCTGGCGGTCGGTCTCGGCCAGCAGTTCGGGGGCGGTGTCCAGTTCCTCGATCACGGCGACCCCGCCGTCGAGGGCATCGTCGGCCGCGGCACGGATGCGTTCCAGCGCGCCGAGGAGGCGGCTGAGCAGCGCCACGAGCACCGGCACGACCACGAGCAGCAGGAGCAGGTTGCCGATCCACCAGAGGGTCATAGCGACACCTTCCTTCTCGATCGGTCGTCGCGACGGCTGGGCGGTGGCTCGTAGGGCAGGAAGAAGCGTCGGAAGACCCGGAGCAGCGCGAGGCGGGCAGCCCGGACGGCGAAGGTCAGCCCGCTGGCGGGCTTCACGCCCCCGACGTCGTCGGGGTCACGTCCTTCGGCGATGGCGGTCAAGCGACGTTGGAGGTTCTGACCGAACTCGTCGAGCAACACGGCCGTCACGTCGGAGACCATCCCGCGGCCGTACTGCGCCGCCGGACCCGACAGGGTCAGGTCCAGCGCGATGTCGATCGTGGTGCCGCTCCCGCTGGGCGTCAGCGCCGCGTCCAACACCAGAGCAGCCTGCCCGCGTCCCTTGCGATCGGCTCCGCTCGCATCCACCTGGATCGTGCGCTGTGCCTCGTCACGGTCGACGATCTCCGCAGCTCCCTCGAACTCCAGCTTCACCGGGCCAGCGCTGATCACCACCTCTCCGCGGTAACGGTCCTCGCCCTCCTGCTCGGTGAGGTTGGTGCCGGGCAGGGCAGCCGCCACCTGGGGGACGTCCTGGAAGTACGCCCAGACGTCGTCCGGCCGCTGGGCGACCTCGATGCGCTCGGTGATCCTCATGTCAGCTCCTGCGTGAGGAAGGCCGCCGGGTCCTTCGCGAAGGCGTGACGGCAGCCGGGGCAGCAGAAGTAGTAGGTCCGCCCCTCGTGCTCGAAGGGGTGGTTGGACGGGTCGACGTCCACGGTCATGCCGCACACCGGGTCGACGGCGGTCTCGACGTCGGGGACCGTGACGGCGGCGGCGCGTGACGACAGCTCGCCTGCGGCCCGCAGCTGGACGAGCTCGGCGAGGACGGCGACGGCGATCTCCCGGTGCGAGGTGGAGCCGAGGTCCAGACCCACCGGGAACCGGACGCGGTCGAGCCGGTCGCGGTCGATCCCCCGGTCGGCGAGGTAGTCGATGACCGCCGTCCCGCGCCGGCGTGAGGCCACCAACCCGACGTACTGCGGGTCGGCCGCGAGGGCCCGTTCGAGGACGTCCTCGTCACCATGTCCCTGGGTCGCGACGACGACCACCGACGTCGACGTGATCGTGTCGTCGGTCAGCTCGTCGCCCTCGACGGCGTGCACACGCCAGTCCAGCGCCTCGGCGAGGCGGGTCAGGGTCACCGCCATCGGGGAACGACCGACGACGACCAGCCGGGGTGCCGCGTGGGCCGGTTCGATGAAGATCTGCAGCGCGCCCTCGCTCTGGCAGGCCATCGGCACGGCGGTGACGCCGTCCGGCACGTGCAGGCTGTCGAGCTCGTCGGGTTGGCCGAGCCACAGCAGCCGGGACGTGCCGCTCGCGATGACGTCGCGTGCTTCACGGATCAGGACCGGTTCGGCGCAGGCGCCGCCGACCCAGCCGTACACCTCGCCGTCGGCCGTGACGATCGCGCGGGCGCCGTCCTGTCCCGACGAAGGGGCCGTGCGCCAGACGACGGTGGCCAGCGCGAACGCCTCGCCCTTGCGGGAGAGCTCCAGCGCCCGCTCCATCACGGCCCAGCCGTCGAGTGCCGCGTTCATGACGCATCCGGATCGACGGGCGGGGCTCCGGAGACGTCCTCGCCGGTGGTCAGGGCGTGGTGGACACGGTCGGGGAGCAACGGCATGTCGATGTTGCGCACGCCGGTGTCCTTGAGCGCATCCATGACGGCGTTGACGAAGGCCGCCGGGCCACCGACGGTCGCGCACTCGCCGACGCCCTTGGCCCCGATCGGGTGGTGTGGGCACGGCGTGACGACCTCGTGCAGTTCGAAGCCCGGGGTCTCCCATGCCGTCGGCAGGAGGTAGTCCATGTAGTTCGAGCCGACGCAGTTACCGTCGGCGTCGAAGGTGATGAACTGCATCGACGCCATGGCGTAGGCCTCGGTGAGACCACCCATGATCTGCCCCTCGACGATCATCGGGTTGATCCGCACACCACAGTCGTCCACGGCGACCACCCGCAGGACATCCCAGACGCCGGTATCGGGGTCGACCTCGACGGTGACGATGTAGGCGGCGAAGGGCCAGGTCAGGTTCGGCGGGTCGTAGTAGGCGTGGTTCTCGAGGCCCGGTTCCATCCCGTCCGGCACGTTGCTGTACGCGGCCATCGCGCACTCCTGGATCGTGACCCCACGATCCGGGGCGCTCCGGACGTAGAAGCGGCCGAGCTCCCACTCGACGTCCTCCTCGGAGACCTCGAGCAGGTGGGCCGCGATCTTGCGAGCCTTCGCCCGGATCTTGCGGGCGACCATCGAGACGGCTGCGCCGGCGACCGGGGTGCTGCGCGAGGCGTAGGTGCCCATACCGAACGGTGCCGTGTCGGTGTCACCTTCCTCGACCACGACGTCGTCGGCGGGGATGCCGAGCTCGTGGGCCACGATCTGCGCCCAGGTGGTCTCGTGGCCCTGCCCCTGCGTCTTCGCGCCGGTGCGGAGGATCGCCCGCCCCGTCATGTGGACCCGGAGTTCGGCCGCGTCGAACATCTTGATGCCGAGGATGTCGTACTCGCGGCTGTTGCCTGCGCCCAAGGGTTCGGTCATCGTGGAGATCCCGATGCCCAGCAGGCGTCCCTGTTCACGCGCGGCAGCCTGCTCCCGCCGGAAGCCCTCGTAGTCGATCGCTTCGAGCCCGAGGTCCAGACACTTGGTGTACTGACCCGAGTCGGTCAGGAACCCGAACGGGGTGCGGTGGGGGAAGTCGTCGTCACGGACGAAGTTGTGCCGGCGGATCTCGGCCTGGTCGATGCCGAGCTCGTCTGCCGCCGCGTGGACCATCCGCTCCTGGAAGAACATCGCCTCGGTCACGCGGAACGAGCAGCGGTAGGCGACCCCGCCCGGGGCCTTGTTGGTGTAGACGCCGGTGGCGGTCAGGTGCGCCGACGGGATGTCGTAGCAGGCGAACGCCGAGTGCATCAGCCCGATCTTGAACTTGCTGGGCTGGGCGTCGGAGAAGAAGGCGCCGTGGTCGGAGGTGGTGTGCATCCGCACGCCCAGGATCCGCCCGTCGTTGCGGAGCGCCAGCTCACCCTTGAGGTACACGTCACGACCGAAGCCGGTGGAGATGAGGTTGCCGGTCTTGTCCTCGATCCACTTGACCGGCCGCTCGGCCAGGATCGAGGCCAGGATGGCGACCACGTAGCCGGGGTAGACCGGCACCTTGTTGCCGAAGCCACCGCCGAGGTCCGGCGAGATGATCCGGATCTGGTGCTCCGGGAGCTCGGCGACCATGGCCACCGCCGCTCGGATGATGTGGGGCGCCTGCGTGGTCATGTAGACGGTGAGCTTGCCCGTGGAGCGGTCGAAGTCCGCCACCGAGCCGCAGGTCTCGATCGGGGACGGGTGGGACCTCGGGTAGTGCATCTCGATCTTCGAGACGTGATCGGCCTCGGCGAAGGCCTGGTCGGTGCCCTCCCGGTCACCGACCTCCCAGTCGAAGATGCGGTTGTCGGGCTGGTTGGCCTTGTCATCACGGATCAACGGGGCGTCCTCCGCCATCGCCTGATCCGGGTTGACGATGGCCGGCAGCGGCTCGTAGTCGACGACGATCGCCTCGACGGCGTCCTTCGCGATGTAGGGGTCGTCGGCGACGACCGCCGCCACCTCCTGGCCCTGGAACCGGACCTTGTCGGTGGCCAACACCGCCTGCGTGTCGTAGGACAGGGTCGGCATCCAGGCGAGGTTGCGGGCCGCGAGCGTCTCGCCGGTCAGCACCAGGCGGACCCCGGGGATCGCCCACGCCTTGGAGACGTCGATGGAGCGGATCCTGGCATGCGCGAGGGGGCTGCGCAGGATCTCCATGTGGAGCATCCCCGGCAGGACGATGTCGTCGACGTAGTTGCCCTTGCCGCGGATGAAGCGGTTGTCCTCGACGCGCCGCTGCCGCGCCCCCATCCCGCCGATCTTGATCTCGTCGATCGCCATGTCAGGAGGCCTCCTGCGGGTCGCGCCCCGGGTCGGGTTCCGCATCAGGTTCCGGGTGATCCCCCGGATCGGTCCCGCCCATCCGTTCCGCCGCCCAGAGCACCGCCTTGACGATGTTCTGGTAGCCGGTGCAGCGGCAGAGGTTGCCGGCCAGGGACCAGCGGACGTCCTCCTCCGACGGGGACGGGTTCTCATCCAGCAGCGCCTTGGCCGCCATCATCATCCCGGGGGTGCAGAAGCCGCACTGCAGGCCGTGCTCGTCCTTGAACCCCTCCTGGATCGGGTGCAGTCCGCTCGGGGAGGCCAGCCCTTCGACCGTGGTCACCTCGTGGCCGTCCGCCTGCACGGCGAGCATCGTGCAGCTCTTCACGGGTCGCCCGTCGAACAGCACGGTGCAGGCACCACAGTTGGTGGTGTCACAGCCGGTGTGCGTGCCGGTGAGCTTCAGGCCCTGCCGGAGCAGGTGGGCGAGCAGGAGGCGGGGCTCGATGTCCGCCGTCCTCGCCTCGCCGTTCACGGTGATCGTCACGCGACGGGTCGGGACGTCGTCGCCCCCGGCGGGCATCACCTCGTTGAACAGGCTCGACATGTCAGGCCACCTTCTGGGTCGCGCGATCGAGGTTGGTCAGGATCCGGGAAGTGAACGTGCGCACGATGTGCCGCTTGTAGTCTGCGCTCCCGCGGTGGTCGCTGCGGGGCTGGGCGGCCTCGGCCGCCAGGTCGGCGGCTCGGTCGATGCCCTCCTCGGTCATGGCTCCACCCTCCAACACGTCCGCAGCCTCACGGGCGTCGATCGTCGTACCGCCGACACCGACGAGGGCGATCCCAGCGCGGGCCACCTGCCCCTGGTCCAGGTCGATCGCGACAGCCACCGCGGCGGTCGCGAAGTCGCCGATCCGCCGTTCGAGCTTCAGGTAGCCGCCGCGTGCTTCACCGCGAGGTGGTGGGATGACCGCCTCGACGGCGATCTCCGCCGGACCGAGCACGTTCTGGAACGGGCCGGTCACGAAGTCCTTCGCGGGGACCGTTCGGCGGCCGTCGGGGCCCTCGGCGACGATGGCGCCGTCGAGCGCGATCATGCACGCTGCCCAGTCACCCTGTGGGTCGGCGTGGCAGACCGACCCGACGAAGGTGCCGCGGGTGCGGACGATGGGGTCGGCGACAAGCGGTGCCGCAGCGGCCACCGTCGGCTGATGCTGGGCGATCAACGTCGAGCGCTCGATGTGCTCGTGACGGCACAACGCCCCGATCCGGATCGTGCCGTCGTCATCGCGGACGAGGTGGTCCAGCCCGGGCAGGTTGTTGATGTCGACCAGCAGCGCCGGGGAGGCGAAGCGCAGCTTCAACATCGGGATGAGGCTCTGGCCCCCCGCGAGGATCTTGGCGTCGCTGCCACCCTCCTGGAGCAGGTCGATCGCCTCGTGGAGTGAGCGAGGCGCCTCGTACCGGAACCGCGGTGGATACACAGGGTCCTCCTCTGGCACGGCCCCTGGGCCGGCGTGGTTGCTAGGCCTCCGGCGAGGTGTCGTCGCCACGGGGGTGGGGGGCTCCGGCCGTTGGGGGCGTGTCCACGGTGGGGCTGGCGGTCTCCGCGGCGGAGCCCGGCGCGTCATCGGCTGGCGCACGTGGGGGTGCAGCCCGTGGACGATCGGGCACCGCGAACGGGAGCGACTCGGCGTCAGGATCCGGTCGCGGTTCCTGGTGCGGCGGCCATGGTCCCTGGACCGGCTGGCTCGCAACCTTGAGGTGGTCGATGATCTGCGGCCATGCCCACACCGTCGGGCTGGCTCCGTCCTTCGGGGAGTCCTCGATCAGCTCGTACAGGCGTGGGTTGCCCCGACTGTGCCCACTGGACTCGATCGGCATGGCGATCTCCCTCAGGTCCATTCGAGCACGAGCGCTCGTGCACGAGCCGTAGTCCGCTCTCCCAGCGGTGTCCGGCCGACGATAACGCTAGCAACTACCAGGGACCGTTGCGACGGAAACCACTCCTGGAGCACCCTGA
>CAYVJT010000087.1:0-2368 GCA_964451855.1 uncultured Actinomycetota bacterium
TCGCGGGGAGCTACGACGGATCGGCCACTACGCTCGCGGCTACCACCCGGCCAGATCATCGGCCAGGTCATCGGCCAGGTCATCGGCCAGGTCATCGGCCAGGTCATCGGAAGGACCGGCGTGTCGTCACTGCAGGCTCAGGGTCTCGCACCGCTACGGGTCCGGGGACACGGCCGTGCTCGCCGTGGACGAGGTGTCCCTGAGCGTGGCGTCCGGGGAGTTCGTCGCGGTGCTCGGTCCCTCCGGATCCGGCAAGACGACGCTGCTGTCCATCCTCGGTGGGCTGTTGACGCCGACCGCAGGCGAGGTGACCATCGGCGATGTACGGCTGGCGGACCTGCGTCCGGCTGCGTTGAGCGAGCTGCGGGCCCGCGAGGTCGGTTTCGTGTGCCAGACGCACACCCTGTTGCCCTACCTGACCGCTCGGGAGAACCTCGAGGTCACCGGCAGCCTGCTCGCTGGCAACCCGGGGAAGCACCGCCTCCAGCAGCGCGCCGAGGAGCTGCTCGACGAGTTGGGGCTGGCCGACCGTCAGGACCACCTGCCGTCTGCCCTGTCGGTCGGTGAACGTCAGCGCGTCGCCGTGGCTCGGGCCCTGCTCAACGATCCGTCCGTGCTGATGGTCGACGAGCCGACCGCGAGCCTGGACACCGACCGGGGCGAGGAGGTCGTGGCGATGCTGGCCGAGCAGGCCCGACGGCGCGACGTCGCCGTGGTCATGGTCACCCACGACGAGCGGATGGCGGCTTCCGCGACACGGTCGCTGCACCTCCGGGACGGCCGGTTGGCCGATCCTTCGACCACGGCTGGGGTGAGCCGCTGATCGGCTCGCGCACGGCCACGAGGTTGGGACCCCGCCGTTCGGCGGGGCCCCAGCTGACTCGTGCCTGAGGGGGTCAGGCCTCGGACTCGACCTCGCGACGTTCCTCGCCGCTGTCTCGCCCCGTCACCGCGATCACCACCGCGACGATGCCGAGCACGATGATGGTCAGGTTGAGCCAGGTCGGCAGGTAGAAGGTGGCCCGGGTCTCGACCGCGAAGATCCGGACGATGCCTTCGAACCCGCTGGGGTTGCCTGCGGCGTCACCGCCGATCGAGTTGGTGATCATCCCGAAGGCGAACCCCGACGCAGCCAGCATGAACGCGTAGACGGACATGGCCATGCTGTGCCACATCTCCGGTCCTCGCTTGAAGCGCACCGCGAAGTACGAGCCCCAGAAGGCCAGCACCAGGAACGCGGTGAGGAACCTGTTCCGCATGAGCGAACTGCGCAACGTGGCCTCCAAGGGCCAGATCAGGAACCCGGTCACGATCCCGACGGCGTTCAACGCGACCCCCAGCCCGGCCGCGGCGAGTGCAGCCCGATCCGCCGCGACGGCCAAGGGTGAGTCGTCCTTGCCCTGCCAGCGCAGGACCAGCCGGAGCAGCACCGCCAGCATCGTGAAGAAGAACAGGCCGGTGACGAGACTGACGACGATCGTGTGGTAGGCGGGCCTCATGCGTCAACCTCCTGGCCGTTGCGACGTCCTCGGGTCAGCATCGCCACCGCCACGCTCGTCGCGATCACGAAGAACAGCCACGTGAAGTCGGTGAACCACCACTGCGAGAGGATCTGCTCGCGGAACTCCCCCTCCACCGCGTAGCTCGCCAGCTCCTCCTCGCTGTGCCCAGCGCGGATCCCGACCCGCTCTCGGACCTCCCCCACGCCCGCGTGGCTGTCGCTGGCCGCATGGTTGTAGCCCATCTGGCCGGGGTAGAACAGGGTGATCGTCTGCCACTCGTAGTCGTCCCACGGCGGCTGGTCGCCACTGAACCTCGCAGCCTCGATCTGGGCATCACGCCCCAGCCCCAACGTGGAGGGGAAGGACACGTAGTGCCAGCGGCTGCCGGTCGCGTTCGCGTGGACCGCGAAGGCGATGTCGTACAGCCCGAGGTGGCTCATGGCCTTGTCGTCCAGCGGGTAGCCGGTGTCCAACGCGCGCTGCAGTTCCAGGTTCCACTGGCCGTTCTGGGCGATCCCCTGGGCGAAGATCACCCGCGTGACCCCTCTGGCTCGCGGAGGATCCGACGCGGGATCACGTCGTCCTCCTGCCAGTCGCGATCCTGGTCGAAGGGGACGATGATGTCGTCCGACAGGTAGTAGTAGTCGTCCTGGGTGTAGTCCAGGTCCAGGACGCGGTCCCACTCCATCGCGTACTGCCCCGTGGCATCGGGGTCGAACATGTACTGGGGCGCCCCGGTGTCGTCGTCCCAGTTGGTGAACCACGGACCGACACCTTCGTCACTGATCCGGTAGTCGAACACGAGCTGATCGTCGGACCAGCCGATCGGGTTCGAGCGGTAGGCCCGCCAGTGCCACAGGTCGAGG
>CAYVJT010000087.1:2468-12339 GCA_964451855.1 uncultured Actinomycetota bacterium
GTCGGACCAGCCGATCGGGTTCGAGCGGTAGGCCCGCCAGTGCCACAGGTCGAGGAAGTACCCCTCCTCGCGCATGTGCTCCAGCTCGTCGTCATCACGCAGGGTCCGCCAGTCGTCCTGGTCGGTCCGGGTCTCCGGCAGGAACTTGCGCACGTCGTCCCGGCCCTCGCCGAGGATCGACTCGACCTCGTCCGGGTCGGCGTCGTCGGTGTAGAAGCGCATCTCGTTGTCGGTGATGGTCATGTACCCGCCGTACTCACGGAACCCGTCGACGCTGCCGTCGTCGACCAGCATCGTGAGCCGATCCTCGTACGTGTGGTTCGGATCGGTGCCGATCGGCGAGTGGCCGTAGCGCACCCACTCGCCCCCTCGTAGACGAGGTAGTCGTGGTAGAAGTGGGGCGTGTCGGTGTCCCACTGGTAGCGGAAGAAGATGTCGTCGTCGTTGTAGGCGACCATCAGGTCGAGCTCCATCGTGAGCTCGTTCGGGATATCGATGTTCCTGTCGTGGTCGTTCTCGATCACGCCGGTCGAGGCGAAACCCAGCGACAGGCCGGCGACGAGAGCGATGATGGCCGCGACGGCGATGATCCGAGGGTTGCGTTCATGTCCCACCTTCGGGATCGGGAGCGTCGGGAACGAACGGGGTCGGTTGCTCAACAGTACTTCTGACCTTCAGGCGCTGGCCAGTAGCTGGCCTTCTCGTTCCCCGTCTGGAACCAGTGCAACACGCCCGCAGTCGCCTGTTGTGGCCGGGTGTCCGCTGTCGCTGGTGGGTTGCACGATGCCGCGGCTCAGGGTCGTTGGTCCCGCGGGCTGGTGGTCGCGGTCCCGTGGGGGGTGGGACGTGTGGATGCGTTGCACGGACGGGTGACGTGCGAGGCTGTTGGCGCAGCGGCCCCGGCTGGCGGGGCCACTGGTGTGGCAGCTGGCTGGTCTGAGTCCGTCCACCGTGTGGAGTTGGCTGTGGTGCTTGGTCTTCGAGAGCTGCGTCGACGTCCGGGGCGCTTCGCGCCGCTGGGGCTTGCCGTCACGCTGCTGTCGGCGTTGGTGCTCGCCTTCAGCGGGATCGGGACGAGCCACGTGGGTGATCTCAACGGTGCGGTCGCCAACAGCTCGGCGGATCTGCTGGTGTTGGCTGCGGGGGCGGAGGGCGCGATCCAGGCCAGCCGGATCGAGCGGGAGCACGTGGCGACCGTGGCGGGCCTCGATGGCGTCGAGGATGCTCGCCCGATCGGGGAGGCCCGGGTCGGCGGCCGGATCGGTGGTGACCTGTACGACGTGTCGCTGTGGGGCATTGGCCCCGACGGGCCGGGAGCGCCAGAGGTCGTCGAGGGTCGTGCGCCGCAGGGTCAGGGCGAGGCGGTGGTGGATCTCGCCGACGCCCATCTCGGACTGCGGATCGGCAGCACCTTCCGGATCGCCGACACCGGGGACGAGCTCGAGGTGGTCGGTCTCACCGAGGCCCGGCGGTTCGCGAGCATCCCGACCGTGGTGGTGACCTACGCGCAGTGGGAGGCCACGCTGGATGCGACCTACCCTGACGCGGACGAGGTTGAGCCCACCCTCATCGGGGTGCGGACGTCGGCCGGCGCCGACGTCGACGAGGTGATCGCGCGGATCGAGGGGACCGGCGCGCCGCTGGCCGCCGAACGGCCGGCGGATCTCGCGGCCGGACTGCCCGGGGTGGCCGGCGTGCGTGCGAGCTTCGCGACGGCGACGGTGGTCGCGCTGCTGGCGGTCAGCGCCGTGGTGGGGCTGTTCTTCCTCGTCAGCCTCGCCGGGCGTCGGCGGTCGCTCGAGGTGTTGCGTGCCGTGGGAGCCCCACCCCGCACGTTGGCGGCGGCGATGCTGACCCAGGTCATCCTGGTCACCACGGTGAGCAACCTGGTTGCCGGTGGCGTGGTCGGTGTCGCTGCGGTGCTCCTGCCGGCCCGGGTACCGCTGAGCCTGTCTCCGCGCCTGTGGGTGGTCGTTGGCGTGGTGACCACGGTGGTCGCGGCGCTGTCGGTGTCGGTCGCGGTGCGGCGCCTGCGCACTCTGGACCCGGTCGCCGCGCTGGGGCGACGGACGTGATCCGCGACGGGATCGACCTCGGGCTCGCGGAGCTGAGACGCACGTGGCGGCGGCTGTGGACGTCGGCGGCGGCGCTTGTGGTGCTGGTGCTGCTTACGCTGACGTTGGCGGGGCTCGCCGACGCGCTGGAGCGCGACAGCACCGGTGTGCTGCGCTCGCTCGATGCCGACCTGGTGGTGTTCAACGAGGAGGCCCGCCTGCAGCTGCTCCGAAGCCGCGTACCGGCCCCCCTGGGCGGCTCGCTGATCTTCGTCGACGGAGTGCGGCGGACCGGGACCATCGGCCTGCTGCCGTCGAGCCTCAGCAGCGGGGATGCCCGCTACCGGATCACCGTGGTCGGCTACACCGCGCGGACGCCGGCGGAACCGAGCCACGTCGTCGAAGGCCGCGTCCCGCTGGACGGCGAGCCCGGGATCGCCGCCGCGGACGTCCGGCTGCGCGACCGGGGACTCTCGCTGGGCGACACGGTCACCCTCGCCGGGGACCGGGAGGTGGAGATCGTCGGGTTCGTGCGGGACACGATGTTCCTCCAGCAGCCGACGGTGTGGGTGCCTCACGATCTGTGGGCGCGGGTGCGCGCGAGCGCGTTCCCCGAAGCCGGCTGGTCCGAGACGCTCGTCGGCGCCACCGTGGTACAGCTGAGCTCGGGCGCGGACCACGAGGAGGTCGCGGCGACGATCGAGGCCCAGCTCGCCGACCTCGACCAGGACATCCTCGACCTGCTGGACGTCGACGACGACGTAGAGGGCATCGCTGTCGACGCGGTCCCGCTGCCGGTCGCCCTCGACGCGATCCCTGGCGTCGACGTGCAACGGTCCACCTTCTCGGTGATCGTGGCACTGGCCGTCGCCGTGGTCGGCATGGTGATGGGCCTGCTGTTCACGCTGCTCGTCGCCGAGCGACGTCCGGCGCTCGCCACGCTTCGTGCCGTCGGTGCCTCCCCGCGGATGCTCGTCGTGATGCTGCTCACGCAGGTCCTCGCGCTGTGGGCCATCGCCACCGCCGGTGGCACGCTCGCGACCCTCGCCCTCGCCCAGGTCGTGCCGGACGCGATGCCACTGGCGTTGCGTCCCAGCGTCGTTGCGACCGTCGCCGCAGCGCTGCTGGTGGCGAGTGCGGCCGGGGCTACCGTCGCGCTGCGTCGTGTGGCGCGGCTCGAACCCGCGACCGTCATGCAGGAGGACGTCGGATGAGTGATCAGCCGCAGCAACGGGCCGGCGCGGGGATCGTGGGAGCCGAGGGATGCACCAAGATCTACGGTGACGGTCCCGCCTCGGTCACCGCCGTCGCGGACGTTGACCTCACGATCCGCGCCGGGGAGCTGGTCGCGCTCGTCGGGCCCTCCGGGTCGGGTAAGAGCACGCTGCTGTCGATGCTCGGCGCGCTGTTGACCCCGACCCGGGGACGCGCGTGGATCGAGGACATCGACGTCAGCTCGCTCGACGAGCGCGAACGCACCGAGCTGCGAGCCCGCCGGATCGGGTTCGTCTTCCAGACGGCCGGCCTGGTGCCGTTCCTCTCTGCCGAGGAGAACATCGCCACCGTGGGCACCTTCGCCGGGATGCCTCGGCAGGCGACCCAACGGCGCGCGCGCGAACTCCTCGAGGAGCTCGGGCTGGCCGGCCGTGCCGGCCACCTGCCCCAGGCGCTCTCGGGCGGCGAGCGCCAGCGGGTTGCCATCGCGCGGGCGCTCCTGGTCGATCCGCCGGTGCTCCTCGCGGACGAGCCGACCGCGCACCTCGACGCCGACCGCGGACAGCAGGTCGTCGAGTTGGTGGCAGCAGCCGTCCACGAGGGGAACCGGGCGGGGTTGGTCGTCACCCACGATCCCCTCATCGCCGCACAGGCTGACCGGGTCGTCCACATCTCCGACGGCCGGCTCAGTCCCACGACGTGACCGACCGTGCCAGGACCGATAGCGACAGGACTCGTCCCGTCCGAGGTGCTGACAGGTACTAGGGCCTCGTCGAGGGTAGGGTCCTTCGGCGTACCACGACGGGTCTGGGGTCTGTGGCGCCGGCGCGGCCCGGCGACCAGACTCACGCCAGCCCAATCAGCCGAGCCCAACCAGCCGCGCGACCGGATGGCCCGCGCGCACGAACGTCCACGGAGGTCGTCGCATGGGGCGAAGCAGCAAGCTCATCGCAGTCATCGTCGGGGTGGTGGTCGTCGCCGTGCTCTCGCTGGCGTTCGCCTCCTCCGGCGTTCGTGACGGCACTGAAGGAGCGTTCGGTACGGTCCAGCCCGAGCCCGACGAGCTGTTCCTCGACCTGGACATCCAGGCTGCCTACAACGACGAGGACGTGTTCTTCCGGTTCGGCTGGGAGACCGACGCGCCGAGCATCAACCACGACTTCCTCGTCTACGAGGGAGGCGAGTGGGTCCGCTACGGCGGGGATGCCGACGGCTCGGGCCTGCCGATGAACGAGGACCGGGTCACCTTCCTGCTCGACGACGGGTCCGTGGACCGGTTCGAGCAGTACGGCGGCTTCATGACCGTGTTCAGCTTCACCCGGGCCATGAGCCCGGAGGACCAGGACGAGGACGAGGTCGAAGCCATCTTCGGTGAGGGGACCGACGACCTCCGCAAGATGCTCCCGGGCACGATGGAGGATCCCACCGACTGGCGCACCCGACGCAGCGACGACGAGCTCGCCGAACTCCAGGGCGCCGGATACTTCCTCGACCTGTGGCACTGGCGGGGGCACCGGTCGAACCCGATCGGGTTCAGCGACAGCCAGTACATCCTCGATCACCGCATCAGCGACGACGGTGACGGCGTCCACTCCACGAACTTCGACAGCGACACCGAGACGCCCGAGTACATGTTCGACCCGGATGCGACCGGCCAGTACGCCATGGACTGGGACCGGGTACTTGCGCTCGAGTACACCCAGGATGACCACTACTTCCTGTCGCCCGAGAACTCGGTCCCCTTCGACCCGGACCATGACTGGCAGGAGGGTGACGCCATCCCGCGGCGGTTCCTCTCCGAGCCCGCCGGCCCCCGCGGCGAGATCTTCGCCCAGGGGATCGCCCAAGAGGGCCGCTGGGACGTTGAGCTGCAGCGGGCACGCGACACGGGCGCGGCAGGTGAGCAGAAGGTCCTCGAGGAGTTCGGCCTCTACCACCTGGCCCCGGCCGTCCACTCGGGGTTCACCGGGAACCGCTGGCACTTCATCGGCATGCCCCTGAGTCTCGGGCTCGGCCGTGACGCCGACATCGAGGCGCAGCGGTTCAACGGTGACCGCCCCGACTGGGACGCGATCGAACCCACGACCACCACCCTGTTCTACCCCGGTGTCATCGCCTGGGACTACCTGACCAACCCGGACCAGCACGCCGGCGCGGGCGCGATGAGAGGTGGCACACCCTTCTCGGTCGCTCACGACGTCGAGGACATGGGCTACTACGCGCTGGAGTCGGAGTTCCGCTCTGAGATCATCAGCCAGTGGCTGTGGACCGGGCTGGTGTGGATCCTGTTCATCATCGCCGCGTCGGTCGCGGTGATCCGGCTCGGACGCAACCTCGATCCACCTGACCGCGCGGTCGCAGCCGCCGGCACCAACGACACCGAGGAGGGCGCCTGATGCCTCCCGCATTCCACGCCATCACGACCGGCCTGCTCAACGGGCTGCTGTTCTTCGCGCTGCTCGCGGTGATCGTGCGGATCGTCCTGCAGTGGCGTGACCGCGACCCCCGCTCTCCGCTCGCCGTCGCCTCCGACCGGACCGCGCTCTGGGCGGTCGTCGTCGGGCTGCTCATGAGCCTCGCCGCGATCATCACCGGATTCACGATCTGGGCGCCCGCCGCAGCGATCAACAGCCCGGTCATGCGCAACAAGCTGCTCACCGCAGCGCTGCTGGTGGTGACCTACCTGATCTTCCTCGGCATCCGCTGGATGCTCGGCGAGGCCCTGTGGCGCAGCAAGGTCGTCAGTGCCTTCTACGGGATGGTCGCCCTCGCAGGCTTCCACTGGTCGATGGTCACCAGCTCCATCGGTGGGGACATCGCCGGGATCCCCTCCGGTTACGAGACGATCGTGCAGCTGTCAGGGGTAGAGACCCGCTTCACCTACTACCTGCCAACCTGGACGCTGCTCGTCATCGCCGTATTGTCCATCGCCATGCTGGCGCTGGCGCTCACCGATAAGGAGTCCGCGCAGGCCAGCGGTGACCGGGCCGACGCGCCCGCCGGAAGCTGACCACAGCAGACCCGCAACTTCCGAGGCACTGACAGGCTGACGGCCCGCTCCGCAACGAGCGGGCCGTCAGCTCGTTGCACCGGGCCAGTGGGTGTCATGTGCTGCCCTACCGCTCAGCGGCCGGCTCGTTTGCTGGGACCCTCCTGGCAACCTGCCGCCCAGGAAGCTGGCCGCTGACTAGCGCGGTTCTCCGGGGACGTGCCAGAACCGGTCCATCGATCCGGATCCGAGCGGCCGATCGAGGGATCACCACCCCCTGACGCCCCACCGCGAAGCGACCCGCTGCGCGTCGGAGTCGCTATCCCGGACGCGGGGCGATGCCGACAGCACGCCAGCCCTGACGTCCCACGGGGCCGCGTGTCAGTCGAGAGGTCGCAGCAGCACCGAGGTGCGGAACCATCCGGCGACCGCCGCACCCAGCATGACCACGGCGACCGCGATCGGAACGGCCGCCAGTTGGGCCGGGAAGCTAGCGGTTCGTGGCGAGTGCCCCTGACGATCTGGAGCGCCACGCCGAGCCGATGCCGCATCGAGCAGCCGAGTGGCCCTGGCTGTCGTCGAGCTGGCTAGCCGAAGGTGTCGGTGCCGACCAACGCGCCGCCGTCGGGCTGGTAGACGCAGTCGGGTTCCTCGCCGAGTGGGTCGCCGGTGACGGCGTAGGCACGGGAGCGCGACCCACCGCACACGGCCCGGAACTCGCATCGACCGCAGCGTCCGTGCAGCAGGGAGGGGTCACGGAGCGATCGGAGCAGGGGTGCGTCCCGGTAGATGTCGGGCAGCGGCGTGTCCTTGACCGAACCGACGGGGATGGGCAGGAACCCGCTGGGGTAGACCGCACCGACGTGGTCGATGAACACGAACCCGCGTCCGGCGTTGATGTCCAGCGGTGGCCGCGGCGTGCGGGTCGGCAGGTCGTGCTCGGTGAGCAGCTCGTCGAGCTCGCTGCGCAGCCATCGGTAGGTCGGGCCGAGGCCGAACGCCTCCACCGGGTCCTGGCCCTGGCTGCCTCGACGTTGCAGGACGGCTCGACGGAAGTGGGGCGCTTCGGTGGTCTTGACGGCGACGTGGCGGCCGACGTCGACCAGCCAGTGCAGCACGTCCTCGACCACGTCCGGGGTGAGCTGCTCGAGTTCTCCGCCGCGGCCGGTCGGTACCAGCAGGAACACGCTCCACAGGAAGGCGTCGAGGTCGACGACACGACGCAGGATGTCGGGGAGCTCGACGAGGTTGCTGGCGGTCACCGTGGTGTTGATCTGCAGGCGCATGCCGAGCCCGGTGACGATCCGGCAGGTGTCCAGGGTGGCGTCGTACACGCCCTCGATCCCACGGAACCCGTCGTGGGTGGCGGACGCCGCACCGTCGAGCGAGATCGACACCGCCTTGGCTCCGGCGGCGGCCATCTCGGCCAACCGCTCAGGGGTCGCCCGAGGGGTCACCGACGGTGCCAGTGCCATGCTCAACCCGAGCTTTCTGCCGTAGGCGACCAGCTCGGCGAGGTCCTCACGTTCGAAGGGGTCGCCGCCGGTGAGCACGATCATCGGGCTGGGCGCACCGAAAGCGGCGATGTCGTCGAGGAGCCCGAAGCCCTGCTCGGTGGTCAGCTGGAACGGATGCGGGTCGTGCTGCGCGTCGGCACGACAGTGACGGCACACCAATCCGCAGGCGCGGGTCACCTCCCAGATCACCAGGAAGGGGCGCCGCGACGGGTCGTGACGCAGGGTCCGCACCGCGGTGCGTCCCCGCGCGTTCGCGGGCTGACTGACAGGTTGGTCGATCATGTGGCTCGCTCCTCGAGGTGGTCGATGACCCGGCCGGCAGCCCTGGCACCCGAACGGATGCAGGCAGACAGGCCGGGACCGTGGTAGGGAGCCCCCGCCAGGGCGACGCCGGGCAGATCGTGGCGCAGCGCACCGGTGGCTCGCTCCAGCCGCTCGTGGTGTCCGACCTCGAGCTGCGGCATGGTCGAGGGCCAACGATGTAGGCGGACATCGGTGGGGTCCTCGCAGAGCCCGGTCAACGCACCAAGCTCGTCGACGAGCTGCTCCACGAGCGCGTCGTCATCCAGTTGCGCCGCGCGCTCGTCACCCGCCCGTCCGGCCGAGGCCCGGATCAGGACGCGTCCCTGTTCGGCATGGTGGGGCCACTTGCTCGACAGGAACGTCGCCGCCTTCAGCAGGTGATCCTGTCCGCTGGGCACCAACACCCCGGTGCCGGCCAGAGCAGGCGTGGCAGCCGCGACACCCGGGAAGGCCAGTACCGCCACGGCGACCGAGGCGGTGCGCAGGCACGCCAGCTCCGCGGCCGCGGACGGGCTCGAGTCCGCCACCACCTGCCCTGCGGCCGTTGCCGGGAGGGCCAACACCACGGCGTCAGCATCCAAGGTGGCCCCTTCCGTCGTGTGCACCCGTTTGCGGGTGCCGGCGGGCTCGACCGCGGCGACGGCACTGTCGAGCCGCACCTCGACACCGTCCAGCGACCCGAGCAACCGCCTCGGCAGGGAAGCCAACCCCTCGCGCAACGTCACGAAGGCAGGTCCCGGACGCGGCTTCGGCCGACGACGCAGCAGCAAGGAGCGATGACGGCCAGCCAACGCAGCCAGCTGCGGGGTCGCGGCCTTCAAGCTCAACCGCCCCACATCGCCCGAGTGCAGCCCACCGAGCAGCGGGTCGACGAGTTGCTCCGTCAGCTCCCGACCGAACCGCCGGCCGAGGTAGCCACCCACGGAGACATCGCTGTCTGACCGGGCCGCCGGAACGAGAGGTTCGAGACCGGCGCGGACCATCCCCAAGGGCGAGAGCACCCGTGAGGTGACCATCGGCCACAGGCGGGTCGGACCCGCGGGCCCGAACCCCGCGGGCAGCGGCCGGAGACCACGCTCCGAAGCGATCCAGGTCGTGCCCCGCGCAGCGGCCACCACCTCGTCGTCCAACCCTAGGTCGGTGATCAGGTCCAGCGGCTCCGGCGCGGCAGTGAACAGCGCCTCGGCGCCGACATCTACCGTCATGCCACCGACGTCCACCGCGTGGAGCTGACCGCCGACACGGTCGCGGGCCTCGAGCACCGTCACCGACGCACCCCGGGCTGTCAGCTCGCGCGCAGCTGCGACACCGCTGATCCCCGCGCCCACGACGACCACGTGCACGGACATCTCCTCGCTGGGGTTGGGACGATCGGGCGCACGCGGCCGCTCGAGATCAGGGCCGTCGACCACACCGTGACAGCCTCGTGCGGCGAGCCGCGTCGACGTAGGGCCGTCCGTCACCTGTCACCGGGGCATTCGCTCCACCCCCGACCCCGGACCGAGAACCGTCGACCACGGACCTTGCGAAGCGTCGTGGCCGCCCACCGCGGCCCTTCGGGTGTGGGCCAAGGTCCCCATCGTGGGTGGGGACGACTCCATCGTGGCCTCGATCAACGGATCCTGGGCCCCTGAGGCCATCATCACCCCGAACACAACAACACCGACAGTCTGGCCACCCAGATGCCCGCAGCCAAGGACGTCCGGTGGTGACCGGGCCAGGTTCCTCGCTCCTACAGCGGCCAACCGGTGAGACCGATGGCCACGGCCACCGCTCCGAGGATCACGGCCGCA
>CAYVJT010000087.1:12439-14631 GCA_964451855.1 uncultured Actinomycetota bacterium
CGGCCAACCGGTGAGACCGATGGCCACGGCCACCGCTCCGAGGATCACGGCCGCAACGCCCACCAGGACGATGGGCGACGGCCGCGAGGCGTCCCCGCGGGAGGATGTCGAGCTGCCGAGCTGCGGAGGCTGCACACCGTCGTCGTCCTCGAACTCGCCGACGTCGATGTCCCCGAGCGGCTGCTCGTCCAGGGCCGCCAGGATCTCCCGCGCCGCCGGCTCGTCCTCCGTGGTGACCTGCACGCGGTAGCCGCCGGTGGCGAAGGAGATGTGCGGCAGCGTCTCGCCGCCGCTGTCGGACAACAGCCGTGACGTGATGCCCGCCTCGTCGAGCTGTTCGGTCGCCAGCTGCGCGAGGAAGGGGGTGTCGTAGGCGACCACGGTCGTCCACACGGGTGCGGCCACCTCGTCCTCCTGGTCCTCCTGGTCCTCCTCGCGTGCATCGCGCCAGCGTCGGGAGCCGCGCCGGACGATTGTAGGCTCCACCGTCGAACCAGGAGGTGCAGGGGTGAAGGTCGTCGTGGCGCCCGACGGGTTCGGCGGCACGCTGTCGGCCCGTGAGGCCGCAGCTGCCATCGCCGCCGGATGGCGCGATCGCCGACCGGACGACGAGGTGGTCGCGGTGCCGCTGTCGGACGGCGGCGAAGGGCTGCTCGACGTGGTGACCGGCCCCGGAGACCGGCGTCTCAGCGTCGAGGTCGCAGGTCCCCTCGGGCAGCCGCGTGACGCCGACTGGCTGCTGCGCGACGACGGGACGGCGGTGATCGACTCCTCGCTGGCGTGCGGGCTGGCGTTGGTGCCCGAGGAGCAGCGTACGCCGATGCGGACCACGACCTACGGCGTCGGCCAGCTGCTCGACGCCGCTCGGGAGGCGGGCGCACACCGCATCCTCATCGGGCTCGGTGGCTCCGCGACCGTCGACGGGGGGACCGGTGCCCTCATGGGTCTCGGTTTCCGCCTGCGTGTCGGGGACGGCTCCGGGCTGAAGATCGGTGGCGAGGACCTGCACCGTGTCGCGTCCGCGGACCGCGGGTGGAGCGCGAGCTTCGACGACGTCGAGGTGGTCCTGCTGTCGGACGTGACGACCGTGCTCGCCGACGCCGCCCGGGTGTTCGGCCCGCAGAAGGGTGCGGATGACGCGGAGGTCGAGCAGCTGTCCTCGGCGCTGACGATCTGGGCCGATGTCGCTGAGCGCGACCTCGCCGACGGGGCCCGGGTCCGTGATCGGTCCGGCACCGGAGCCGCAGGCGGGCTGGGGTTCGGACTGGCCTGTGCGCTCGACGCGCGGTTCGAACCCGGCGCCCGATCGGTGGCGGCGCTCGCCCGGCTCCCGGAGACGCTCGACGGCGCCGATCTGGTGATCACGGGGGAGGGGCGCTTGGACGCCACCTCGTTCCAGGGGAAGGTGGTCGGCAGCGTCCAGGAGCTCGCGGTTGCTCGCGGCATCCCGGTCATGGCCGTCGTCGGTCAGGCACGCGAGGGGGCCGAGCGGCTCGCTGCGACGGTGGCGGCGTCGCCGGCCGGCCCCGGAGCGGACCCCGCGGGGGACGTGCGCTCGGGTGCTGCGAGGCTCGCCGATGAGGCCGTCGTTCTGGACGCCTGACCGTCGCTCGGCGGTCGCGTGACGGTCCCGTGCCGCTGTCGTTGGCCTGGTGACGTCCTCGCGAGGTCCCGACGAGGTCATCGACGTGGGCGGGTACGTCGATACACTCCCCCCACAGCCCGGTGCCTGTCGCGACGTGGCCGGCACCACCAGCGGGTCGTACCCTGGGAGGTCGATCCCGACCGTCCCTCCGCCGCGACCCACAGCACCCCCGACAGGGCCAGCCCGGCAGGGCCAGCCCGACAGAGGCAGCACGACGAGGAGCCGAGCTTGAGCGCCGACACCGTCCAGAGCAGCGACACCGCGACGATCTCGCTGACGGAGACCGCGGCCGAGAAGGTGAGGAGCTTCCTCGCCGACCAGCCCGACGTCGACGACATCGCCCTGCGCGTTGCGGTCCAGGCCGGCGGCTGCGCCGGGTTCCGGTACGCGCTCTTCTTCGACGACCGGGAACTCGACGGCGACCTCGAGGAGACCCACCACGGCATCAAGGTGCGGGTGGACAAGATGTCGTCGCCCTACCTGCAGGGCACCGTGATCGACTGGAAGGAGTCCCTCGAGGCGTCGGGCTTCTCCATCGAGAACCCGA
>CAYVJT010000088.1:0-7156 GCA_964451855.1 uncultured Actinomycetota bacterium
GCAACTGGCTGGAGAACAACGTCGACTGGGCGCTGTCGCGCGACCGGTACTGGGGGACACCGCTGCCGTTCTGGCGGTGCGACGACTGCGGCCACCTCGAGGTGGTCGGCTCCCGGGCGGAGCTCTCGGAGCTGACCGGCGAGGACCGGTCCGACCTCGACCCGCACCGCCCCTACGTGGACGCCGTCACGTTCCCCTGCCCCTCCTGCGGGGGCCGGACCCAGCGTGTTCCCGACGTCGCCGATGCCTGGTTCGACTCGGGCGCGATGCCCTACGCGCAGTGGGGCTACCCCCACCAGGGCCAGGAGGACTTCGCACGCCACTACCCCGCGGACTACATCTGCGAGGCGATCGACCAGACCCGCGGCTGGTTCTACACGCTGCTGGCCGAATCCACCCTGCTCTTCGGCGACAGCTCGTACCGGACGTGCCTGTGCCTCGGCCACATCGTGGACGAGGACGGGCGCAAGATGTCGAAGTCAGCGGGCAACGTGCTCGACCCGTGGGAACTGGTCGAGCGGCACGGCGCGGACGCGCTGCGCTGGCTGATGTTCGCCGAGGGCAACCCGTGGGTGAACCGGCGGGTCAGCAACGACCTGCTCGCCGACGTCGTCCGCCGCTTCCTGCTGACGATCTGGAACACCCACCTGTTCTTCACGACCTACGCCGCGATCGACCGGTTCGACGTGGCCGCACCCACCCCGGATGTGGAGGAGCGACCGGCGGCCGACCGCTGGGTCCTTGCCGAGCTGGCCGCCCTCGTCGAGACCGTCGACGACGCGCTCGACCGCTACGACATCACGACCGCGACCAAGCGGCTGGAGCGGTTCGTCGACGACCTGTCGAACTGGTACGTGCGGCGCAACCGTCGGCGCTTCTGGAAGGCCGCTGCTGACGACCCGTCGGACAAGCAGGCCGCGTACGCGACGCTGCACAGCTGCCTCGCGACGCTCGCCCAGCTGCTCGCCCCCTTCACGCCCTTCCTCGCGGAGCGGTTGTGGCAGGACCTGGTCGTCTCGCAGGACGGCGACGCCGAGGTATCGGTCCACCTCACGGACTTCCCGATCGCCGAGCCGTCGTGGCGCGACGACGAGCTGCGTCACGCGATGGGCGTCGCGCGCCGGGTCGTCGAGCTCGGTCGCCAGGCCCGCAACGACACCTCGGTCAAGGTGCGCCAGCCCCTGGCCCGCGCGCTGGTCAGCGTGCCGACGTCGGATCGCGCCGGGCTCACCGCGCTGCTCCCGGACATCGCCGAGGAGCTCAACGTCAAGGTCGTCGAGCTCTCCGACGGCACCGGCGACCTCGTGGAGCGCTCGCTCAAGCCGAACTTCCGGGCGCTGGGCCCGGCCTTCCAGAAGCGGGCACCCACGATCGCCGAGGCCATCTCGTCCCTCGACAGCGACGACGCCGAACGCATCGCGGCACAGCTCGAGGACGGCTCCGCGCTCGTCACCGTGGAGGGTGAGCAGGTGACCATCACCCCGGAGATGGTCGAGGTGATCGAGAGCCCGCGGACCGGCTGGGCGGTGGCGAGCGACGGCAACAGCTCCTTCGCCCTGGACACCGAGCTGACCCGCGACCTCGAGGTCGAGGGTGCGGCGCGTGAGCTGGTCCGGGCGATCAACGACCAGCGCAAGGCGGCGGGCCTGGAGCTGACCGATCGCATCGAGCTGATCCTCGCGGTCACCCCCGACGAGCTCGATGCGGAGCTCGAAGCCGGTGGCCACTACGACACCCTCGCGCGGGAGGTGCTGGCACGCGACATCCAGCGTGCTCCGGTCGCCGACGGCACCCCCGTCGACCTCGGCGAGCTCGGGGCGGCGCAGGTCGCGATCCGGACATGATCCGCGCCCTGCTCCGCATCGTCGGGCTCGCGACCCTGGCCGCGGGGCTCGTCGGCGCGCTCCGGCAACGCCAGGAGGCCCAGGCGGTCCGGCGCGGTGACCTGCCCCCGGCATCGGCGTCGGCACAGCTCCCCCCGACGGTGCGCTACGGGGCGCTGGCGGGATCGCTCGCCGCGTGGGTCCCGCAACGCCCCGAGCACCCTGCGGGGCGGCTGCTCGTCAGCGCCTGGGCCGGCCCGCTGACCGTGATCGGCTACGGCCTCGCGCTGCTCGCCGGACGCCGGCCCGTCTGGGACGACGAGCTCAGCTGTTTCGTGGCGATCGGCATGCGCGGACCGACCAGCCGTCTGCTGGCGCTGCTCGGCGCCGACGCCAACACGATCGGGCAGGTCGTGCTGTCCACCCCGTCCGACCCGTCCCGGATCCTGCTCGCCCACGAGGCGGTACACGTCCGCCAGACCGAGCGCCTCGGTCCGCTCCTGCTGCCGACGTACCTGTGGCTCGGCGCCCGGTACGGCTACCGCGACAACCCGCTCGAGCGTGCCGCCCGAGCCGGAGCGCACGCCTTCCGCCAGCGGTCAGAGGCGACGACCGACTGACCGTCAGCCGGTGGGGTCACGACGGACCGGCCATCGCCAGGTGGGCTCCGGGCCGTGGAGAGCCCGTGGCCGGGTCACCCCGCCGACGCTGCGTGATCGTCCGAACCGTGCTCCTCGGACGCCTCGTCGGTCATCGGGTCGTCCCCGTCCTCGCGGACGCGCACCTGCAGACTGACGGGGTGATCCCCAGCATCCTCCCCCGACCCTTCCGACCACAACGGTTCGGGACGGTCCGGCGGCGGCGGCTTCCACGGCTGATCGACGCTGTCCGAGGCATCCACGTGCGCCTCGAAGGGGCTCGGCTCGTCGGTGGCACCGGAGTACACCTGCGCCTCCAGGGTCTCGAGCGCGGCCCGCTGTTCGTCGAGATGAGCCCGGAGCGCCTGGGCGTGGTCGGCGACCTGCGCTTGGAGGGCGTCGAGGTGCTCGTCGAGCCGGGCGTGTTCCGCGTCGTAGGCGGCCTGGAGCTCACGATGCTCGGCCTGGTAGGTCGCGCGCAGCTCACGCTGCTCCGTCTCGAGACCTTCCTGGAGCTGGCGTCGCTGCTGCTCCGTCTCCGCCTCGACCCGTTCCGCCTCCCGCTGGGCTTCCTCGGAGCGAGCCCGCGCCTCCGCCTCGACCCGCTCGGCCTCCCGCTGCGCCTCCTCCAGGCGGGCCTGCGTCTCCGCTTCGAGCCGCTCGGCCTCCCGCTGCGCCTCCTCCAGGCGGGCCTGTGCCTCGGCCTGCGCTTGGGCCTGCACGTGTTCCGCCTGCTCGCCAGCCTCCTCGCGCTGGGCCTGTGCGTCACGCTCCGCTGCCTCGCGCGTCGCCGCCGCCTGCTCCTCCGCCTCGGCGACCATGCGGTCGGCGGTGGTCTGCGCCGTCATCAGCGTGCGCTGCAACGTGGCCTCGGTCTCGGCCGCAGCGGCGGCCCGGGCTTCGGCCTGCTCCAACCGCGAGCGCAGCGCCGTCAGCTCGGCCTCGGTGCGCTCGACCTGATCCGCGAGCCGGTCGAGCAACTCGTCGACCTGGTCGGTGGCGTACCCGCGCAGGGCCAGCTTCAGGTCGACATCGACGATCTCCTCGGGTGACAGGGACACGGCGGCTCCTCCCAGGCGCTGCCTCCGACGGTACACCGATATCGCGCATCGCGTACCGCGTACCTAGCACCTTCCAACTAGTCCCGGCAGGGTGATGTCTAGCAGATGATGGCCCGGAGGAGGAAGAGCCCGAGGAAGAGCACGATGATGGACAGGTCCAGGCGGACCATGCCGATCTGCGGTTGCGGGAGCACCTTGCGGATCGGGGCGGCCATCGGCTCGACCAGCCGGCGGATGCCCAGCACGAAGGGCATCAGCGGATCGGGCGGCCGGGGGACCCATGAGAAGACCACGTGCAGGATCAGGACGAACTGCGCGATCAGCAGGGCGAAGCACAGCACCCCCTGGATGCCACCTCCGATCACGCCTCGCTCCCGGCCGTGACCCGATACCCGAGGTCGCCGAGCCGACGCTGGTCGTCCTCGGGGAGCTCCACGCCATCCGGGACCAGCAGGAACGCGCGGCGACCGACCTTGGTCAGCTTGCCGTGCGAGGCGTAGGTCAGCCCGGACACGAAGTCGACCACCCGCCGTGCCGCTTCGGAGGGAGCCGCAGAGAGGTCGAACAGCACCGGCTGTCCGGTCCGGTACCGCGAGCCGACGGCCTCGACGTCGTCGAAGGTCGCCACCTCGACGATGGCGGCACGCACGACCGGGGCCGTCGACGACCGCAGGTGCAGGTCCGGGTGGAGGGCGTGGACGTTGGCCGGTGCTGCGGCAGCCCCCGACGACGCCACGGGCGGCCGCGGCTCGTGCAGCGGCGTCGGGCGCGCCGGCGCGTGCTCGGCGTGCGGGTCGTGCTCCGGAACGAAGCGTTCCGGGAGCTCGTCGTAGCCCTCCTCGGGTTCCTCCTTGAGGCCGAGGTAGACCAAGGTCCCGTGCCAGATCCCGCGGCTCATCGTGCGTCCTCCTCCGGTCGCCACGGACCGTCCTCGCGTGCGCCGAACAACGCGGTACCGATCCGCACCATCGTGGCCCCCTCCGCCACGGCGGCCTCGAGGTCGGCGCTCATGCCCATCGACAGGTGCACCACCTCGGGGAACCGCTCGCGTGCCTGGTCCCGCAGCTCGCGCAGGGTCGCGAAGTGCGGGCGCGTCGCCTCCGCCGGGTCGGCTCCGGCGGGCGGCAACGGTGGCATCGTCATGAGTCCCTCGACGGCGAGGTTCGGTAGGTCCCGAGCGTAGGCGACCAGGTCCAAGGTTCCTCCTACCTCGCACCCTCCCTTCGCGGGGTCGTCGCCGACGTTGACCTGCACCAGTACCCGCTGGAGCGTCTCGGCCTGCTGTGCGCGCCGCGACAGCGCGTCTGCCAGGCGCCGACGATCCACCGAGTGGACGAGCACCTGTCGTCCGACGACGTCACGCACCTTGTTGCGCTGCAACTGGCCGACGAGATGCCAGCGGGCACCCTGGACACGCTCCCGCTTGGCCACCAGCTCCTGGACCTGGTTCTCCCCCAGGTCGACGATGCCGGCATCGACCGCAGCCTGACCGAGCTCTGGTGGATGGGTCTTGGTCACGCCGATCAGCAGGACATCGTGCTCCCGACGGCCAGCCGCCAACGCCGCAGCCTCGATCCGGGAACGGACCTGGACGAGGCGCTGCTCGAGCTCGGCGGGCGTGATCACGGCGCTGCCTTGGCGCCGACGCGGTCCCCGTCGTCGGCCTCGACCGCATCGTGCCGGGGGACGACCCGACGGACGATCACCCCGACCTGTCGACCACCGTCGGGGTCGCGACGGTGGCTGAACCAGCGTGGCTCACACCCCGTGCAGCTCTGCACGTCGGTCACCACCGGCACGTCCGCGGCCGCGAGCTGGGATCGGACGGCAGCGGGCAGGTCGAGCGACGGCGTCCCCCAGGTGGTCGTCGCGACAGCGTCCGGAGCGACCTCGGCGAGCGCAGCCTGCAGGTCCGAGGGCACCTCGTAGCAGCAGCCACGGATCGCCGGGCCGATCGCCGTGACCAGGGAGTGGGGTGGGTCGCCGAGCGCTCCGAGGGCTGCGACCACCTCCCCGACGATCCCGGAAGCGACACCGCGGCGACCGGCGTGTGCGACACCGACCGTGCCCGGACCGGCGAACAGCACCGGCACACAGTCCGCGACCTGCACGACCAGGGGACGGTCGAACTCCGCGGTGACGGCACCATCGACATCGCGCAGCTCGTACCCGGGTGGGGACGCGGCGTCGACCACGCCGACCGCAGCGCCGTGCACCTGACGCATGAGGTGCCAACGGTCGGCCGGCACCCCGACCACCTCGGCGACGCGACGGCGGTCCCGGGCGAGGTCAGCCGGCCGGTGCGGGCGCCGGTGCGCCAGGTTCCCCGGGGCGCCGACCGGTCGCGGGCGAGCATCCGGGTCCCGACCCGTGAACCAGGCTCCGACGCTGTCGCGCAGGTCGACCGGTTCGACGCGTATCGACACGCGGGTCAGCGAAGGAACGAGGGGACGTCGAGGTCGTCCTCGTCCTCGGCCGCCGCACGATCCTCGGCGGGCTCGGGTCGGAAGACGTCGTCCTCGTCCTCCTCGTCGATCAACGAGGTGACCACGGTGGGCTCGTCGGTGGCGGCGCTGGTCACGATGCCACCGTCCTGTTCGAGCGGCCCGTCGGCGGCGTCGAAGCCCGCAGCGATCACGGTGACCTTGACCTCGTCGCCGAGGGAGTCGTCGATCACGGCGCCGAAGATGATGTTGGCGTCGGGATGGGCGGCCTGGGTGATGACGTCGGCGGCCTCGTTGACCTCGAACAGCCCGAGATCGCTGCCGCCCGCGAGCATGAGCAGGACCCCTTGGGCTCCATCGATCGACGCTTCGAGCAGCGGTGAGCTGACCGCGAGCTTGGCGGCCTCGAGGGCCCGGGACTCGCCGCGCGCCTTGCCGATCCCCATGAGCGCGCTTCCGGCCTCGCGCATGACGGTGCGGACGTCGGCGAAATCGAGGTTGATCAGGCCAGGTGTGGTGATCAGGTCCGTGATGCCCTGGACACCCTGGAGCAGGACGTCGTCGGCGAGCTTGAAGGCCTGGACCACGGAGGTCTCACCATCGGCGATCTGCAGGAGCCGGTCGTTGGGGATCACGATGAGCGTGTCGACCTCCTCCTTGAGCTCCGCGATCCCGGTCTCGGCCTGGGTCGAACGACGCCGCCCCTCGAAGGTGAAGGGCCGGGTCACGACCCCGATCGTGAGCGCGCCGACCTCCTTGGCGACCTGGGCGACCACCGGTGCGGCACCGCTGCCGGTCCCGCCACCCTCACCGGCCGTCACGAACACCATGTCCGCGCCCTTGAGCACGTCGAGGATCTCGTCACGGTGATCGTCCGCCGCCCGCCGGCCGACCACGGGGTCCGCCCCCGCACCGAGTCCGCGGGTCAGCTCGCGGCCGATGTCGAGCTTGACGTCGGCATCTGACATCAACAGCGCCTGCGCATCGGTGTTGATGGCGATGAACTCCACGCCGCGCAGGCCCGCGTCGATCATGCGGTTCGCGGCGTTGACCCCACCGCCGCCGATCCCGACGACCTTGATGACGGCCAGGTAGTTGCTCGGGTTGGCCGTCACGGCGGGCCTCCTGTCGCGATGTCCCGCGGGGCTCTCCCGCGTCACGTTCGTTCACGCTCTACGTTCACGCTCTAC
>CAYVJT010000088.1:7256-14379 GCA_964451855.1 uncultured Actinomycetota bacterium
GTCTGGACACGGGTCCGGACACGGATCCGGCGCAAGTCTCGACCTCCACCTCAGGGTTATACTTATGTCAACCTCGCCTTCCGGGTGACCGTAGACGTCGAGGTGTCGGAGGGTCAAGCATCCTCCCCCGTCGACCGGCCAGGTGACCGTCGAGATCCGCCTCCCGCGCACCTGGCGACCACGACGCTGGCGCGGGGTCATCCGCCGGGGCCGACCACCACGGGCGCACGCGGCGCACGGACATCGATCGCCTCGATGGGCGTCGCACCCACGTCCTCCAGGATGCGTCCGAGCGCGCGGACCTTCTCGTCGATCCGCTCCGCACGCCCGAAGCGCACCTCGATGCCCTGGTCGAGCTCGAGGGAGAGCTGATCGCGGCCGTCGGCGACGTAGCGGACCACCTCGGCACGCAACGGTCCCGACAGACCACGCCACACCGCATGTGCGTTGGCCAACGCAGGGTCGGCGCTGACGAGCTCACCCGGGGCCGGCGGCGTGGTGCGGAGGATGATCTCCGGGAGCTCGTCGAGCTCCTCCTCGACCAGGACGACGCCCTCCCGATCGATCAGCACGGAGGTGCCGTCCCCGACGGCGACCGTGGCGGGCGTGCGCTCGTCGACCTCGATCTCCACGGTCAGGGGATCGACGCGCCGCGCCTCCGCGTCGGCGACCAGGGGCAAGGCGATCACCCGTTCCTCGACCGTGCCTAACCCGAGGCGCAGGGTCGACGTGCCGAGCTGCAGGTCCGCGGCCTCGAGCACCTCGGCCTCGCTGAGCCGTTCGACCCCCGTCACCCGGATCTCGTCGAGCGCGACGAGCGCGCTGCGCTCGATCGCGACCAGGGCGGCCACCACCGCGAGCAGCAGCGCGATGATGATCGTGCGCCGGCGACGACGCCGCTGTCGTTCGTGACGGACCTCACGCCGCCGTTCGGCGATGCGGTCGTCGATCATGTCGACGCCGTCGCGACGCGGACCACCTCGGTGGTGAGAGCGATCCCGGCGTGCTCACGGACCCGCCGCTGTACCTCCTCGATCACCGCCAGGACGTCGGCCGCCGTGGCCCCGCGGCGCGTGACGATGAAGTTGGCGTGCCGTTCGGAGACCGACGCACCGCCGATCGTCAGGCCCTTGCAGCCCGCAGCATCGATGAGCCGACCGGCGGAGTCGCCGGGCGGGTTGGTGAAGACCGACCCGCAGTTGGGTTGGTTCAGGGGCTGGTGTGCGCGGCGCCAGGCCCGGATCTCGTGCATCTCCGCACGTACCTGCTCGGCCTCGCCGGGCTGCAGGTCGAGCGTGGCGCTGACGACGATCCCGTCGTCGGGGAGCTGACTGCGCCGGTAGGACAGACCGACGGCGTCGACGGTCCAGGTCTCGCGGACCCCGGTCCGCAAGCGCACGAGGTCGACCTCGGCCAGGTGGGCGGCCATGTCGCTGCCGTGGGCGCCGGCGTTCATCCGGACCGCTCCCCCGAGCGTGCCGGGCACCGCACAGGCCCACGCGAAGCCGGAGCATCCGGCATCGCCGACCCGTACCGCCAGCGCGGGGAGGGGCTCGGCCGCACCGGCACGGACCCGCTGCCCGTCGGGCAGCACGGGCGACGGGCCGAAGGTGACGCCACGGAAGCCACGGCCGAGCACGATCGCGACCCCCGGCCAGCCATCGTCGCCGACGAGCAGGTTCGATCCCCGACCGACGACCAGCCACGGCACGCCGTGCTCGACCGCGACGGCACCGACGGCAGCGAGGTGCGCATCCCGCTCGACGGTGACCAGCGCCCGGGCCGCGCCGCCGACCCGCAGGGTCGTCAGCGGCGCCAGGGGTGCACCGCCCTGCACGTCCCCGACCCCCGCAGCGACGAGCGCGTCGACCACGGGATCGCTCACCCCCTGCCTCCGAGCCGGGACAGCAACGCGGGGCCGACCTGGGTGACGTCCCCGGCCCCGGTGATCAGCACGAGGTCCCCCTCGTCGACGAGGTCGACCAGCTCGTCGACGACGTCGGTCAGGTGCGGTCGGTAGCGCACGTTGGCCCCGGCCGCGGTCGCGGCATCGGCGACCAGGCGCCCGCTCACCCCAGGCACCGGCGCCTCCCCAGCTCCGTACACGTCGGTCACGACCACGATGTCGCCCGCGGACGCCGCACGACCGAGCTCCTCACCGAAGGACCGCGTCCGGGAGTAGCGATGCGGCTGTACCACGACGACGACCCGGCGTGCCCCCCGGGAACGGGCCGCGGCGAGCGTCGCGCGCAGCTCGGTCGGATGGTGCGCGTAGTCGTCGACCACGGTGATCCCGGCGGCGGTGCCGAGGAGCTGGAACCTGCGGGTCGCGCCGGTGAACCGCGCCAGACCCGGGGCGGCAGCTGCCGGGTCGACGCCGAGCAGCACGCAGCTCGCCAGCGCGGCGGTGGCGTTCTGCACGTTGTGGTAGCCGGGCACGGCGAGGGTGAACCGCGCGAGCTCCTCCCCCGCCCGCCGGAAACGATGCTCGCCGTCCTCCCCCACGATCGTACGCAGCTCCGCACGTGGATCCGTGCCGTAGAGCAGCACCGGACCGCTGATGCGCTCGGCGAGGTCCCGCGCACCGGCGTCGTCGGCACACAGCAGGGCGGGTGCGCCGACGGCGCGGCGATCGGCGAAGTCGCGGAAGGCCTGGGTGACCGCCGCGAGGTCGGCGAACTCGTCAGGGTGATCGTGCTCGACGTTGGTCACGACCGCCAGGTCGGGGCGGTACACGAGGAAGGAGCGGTCGGACTCGTCGGCTTCGGCGACGAACATCGGATCCTCGCCCGCGTGCGCGTTGGTCCCGCTCTCGTTCAGCGCGCCACCGATCGCGAAGCTGGGGTCGTACCCGGCGGCCTGCAGCGCGACGACCGTCATCGAGGTGGTCGTGGTCTTGCCGTGGGTCCCGGACACGAGCACCGCGTGTTGCCCCTCCATCACCCGCGCCAGCATCTCCGCTCGGCGCAGCACCACCAGGCCACCGGCCCGTGCTGCCTCGATCTCGGGGTTGGACGGCGGGACCGCGGTGGAGGTCACGACGAGGTCGGCGCCGGAGATGTGCCCTGCCTCGTGGCCGACGTGGATCCGCGCTCCGAGCATGCGCAGCTCCTCGAGCACGCGGCCATCGCTGAGGTCGCTCCCGGAGACCGAGCCACCCCGCTGGAGCAGGATCCTGGCGATACCGGACATGCCGGCGCCGCCGACGCCGACGAGGTGGACGTGCTGGTCGTTCATCGGGGCCCCTTCCGGTCGAGCAGTGCCGGAAGGAGACGTGCCACGTTCGCGGCGGCGTCGGGCCGACCGAAGGCACGGCTGGCCTCGGCGACCTGCTCGAGGCGTCCCTCGTCGGTGAGCAAGGGCTCGCAGGCCGCCACGAGCGTCTGGCCGTCCAAGGCACCGTCCTCGATCACGATGGCACCTCCGGCGCGGGCCAGCGCGTTGGCGTTCTCGGCCTGGTGATCGGCGGTGGCGTGGGGGTAGGGCACCAGCACGGCGGGGATCCCGAGCGCCGTCAGCTCGGCGAGGCTGGTGGCGCCAGCACGGCAGACCACCAGGTCCGCGGCGGCGTAGGCGTCGGCCATGCTGTCGATGAAGTCCAGCACCTTGACCCGTGGTCCGCCAGCGACGTCACGGATCTTCGCCCAGGCGGTCGCGGTGGTCTCGTAGGTCCCACGACCGGTCGCGTGGAGGACCTGCAGGTCGATGTCGCCCCACCGCGTGTGGGCCTCGATGATCGCCTGGTTCAGCGACCGGGCGCCCTGGCTGCCACCGAAGACCAGCAGTGTGGGGCGGTCCGGATGCAGGCCGAAGCGCTCCCTGGCCTCGGCACGCAGGGCCGAACGATCGAGCGTGGCGATCTCGTCACGCACGGGGTTGCCCGTCACGGCACAGCGTTCCGGACGTCGGAAGCGCAGGGCGGAGCCCGGGACGCTCACGGCGATGCGGTCCGCCCAGCGGGCTGAGATCCGGTTCGCCAACCCGGGGACGGCGTTCTGCTCGTGGATCACCAGAGGCAGCTGCAGCTTCCACGCAGCACGGGCCACGGGGAAGGAGACGTAGCCCCCGAAGGTCACCGCGGCGACGGCCTCCTCCTCTCGAGCCAGCTCGACCGCCCGTGCCACCGAGCGGCGGAGGGCCGTCGGGACCGTCAGCAGGCGAGGCGAGAGCCGGCGTGGGATCGCCGGGGTCGCGATCGTGTGGAGGCGGAAGCCGGCCGCGGGGACCAGCTGCGCCTCGAGGCGGTCCTCGACGCCGACGAAGACGGGCTCGAGATCCGGGTCGAGCTCGCGCAGCGCCCGGGCCGTTGCGAGCGCCGGGAAGACGTGCCCGGCGGTCCCCCCTCCGGCGAACAGCACGGCTCGGCTCATCGTCTAGCTCCTCGATCGTTGCTCGTGGTGGCGGGCTGTCGGGCGATGGCCACCAGGATGCCCAGGGCGACGAGGGTGGAGACCAAGGAGGACCCTCCGACCGACACCAACGGCAGCGTGACGCCGGTGATGGGGAGCAGCCCGGTGACCGCACCGACGTTGACCAGTGCCTGTCCGACCAGCCAGGCCGTGATCGCGAAGGCCACGGTACGACCGAAGCCGTGGGGTGCGCTGTAGGCGATCCGCAGGCCGAGGTAGAGCAGCGTCGCGAACAGGGTCAACACGCCGGCCGCGCCGATCAGACCGAGCTCCTCACCGATGATCGCGAAGATGAAGTCGGTCTCCGGGTTCGGTACGAAGTTCCACTTGCCGCGGGACGATCCGAGACCGACCCCGAAGATCCCGCCGGACCCGAGCGCGTACCGCGACTGCAGCAGTTGGAAGCCTGCGCCCTGCGGGTCGGCCCCGGGGTCGAGCCACCCCGTGACCCGGGCCAGCCGGTAGGGCGCGACCACGGCCAGGGTCGTCACCACTGCGCCACCGACCGCTGTGAGCCCCGCGACGAACCGCGCCGGGAGGCCCTCGATCCACAGCACGGCACCCACGATCAGGGCGAGCAGGATCGTCGTGCCGAGGTCGGGTTGGCTCAGGACCAGGGAACCGAGCACCACCAGGCCGGGTAGCGCGGGCACCAGGAGGTGGTCGGTGCGGTGGAGGCTGCCGTCCCTCGGCCGCTTGCGCTCGAGGATGTCGGCGATCCACAGCAGCGTCGCCAGCTTGGCCAGCTCGGAGGGTTGGAAGACCAGGGGGCCGACGCCGAGCCAGCGGGTCGAGCCGTAGCGCTCGATGCCGATCCCGTCGACCAGCACGAGCACGAGGCCGACGGTCGCCATCGTCATCAACGGCCAGGCCAGCCGACGCCAGGCCCGGGGGTCGAGGTTCGCCGCGACGACGAACCCGGCCAGGCCGATCGACGCCCACACCGCCTGGCGCGCGAACACACCGAAGGGGTTGCCGGCCTCGGCAGCGTCCACGAAGGAGGCCGAGAAGCTCATCAGCAGCCCGAGCAGCACCAGCAGCACGGTGATCACCGTGACGCCGGTCGCGTCCGGGCTCCAGGCGCCGGCATCGAGACCGCGTGGGATCCGCAGCCACCGTCGGGAGGCGCTCCCTGGTCCGGTCACATCATGCGACATGGCTGCCCCCTGCCCCGCGGGATGCGCTCCCGCTCGATCGCCCGGACGGAAGGGCCCCGACGACGTCCCTGGCGGCGGCCGCGAAACGCTCACCGCGTTCGGCGTAGTCGCGGAACTGATCGAACGAGGCGCAGGCCGGGGACAGCACCACGGTGTCCCCGGACCTGGCGACGGCTGCCGCCTGTGCGACCGCATCCTCGATCGTGGCCGCGACCTGGGCCGGGACACCCGCCGCACGGCACACCGCCGCCAGCTGATCGGCGGCCTCGCCGATCAGCACCGCGCGTCGCACCCGTCCGAGGTGTGGGCCCAAGGTGGAGAGATCCACCCCCTTGGCCAGTCCACCCGCGATCCAGACGATCGACGGGAAGGCCCGCAGCGCTGCGGTCGCCGCGTGGACGTTGGTCGCCTTCGAGTCGTTCACGAAGGTGACCCCGCCAGCTTCGGTGATCGGCTCGAGGCGGTGACGTCCCGGGGAGAACCCCCGCGCCGTCGTCCTGATGCTGGCCACGTCGACCCCCGCGAGGGCGGCGACGCAGGCAGCGGCCGCGACGTTGGCGACGTGGTGGGGAGCGGCGCTGATCAGCTCACCCAGCGCCACGACCACCTCGCGGTGTCCATCGGGTGCCCGCAGCACCAGCTCGTCACCTTCGCGACCGACGCCGAGGGCGACGTCGCGCGTGGCGGAGAAGGTGGCGGGACGACCGGGCGCCCCCGCCTGCAGCTCAACGGTCAGGGCATCGTCGGCGTTGGCGACCGCCCAGTCGTCGGCGGTCTGGCCGGCCCACAACCGTGCCTTGGCCTGCGCGTAGGCATCCAGGGTGCGGTGCCAGTCGAGGTGGTCGGGAGCGACGTTGAGCAGCACGCCGACCTCGGCGCGCAGCTGCGAGGCGAACCGCAGCTGGAAGCTCGACAGCTCCGCCACGAGCACCGTGCTGGCAGGCTCGGCCGCCGCGGCCTCGGAGACCGGGCGGCCGATGTTGCCGCAGGCCGCAACCTCGATGCCGGCCGCAGCGACCATCGCCGCGATCAGCTCGGTGGTCGAGGTCTTGCCGTTGGTCCCCGTGACCGCGAGCAGGCGGTGCGGGTACAGCCGCATCCCGAGCTCCGGTTCGGACCAGACGGTGATCGCATCGCGTGCGGCGGCACGCAGCACCGGCGCCGATTCCGGTACCCCAGGCGACGGCACCACCAGCGCCGTCCCCTCACCGAGCACGTCGACGGGGGCTCGGCCGAGCTCGACACGCAACCCCTCGTCGCGCAGCTCGGCCGCCGCGGGATGGTCCCGGTCGTCGTCGACCATCGTGACGGCGACCCCTCGGTCGTTGAGGATCCGCGCGGCCGCACGGCCGGACGCGCCCAGTCCGATCACGAGCGCTCGATCGATCCCCTCGAGGTGGTCGGATGCCGGAGCGATCATGGCGTCACGCCACCGGTCCGACGCGCCCGAACCACTCCGCGTAGAACAGGCCGAGCCCGAGCGAGATCCCGATCCCCGCGATGATCCAGAAGCGCACGATGATCGTGGTCTCCTGCCAACCGAGCAGCTCGAAGTGG
>CAYVJT010000089.1:0-14290 GCA_964451855.1 uncultured Actinomycetota bacterium
CGCCGACCAGCATCGTGGTGTGGCCGTCGTGCCCGCAGCCGTGGTGGACGCCCTCCATCCCGGACGCGTATGAGACCTCGCTGCGCTCGCGGATCGGCAGCGCGTCCAGATCGGCTCGCAGACCGATGCTGCGGTGCCCGCCTCCTCGACGGAGCGTGGCGACCACGCCGCTCCCACCGACGCCGACCGCCACGTCAAGGCCGGCCGCGCGGAGTCGTTCGGCCACACGGCCCGCGGTGACCGGGACGTCGAACCTCGTCTCCGGATGGCGGTGCAGTTCCCGACGGAACGCGCGGAGGTCGACCAGATCGTCGTTGCTCACGACACGTCCTCCGGGCCCTCGATGATGATGGCAGGGTGAGCAGGGGCGTCGGCACCGCAGCCGGGCAGCGCTCCAGCAGAGCCTGGACGTCCGACGGGTCGGAGCGGACCCGCCCGCGCGCGAGCCCGGCCGCTGGCGCGAGCCCGCGACCACGGAAGGGATCGCCGTGCGCGTCCACCGGGTGGCGTCCTCGGGCTCCTGCGGCACGACCACCGTCGCGGACGGGGAGCGCCGGGTCAACCTTCGAACCCGAACTCCCCCGGCCGCGGGGGATCAGGAGACCGGGATGCTCGGGTCGGCCTGTCGGCTGTCGGCGTTGGTGCCGCCCGCAGCGAGCCGGATCGGGGTGAGCCGGGACATGCGCCGGTGAGCTCAGCAGCGGTGTGAGCATGGACTTCCGTCGGGAGTCGACGCCCACAGCAACACGCCCCGATCCGCCCGGTCGCTGCGGCGGTCATCGCCCGATGCCGATGTGTGGCCTTGATCACGCAACGAGGGGTCGCATGGGGTTCGCTCGATGGCTACCGTGTCGTTCATGATCTGGTCGAGCGCGGAGATGATGGGCCCCTGCTAGGGGTCCTGTCCGCGGTGATCGGAACGAGGCCCCGAGGGGCCTCGTTCGCATCAGGTGGGCGGTCGGTTCCTTGGGCAGGAGGAACCGAGGATGGGATCGACTCGTTGGTACATCACGTCCGCCATCCCGTACGTCAACGCTGCACCACACTTGGGCCACGCGCTCGAGTTCGTGCAGGCGGACACGCTGGCTCGGTGGCGAAGGTCGCAGGGTGATGACGTTCGATCGCTGTGGGGGACGGACGACCACGCCGGAAAGAACGTGCAGGCGGCGCAGGCTGCTGGCGAGGATGTTGGGGCGTTCGTGGATCGTCACGCGGACGCCTTCGCACGGTTGCGTGGGCCGCTGCAGCTAGGTTTCGACGACCACCTGCGCACGAGCCGGGACCCGCGCCACCGCCCAGCAGTGGAACGCTTGTGGCGTGCCTGCGAGGCTGCAGGTGATCTGTACCGTGGGCAATACGAGGGTCTGTACTGCGACGGGTGTGAGCAGTTCTACGACCCCGTCGAGTTGCCTGGCGGTCTCTGCCCCGAGCATGGCGCCGCGCCGCAGAGGGTCGTCGAGGAGAACTGGTACTTCCGTCTGTCGCGCTACGTAGGTCAGGTCGCCGCAGCCATCGCAAGCGGCGGGTTGCGTGTCGAACCCGACCATCGTCGCAACGAGATCCTGGCGTTCCTCGACGGTGAGGTGCGTGACATCAGCGTGTCTCGCCCGGCAGCTCGTGCCGCCGGTTGGGGCATCGCAGTGCCCGGCGACGCCGAACAGGTGATCTACGTCTGGTTCGATGCGCTCAGCAACTACATCAGCGCTCTGGGCTACGGCACCGCCCATCCCGACCACGAACGGTGGTGGCACGGCGCGGATCGGCGGGTCCATGTGATCGGCAAGGGGATCCTGCGCTTCCACGCCGCCTACTGGCCCGCGTTCTTGCTCTCGGCAGGTGAGCCGCTTCCGACCGATGTGCTGGTCCACGAGTACGTGACCATCGACGGGACCAAGATCAGCAAGTCCTCTGGCAACAGCGTGGCACCCACCGCCCTGACTGAGCAGTACAGCAGCGACGCGTTGCGGTGGTGGTTGCTGCGTGACGTCAACGCCGTTGGTGACACCGACTTCCGCGTTCAACGACTGATCGAACGCCACGATCAGGATCTCGCGAACACGCTGGGCAACCTCATCACCCGGCTGCAGGGCCTCCTGCACCGCTACGGGCAGGTTCCAGACCCCAAGGCCAGCCCCATCCCTCCGGACGGGCCCTCCGCCCTGCTCGACGAGGCTCTGCCAGAGATCGATGCAGCCATCCGGCGACTCGACCTTCGGACAGCTACACAGCACCTCATCGACACCGTCGCCGCGGCCAACGGCTACATCAACCGCCACCGCCCCTGGGAGCCCGCCGTAGCGGACACTGGACACGACACGGCCGAGGCGGTACTGGCGGAACTGCTCCGGTTCTGCCGCGAGGCCTCCGAGCGGCTCACCCCGTTCCTCCCCGAAACCGCGACCCACATCAGCCAACGGCTGGCAGCCCCCCTTGACAGCTCTCGAGACCCGCTCTTCCCACGACTCGCCACGAGGAAGAAGCGCACCACGGGCGCGCAGTAGCGCCATCCAGAGTCGAGCCAGGGGACAACGTCGTGAAGCAACGTCAGCCTGGCTCCATCACCGTATGTGTGTGGGTCGTGCAGGGGTTCCGTCTGCACATGGATGCTTGACCACCGGCGTGTGACCGGAGCGGATGGTGGGGGTCCCGTTGCGGGGACGATGTGCGTAGGCTGAGGCCATGCGCTGGTGCGTGCTGGGACCGGTCGAGGTCGTCGTACAGGGGCGAGGTGCGACGATCGGCAGCGACCGGCGGCGGGCGATCTTGGCCGCGTTGCTCGCTGCCCGTGGGGGCGTGGTGTCCAGCGGCCGGCTGATGGAGGCCGTCTGGGGCGAGGATCCACCGCCGAGTGCGGGAACGTCGCTGCGCAGTCACGTGGCGCGCTTGCGCGGGGAGCTCGCCGAGCTCTCCGCGTCGGACGACGAGGTCGTGGTGACCGAGCCGGCCGGCTACCGGCTCGCCCTGACCGACGGGGAGCTGGACGCCGCACGGTTCGAGCAGCTCGTCGAGCAGGCACGCGGGCTGGGTGAGGGGGAGCTCGGCCGGGTCGTCGAGCTGCTGGCGGAGGCTGAGGCGCTGTGGCGCGGTCCAGCGTTCGGTGAGCTGGCTGAGCGCGAGGTGGTGCGCCCGGAGGCGGTGCGTCTCGAGCGGCTGCGTGCGTCGGCCGCTGCCGAGCGGACCGAGGCGTTGCTGGCGCTGGGACGTCATCACCAAGCGATCGGTGAGCTCGAGGGCCGACTGGCCGAGGACCCGCTCGACGAGCGAACCTGCGCGCAGCTGATCCTGGCGCTGTGCCACGCCGGCCGCCAGGCGCATGCGCTCGAGACCTTCCGGCGCACCCGCGACCGGCTCCGCGACGAGCTCGGGGTGGACCCGTCGCCGTCGCTGACGTCGCTCCATGAGCGGGTGCTGCGCCAGGACGTCGACCTCGCAGCGGAACCTCGGTCCCCGCGCGTCCAGCGCCGGGCGTCCGCAGAGGAGGAGGCGGGCTCGCTGCCCCCGGTGTCGGCGGGATCGCCGACACGGCTGTACGGCCGCGACGAGGACGTCGACTGGGTTGCCGGACTGGTCGCAGACGCGCCGCTGGTGACGCTGACCGGACCGGGTGGGGTGGGCAAGACCCGGCTGGCCGAACCGGTGGCCGCGGTCGTGACCGAGCGGTTCGACGACGGCGCGGTGTGGGTGGGTCTGGCGTCGGTGTCCGACCCGGCCAGCGTCGGCGCGGCCCTGATGGCGGCGCTGGACGTCCCACCGAAGGGCGATCACACGGCCGGGGAGACGCTCGTCGGTGCGGTGGGCACACGGCGGCTGCTGCTGGTGCTGGACTGCTGCGAGCACGTGTTGGAGGCCGTGGCGCAGCTGGTGGCGTCGGTGCTGCGGGGCTGCCCGAACGCACGCGTGCTGGCCACATCGCGGGAACCGTTGCGTCTGCCGGGCGAGCGGGTGTGGCGGGTGCCGCCACTGCGCGTGCCGAGCAGCCACGCCGGCGTAGCCGATGTCGTCGCGGCCCCGGCGTCCGCGCTGTTCTGCGCCCGTGCCGCGGCCGCTGAGCCCAGCTTCACGCTCACCGACGCCAACGCTGCGGTCGTCGCAGAGCTGTGCCGCGGTCTCGACGGGGTGCCCCTGGCGCTCGAGCTCGCTGCCGCACGGATGCGTGCGATGACCCCAGCGGATCTCCTCGCGCGGCTGTCTCACCGGTTCGAGCTGCTGACCGGCGGACCGTCGCATGAGGCGGGCCGACACCGCACGCTGGAGGCGGTGGTGGCCTGGTCCCACGACCTGCTCGACGAGCGCGAGGCACGGCTGTTCGAGCGGTTGTCGGTGTTCGCCGGCGCGTTCACGCTCGAGGCCGCCGAGCGGGTGTGCGCCGGCGACGGGCTGGCAACCGGCGAGGTCGCGGGGCTGCTGGCCGAGCTGGTGGACAAGTCGATGGTGGCCGTCGAGCGCACCGACGAGACGGTGCGCTACCGGCTGCTGGACACGCTGGGCGACTACGGCGCGGCGCGGCTAGCCGAGTCGGGTGCGGCCGAGACCGTCCGTGCCGCCCACGCCGCCTACCACGTCGCCCTCGCCGAACAGCTCGGCCCGCGGATCCGCGGTCCCGACGAGAAGGCGGCAGCGGCAGCGATCAACGCGGCGTTCGACGACCTGCGCATCGCCCACGAATGGCTGGTCCACACCGGCGACGTCGACCGTGCGCTGCGCCTGCCGGGCGCGCTGGGCGAGTATCTGGTGCACCGAATGCGCGGCGAGGTCGGCGACTGGGCCGAGCGGGCGCTGGTGCTGCCCGGCGCGACCGAACACCCGCTGTACCCGTTGGGACTGATGACCGCCGGATGTGGCGACTACTTCCGCGGCGACCTGGAGCGCCTTCGGCGTCGGGCCGAGGCCGTGCTGGCCCGCGAGGACGACGACCTGGCGACCTACCTCGCGCTCGCCGCGCTGCGGGGGCTGGCGATGCAGACCGGCCGCCTCGACGACCTGGCCGCGCTTGATGACCGGGCGACGGCGGTGGCCGACGCGCTCGACGAGGATTACGTGCGAGCCGGTTTCGGCTGGCAGGGCGTGCTCGCGCGCCTGTTCGCCGGCCGCGCAGCCGAGGCCCGCGCCGATCTCGCACGGCTCGACGAGCTCGCCGAGGCCTGCGGCAACCCCACCGTGCAAGCGCACGTGCACACCTGCCACGGCGAACTGCTGGCCGACACCGATCCAGGCGAGGCCGCCCGCCGCCTTGAGGCGGCCCTGGCGCTTGCTCGTGACGTGGGCAGCCACCTGACCACAGGCGCGGCGCTGATCGCGCTCGCGTCGCTGCACAGCCGGGAAGGCGAGCACGACCGGGCACTGGCGCTGTTCCGCGAAGCGCTCAGCCACTGGCGGCGGTTCGGCGGCGACAAGCAGCAGGTCACGGTGCTGCGCAACCTCGTCGAGGCGCTGGCCCAGGTCGGGGCCGACGAGGCCGCCGCGCGGCTGCACGGCGCCGCCACTGCACCGACGCTGGCGGCCAGCTTCGGCGTGGAGGCCGACAAGCTCAACACGGCCTGGAACCAGCTCACCCAACGGATGGGCAGCGACGCTGCCGAGGCGCTCGCCAGCGAGGGCCGGCGCCTGTCGGTGGCCGCGGCGGCCGACGAGGCCCTGGCGGTGCTCGACGACCTGCTCGCCCGCTGACCGGTCGCGCCGAGCGCCGGGCGCGCTGCGGCGGGCCCACAACATCGCCACAACATCGCCACAACGTCGCGCGATCACGGTGGACCTCGAACACCATCGACCGGAGGGATCGCCATGTCCAACCACCGCAGTTCTGGCAACGAGCGTGTGCACCGAGCCGTGTCCGCCGACGGCACCGAGATCGTGGGACGGGTGCAGGGGCAGGGGCCACCGCTGGTGCTGCTGCCAGCCGGCCCGGCCGACAGTGCCACCACCTGGGAGCCGCTGCTCGCCGCCCTGGGAGACCGGTTCACCTGCTACCTGCTGGACACCCGCGGTCGTGGGCTGAGCGCGGACCATCCCGACCGCCGGCCGGAGCGGCTGGCCGAAGACGTCACGTCGTTCGTCGAGTCGATCGGCGAGCCTGTTGGGCTGGTGAGCTGGGGCGACCTCGTGTGGGCGCACGTGGCAGCCCAGGACCACGCCCCCGTCGCCGCGGTGGCGGCCTATGAGCCGGTCGTGCCGGAAGCGGCCAGCGAGCCGGACGCCGCTGCCGTGGCGGAGCTGTTTGGGCGCGTGGGGCAGCTGGCAGCGGAGGGGCGGCTTGCCGATGCGGCCAGGGCAGCGGTCGAGAGCGCCGGCGCCATCGGCGTCTACACCGCAACGGACCTCGCCAGCGCGACGGACCTCTGGAGCGCCTCGGCGTCGAACATCCCCCTGTTCCTCCAGGAGCTCCAGCAGGCAGGCGAGTCCGAGATGCCCAGCCCCACCGACCCGACGGTGCTCGCCAGGGTCACCGTGCCGGTCCTGCTCCTGCAGGGGTCTAGCTCCCACCCCTGGTTGCGTGACGGCGTCGAGCACGTCGCCGCGCATGTCGCCGACCCACGTGTGCGCGAGATCGACGGTGCCGGACACTTCGGGCCCTACACCCATCCCGACGCCGTCGCCGACGAGGTCACCCGGTTCCTCACCGCCGCGCACGTCTGACCGACCGGAGGGAAGCGATGGACATCTCGACACTGGTGCAGGACGAACGTGACGAGTTCGTCGCCTTCCTGGCGAGCCTCGCACCCGAGCAGTGGGAGGTGACGTCGCTGTGCACCGAGTGGACCGTCAAGCAGCTGGCGCTGCACTACCTGAGCTTGGGGGAGACCGGGCCTGGCGGGCTCGTCCGAGCCCTGGTCGCCTCCGGCTTCTCGCTCGACGGGGCCGTCAACCGGCTGGTCGCTGCGCGTGAGCAGCGCAGCACCGGCGAGCTGGTGCAGCAGCTGCGCACGCTGCCGACCCGTTCGGGGTTGTACCGCCTGTTCAAGCCCGCCGGCCTGCTGCTGGAGACCTTCACCCACCACCAGGACGCGCGTCGGCCCCTGGGTGCCGCCGCCCGCGATGTCCCGCCTGAACGGCTCACGCTGGTGGCGGAGACGGCGGTCACGAGCGACGGGGCGACTGGCGCCAAGAAGCGGGCCAGGGGCCTGCGGTTCGAGGCCACCGACATCGACTGGTCGCACGGCGACGGACCGGTCGTCCAGGGGCCGGCCGAAGCGATCGTGCTGACCGTGACGGGCCGCGCCGCCGCACTCGAGGACCTCTCGGGGCAAGGCACCCAGATGCTGGCGTCCCGACTGTGAGGGCCCGCGTCTGTCCGTGCCCGAGGCGGGCGGTGAGGCCCTGGCGGTGCTCGACGACCTGCTCGGACGCTGACGCCCCGGCCCGAGCGACGGCGCGTCCCGGGCCGGCCACACGCCGGCCACAACAGGACCACAACCCGGCCACAACGTGCCGGTGCGACGGTGCCTGGCGACGTTGCTCCCCGCCGACAAAGGAGGCGTGCGATGACCGCGCAGGACACCGCCATGTCCGTGGACGCCGCGACCGAGGCAGTGTTCGAGATGGTCGCTGGCGTGTGGGCGTTCAAGACGCTCGCCGCCGCCGTCGAGCTCGGTGTGTTCGAAGCGCTCGCCGGCGGCCAGACGGCCACCAAGGAGGAGCTGCAAGCCGCGCTGGGCCTGCCCGAACGGCCTGCCGACATGCTCCTAGCCGCCTGCACCGCCCTGGGGCTGCTCGAAAAGCACGGCGAGAGCTACCGCAACTCCCCTATCGCCGAAACCGCGCTGGTGCCCGACCGTCCCGACTACCTCGGCGGCGCGGTCACCTACTTCGACACCCGCGGCTGGCGCGGCTGGGGCCGGCTCACCGAGGCGCTGCGCACCGACCGGCCCACCACCTGGGACCCCGACGTGCAGGACTCGCCCTTCGCCGCCGAGGACCAGCAGATGCTCGGCCAGTTCTGGGGCGCGATCCACAACCTCAGTCGTTCCATCGCCCGGGCGGTGGCCGACGCGTACGACTTCAGCGGCCACGACCGGCTGCTCGACGTCGGCGCGGGCTCGGGCTCCTTCCCGATCGAGCTGTGCCGCGCCTACCCGGGCCTACAGGCCACCTGCTACGACCTGCCGCATGTCGTGCCGCTCGCCCAGGCCGAGATCGACAAGGCCGGCATGGCCGATCGGATCGCCACCGTGGCCGGCGACTTCTTCGTCGACGAGCAGCTGCCGGACGGCCACGACGTGGCCCTGCTCTCCGCGATCCTGCACGACTGGGACGAGGACACCGGCCGGATGCTGCTGGCCAAGTGCCACGACGCCCTACCCCCAGGTGGGGTTCTGCTGATCAGCGAGATGCTCCTCGACCACGACCGCACCGGCCCGCCACCGGCCGCACTGATGGGGCTTAACATGCTCGTCGAGACCGAGGGAGGCCGCAACTACGCCGAGGGCGAGTACCGCGAGTGGCTGCTCGACGCCGGCTTCCGTGAGGTCACCCGCGTGCAGTGCGGCTCCGGGTTGGTCGAGGACCTCCTCGTCGCCCGCGCCTGACCTCCCCGCCCCGCGACACGCAACGGGGCAGCGCCATGACCGACACGACACCACAGCCGAGGGCGCGGGCGGGCCGCACGCCCCGCTGGCGCCTCGCGGTCTTCTGGACGCTCCTCGCCGTCCTGTTGTTCCTGCGCTTCGGGCAGGTTCCGGAGATGCTCATCTTCCCCGTCACCGCCTTCGGTGACGTGGTCGGTGAGCTCGCCACCCATGAGATGCACATGTTCGCCATGGGCTTTGGGGCCTGGATCGCCGTCGCGGCGGTGCTGGTGCAGGTCCGCCGGCCCGCCAGCCAGGTGGCCGCGGCCTGGATCTACACGCTCCCGACCGTGCTCACCTTCGGACTCGCCGTCGCGCTCGCCGACCTGCCGGCGGAGGCGATCCCGATCCTGGTCGCCGCGATCGGCGTCGCGGTGCTCGCGTTCGTCGCGCATCCGTCCTCGTTGCGAGCCAAGGTCACCCCGGTGGCCCGCCCCAGCGTCGCCCTGCTCGCCCTGGCCGCGCTCGCGGCGATCCCGCTGCTCGCCTACGCGGCCGGGCAGCTCGGCATCCACCTGGCCAGCGGTCCCGGTGACGAGCACTGGGAGTTCGGCCACTGGCTAGGCATGGCCGTGTTCGCGACCATGCCGGTGGCCTTCGGGCTGCTCGCCGCAGCCAAGGTGTCAGGCTGGCGGTTTGCGCTGTGGGCGGCTGGGCTCCAGGTCGCTGCGCTGGGTGTCGCCTCGCTGGGCATCAGCGCCGTGTCGCAGCTGCCTGCCCCGTGGGCGCTGCTGGCGATCCTGTGGGGCGCGGCGTTCATCGCCGCCGGCGAGCTCGAGACCCGCCGCAGCGCCCGGTCCGCAGCGCCCGGCCGAAGCGCGGCCGCGGCGGAACAGACCGTGCCCCACCGGACCGACGGATGACCGGCATCCGAACCCGACCCACTTGCAACAGCATCCGCCCCGAACCCATCACGAGATCTAGCTAGCTAGAGGAGCCCGACCATGGCAACCCCAGCCCACATCCCGATCATGGAGCTCGCCGACGTGGGCGGCATCGAGCTCGAGGTCTACGACCACGGCTCCGGAGAGCCGCTCGTGTTCATCCCCAGCACCCGCGACGAGTGGTACGCGGTGCTGGCCGAACCGGCGCTGGCCGAGCGCTACCGGCTCGTGCTCTACCACCGCCGCGGCTTCGGCAACAGCTCCCCGGATGGGCAGCCGTTGAGCATCGCCGAGCACGCCGCCGACTGCCATGGCGTCATGACCCATCTGGGGATCGAGCGGGCGCACGTCGCCGCGGCGGCAGGCGCGGGCCCGATCGCGTTGCAACTCACGCTGGACTTCCCCGAGGCGGTCCACAGCCTCGCCGTCCTCGAACCGTCGCTGCCGGTGATCATCGAGCGGTTCAACGAGTCATCCTCGGAGTATGCGGACGTTGCCGCCACCGCGATGCCGCTCATCGAACAGGGCCGGATCGGCGACGCGGTCGACACGCTGTTTCGCTACCTCGGCGGACCGACCTACCGGCAGGAGTGCGACCGGCACCTGCCACCGGGCTGGTTCGACCGCCTCCTCGCCGACTGGGACACGGGGTTGCAGCACCACCTCGTCGCGATGGACTCCTGGTCGTTCGACGCCGACGACGCCGCCCGGATCACCGTCCCGGTGCTCAACCTGAAGGCCGAGAACAGCACGAACCTGAACCACGCGTGCCACGACGCGATCAAGGCCTGGATCCCTCACGCCGAGAACGCCGTGCTGCCCGACACCGGGGCCTTCATGCCGGAGACCAACCCGCAGGGGACCGCCGAGGCCCTCGCGGGCTTCTTCGCCCGCCACCCGATGAGCCGCTGACATGGCGAGCGCGGTCACCGCGTCGACGGAGGTGGGGCTACCGGTCTCGGTCGAACAGGTGTGGGCGCTGTTGTCGGACACGCCGCGGATGGTCGCGCTCGATCCGGCACTCGACAGCTACGAACCCGAGCACGGGACGGTCGAGGCAGGGACCCTCAACCGGGTGCGGGCACGTCTCGGACCGCTGCGGACCTCGATGACGACCCGGACCGAAGAGCTCGAACCGCCACACCGAGCCGTGTTCGTGACGGTTGCACCGTCGCGGCCGGTGCGAGCACGCACCGAGGACACCCTCGAAGCCGTGGAGGGTAGCTGCCGCTACCGGGTCACGATCACCGTCACCCCGACCCTGCCGCTGCTCGGCCCACTGGTCGCCCGCGCCAGCATCCGGACGATGCTGGCCGGACGCCGCCGGTTCATGAAGCGGCTGCGGGCCGAGCTCGCCGACGGATGACGACCCGGCAACGATGGCGACGAACAGGCGGGAGGACGCGGATGCAGCAGGACCCCCACCGTGAGGACGACGCCCACCGGCGACGCGATCGCGACGACCTCGCCGAGGCGGAGGCGCGCCTGTTCGACGTCCTCGACCTCGAACCGCGCAGCCACCGGATCGCGCTGCGGGACGGACCGGTCTCCTCCGCCCGCGTGCTCGAGGTCGGCGAGGGACCGCCGCTGCTGTTCGTCCACGGCGCCGGGATGACCGCCGCGGTGTGGGCGCCCCTGCTCGTCCACCTCCCGCACCGGCGCAGCATCTGCGTCGACCTGCCGGGGTGCGGGCTGACCGACCCGTTCGATCACCGTGGGGTGGATCTGCGCGAGCACGCCCGGACCTTCCTCGGCAGCGTGCTGGACACGCTCCAACTCGACACCGTGCCGATGGTCGCCAACTCGCTGGGTGGCACCTACGCCCTCTACCTCGCGGCCACCGATGCAGCCAGGATCTCACACCTGGTGCTGACGGGGGCACCCGGCGTCGCGATCCCCGGCGCGAAGCCGAGCCTGGCGATGCGCCTGTACAGCCGCCCGACGCTGGGTCGGGTGGCCTCCGCGCTGTCCCCACCGATCACTTCGGGCATGGCTCGCCGCATCCTGACCTCGGTGTGCGGCCGCCCGGCGGTCGCCGCGGTGCCCGACGAGATGTTCGCCGTCGTCGCCGCGGCGACCCGTATCGCCGAGGCGACCACCCGCAGCCTGATGCCCGAGCTGCTGGCCGGCGGGCAGAGCCGGCCCGAGCTGGCTCTGTCCGACGACGAGCTGGCCGCCATCGCGCCCCCGACGAGGTTCGTGTGGGGCAGCCAAGACCGCGCCCAGCCACCGGCCGCCGGCCGCCGAGCCGTCGCCGCGATGCCTGACGCCGAGCTGCTCGAGGTTGCCGGAGGGCACCACCCCTGGTGGGACGAGCCAGAGCGCTGCGCTGCCCTACTCGACGAGCACCTCGGCTCGACCCAGACCGGACAGGACCATCCTCACCAGCCACACCGATGAACATCAGGGGCAGGCACGGCTACCGGCCGCGGTCCGCGAGGTCCGACGCTGCTCCGGGGCTGCGACCGTGGCCGACAGGGACCGTTCCTGATCCTGGCAACAAGGGACTCATCCCTCATGGGCAGATCCGATCAGCTTCCTTCGAGGGCGGCTTGTGCTGCTTGTCGGATCGCGTCGCCTGTTCCGACCGGGTTGTCGTACGACATGACATGCCCAGCATCAGCGATCTCGACCGTCTTAGGGTCTGGGATCGACTGCTCGAGCGTGGCCGTGATGTCTTCGAAGATCGGTTGGGTGCGTTCCCCGACCAGCAAGGTGACGGGCATGGTCAGTTCGCTGAGCCGTTCGCGCGGGACTTCTCCGGCTTCCTCGCTGTTCTCGAGGTCGGCGGACACCGCCGGCACGGAGTCCACGATCCGGTACTTGACCTCGTCGGGGAAGTCTCGGCTGTCCCAGGGGCTGTGTCCGTCGTCGTGCGCGAAGACCCAGCGGTAGAACGGAACCATGGCCCGTTCGTCGGACATGAACAGCCCACGGATCTCCACCGCGAGCAGGACGCGGACAGCGTCGAGCGTGACGTGGTCCTCGAAGTACAGTCCCGGCTCGAGGAGAACAAGCGCACCGACGAGATCCGGGCGTTCCAGTGCCAGCTCGACGGCGATCGGGCCCCCCATGCTCAGGCCAGCCACGACCGCACCTTCGGCGTCGAGGCCTTCGAGGATCGCGGCCGCGTCGGCGTGGTGCTGGTCCCACGCGGTCGCGGGCGCACCCGCCCCCTCGTACCCGCGGCGGCTGTAGGAGATGACCCGGTGATCCTCGGCCAGCACATCCGCGAGCGCTTCGAAGCTACGCAGCCCGTCGCCGCCGCCGTGGATGAGCAGCACCGGCAGCCCTGTGCCCTGCTCGACGTACGGAAGTTCGGCATCGCCGACATCGACGTACCCGGTCGGCTCGAGCGGGGCCGCCCCCTCTGCGGCCTGTGGGAACTCCCGGTCCAGCACCAGCGGGCCCAGCCAGATCGCCATCCCGATGACGGCGACCAGTGCGACGACAGCCACGACCAAGGCCGAGCGCTTCACCACCGAACGCAGCCTTGAGCTACCCACCTCAGAGGGTCGCGCCCCGGAACCGTCCACCGGCGGACCGCCGCCCCCAGCGTCGACGTCGTGCCCACGAGCGCCAGTAGCGCTGACCTCGCCCCCGTGACGCTCTTGCCCGTGGCCGACCTCGTCCACCTTCCCGCTCCGACCGCTACCCATGGTCCGCACCCGTCCTTGCTGGTTCGTCCCTTCTCTGTGTCGTCCTTCCCCTGTGTTGTCGACGGTCGGTGGGCTCGCTCAGCAACTCGCCCCTACCCCACCTCCACCGGGTTCATGCGACCTCACACGGCTCCTACCACCAGAGCGAATACGCACCGTCCACCACCCCGGAAGCAACATCCATAATCCATGCCGCACTGGCGATGTCAATCGCCTGCGACTCGCGCCCGCCTCAGCGAACCGGTCAAGACGATGCTCCAGAGGACATGTATCCGGCGTTCTCGTTCCCCGTCTGGAACCAGGTCACAACGCACCCGTGATCCCTCGGTCCTGGGAGCTGACTTCCTCCCAACGCAGTCACACGGGGCCCGCTGGCAGGTCGATGGATGGCACACTGCGTGCATGACGCGCCGCCGTGGGGCCAGTTCCTTCGTCGGGCGGGCTGAGCAGCTCGACCGGCTGGAGCAGGCCCTGCGCTCGGCACAGCAGGGCACCCCGACCACGGTGCTCATCGGTGGTGAGGCGGGGATCGGCAAGACCCGGCTGATCGGCGAGTTCACCACCGACGCCCGTAACCGGGGTGCGCTGGTGCTTGAGGGGGCGTGTCTGGAGCTGGGTGAGCAGGGGCTGCCCTACGCGGCGGTCTCCGAGGCGCTGCGGGACCTGAGCGAGGAGGTGGGTGGAGCGCAGCTGCGTCGGTTGGCCGGAGAGGACCTCCCAGCACTCACCCGGGTGGTGCCGGGGCTGCGGGGCGAGCAGCCGGAGATCTCAGGCGGCCCGGAGGGTCAGTCGGTCGCGTCGTCGCAGCTGCGGCTGTTCGAGGCGGTGTTGGGGCTGATGAGCCGGCTGGCTGATGGCGTGCCGGTGGTGCTGGTGCTCGAGGACACCCACTGGGCGGATGCCTCGACCCGGGATCTGCTGGTGTTCCTCGCCCACAACCTGCGGGACGTCGGCGTTGTGCTGGTCACCAGCTTCCGGACCGACGAGCTGGGTCGTACGCATCCGTTGCGGGGGGTGCTCGCCCAGCTGTCGCGCCTGGAGCAGGTGGAGCGGGTCGAGCTGGCCCCCTTCGGCCGTGCGGAGCTGGGTGAGCTGCTCGAGGATCTGCTGGGTGAACCACCGGCGGCTCCGCAGCTGGAGGCGATGGTCGAGCGCTGTCAGGGCAACCCGTTCTTCGCGGAGGAGC
>CAYVJT010000090.1:0-14284 GCA_964451855.1 uncultured Actinomycetota bacterium
TCAAGACCGAGATGATCGGCCTGTACTGGCACTTCGTCGACATCATCTGGGTCGTGATCTTCACCGTCGTCTACCTCATCCCGGAGATCGCGGTCGGCTGACCGCACCGCCGATCGTCCGAGCAGGAGGACACCACGTGAGCGCGACCGAGACCCAGGACACCGACACCCACGGATCCGACGGCCACCACCCGACGGCGCGGGAGTACGTCAACATCGCCATCGTGCTGGCGATCCTGACCGCGTTGGAGGTGTCGACCTACTTCTTCGACTTCGGCGCGATCGCGATCCCGATGCTGATCGTGCTGATGGCCATCAAGTTCGTGATGGTCGCCGGATTCTTCATGCACCTGCGGTTCGACACGAAGATCTACGGTCGCCTGCTGTACACCGGGCTCGGCTTCGCGCTGGTGCTCTACGCGGTGACCCTGATCATGTTCGTGTTCGAACGCGCCCCGTCGATCTGATCCGATCTGCTCCGATGCCGCGCCTGACCCGCCGACCGCACCGTCCTCACGAGGATCGACCGTGAACAACGACGTCCGTAACCGCATCGTGCTGCCGATCGTCATCCCGATCGTCGTCCTGTTGTCGATCGCGGCCTTCGTCGGTGCGATGGCGACGCTGTTCCTGTTCAACACCAAGGGCGGCTCGTTGATGCTCGCTGCGGTGGCGGCGGGCGGCATCCTGTTCACCATCAGCCTCGCGTCCTCGCAGGACAAGCTGGACGCACCCCGCCGTTTCGCGATCGTCCTGGCCGCGGCGTTGCCGCTGCTCGCTGGGGCGGCGGTGGCGCTCGACCTCGTCGGCAACGTCGCCGACGAGGATCGGATGATCAACGTCGAACCCCTGGTGTTCATGCCGGAGGGTGCGCCGACCATCGCCGCCGAGAACTCCTTCGAGTTCTGCCTCGGTCCGGAGAGCGAATGCGAGCCCGTGGACCACTGGGAGGTCGAGCCCGGCGACGTCAGCGACCCGATCTCCTTCTTCTTCGACAACCGTGAGGTCGGGGTCCCACACAACGTGCAGATCACCAACCTCGAAGGAACGGTCGACGACCCCGCCCGTGGGAGCGAGATCCTGGCCGATTCGGATCTCGTCGACGGGCCGGTGATCGACGAGTACGTCCACCCCGATGGACTGACGTGGGAGGAACTGCCGGAGGAGTGGTACTTCCTCTGCATCGTCCACCCGGCCATGAACGGCGTCGGCACGGTCGTCAGCGGCGACGAGTGATCGGCGTGCCAGGCATCCCGCGGATGCTCGTCGTTCCCGTCACCTGACCCGGGTCCCGGGCATCCCGATCGTGGGTAGCTCCCCGGTGAACTGTGGGGCCAGCGCCTCCGCGGCCGCGGTACCGATCCGCCGGTGGACGGCCTCGGGCCAGTGGATCCCGTCGGGGTTGAGGTCCGGGAGGTGCAACCGCACGTGGGGCCAGCACGCCACACCGACGAACCCGTGCTGCTGCGCGATCCCGAGCTGCCTCGTCGTCGCCCGGGTGACCCCCGGGTGGCGGTGCCCGTAGTAGGCCGAGGTGTGGCTGGTCGGGCCGAGCGCGACACCGGCGGCACGGCCCTGGGTGAGGCCCCGGAGCTGCTCGAGGAGCAGCCGGTAGAGACGGGCGAACTCCTCCGCAGGCGTCCTCGGCCGGTGTCCGCCACGGAGCCGGACGAGCCGGGGGTAGCACCTGCGGAGCTGCTCGCGCACCTGCCGTCGCCGCGTCGTCGGTCGGACGTAGGGGATCAACGCTTCGACGCTCGGTGGGACACCCACCGGCGCATGGTCGAAGCTGCCGAGCCCCACGATGATGGCGTCGGCGTGGGCGAGCACCTCGAACATCAGGTGCTGGTCCTTGGTGACCGCGCGAGCGGCGTCACGGACCGTCTGGCCGGGACGTGCGACGACCTGGGCCGTCACCTCGCGGTCCAGCGCGGCCTGCAGGCGATCCGTGGCGATCGTCGGGTACAGGCCGGGATGTCCCGGGAGCTGTGGTCCCGTGGCATCGGTGAAGGCCGTCGAGTCGCCGAGCACGACCAGCCGGAGCGGGCGATCCCTGTCGGCGCGGCCCGCCGGAGGACCGCTCACCGGGGCGAGGCCCGCTCGGTGGGGCCGCCCGATGCGTCCGTGGCGTCGTGTCGATCGTCCGAGACGCCGTCCGCGGCGCGATCGAGCCGATGCCCGGTGGTGACCGCCTCGGGCTGGCGTCCGAGCTCCGGCCGCGCACGGACCCACGCCGCGGAGGCGCTCGTCCACACCAGCGCCGCGCCGATCACGTGCAGCACGACCAGCGCCTCGGGCACCCCGAGGGCGTACTGCGTGTAGCCGATCACGCCCTGGAGCAGCTCGAGACCCAGGAGCGCCCGCGCCGCGGTGGCCAGGCGAGCGGGGCCACGCCAGGTGACCACGACCAGCGCCACGGTCAGCCCGAGCAGCAGCCACACCAGGTCGGCGTGCGCCAGTGCAGCGAGACGGATGTCCAACGCGAGTCGTGGTGCGGCCGGGTCGCCGCCGTGAGGTCCCGCCGCCGTCGTGATGGTGCCCGCGACCAGCACCAGGAAGGCGACGACCGCGACCGCTGTGGTGAGGTGGCGGACCGCGGCACCCGGCGCGGGTTCGGCGGCGCGAGGACGGACCATCTCGTGGACGGCGACCGCGGCGAAGATCAGCACCATCGACAGCAGGAAGTGGATGGCGACCGTGAACGGGGACAGTCCCGTGAGGACCACGACGCCACCGACCAGTGCCTGGCCGATCACCCCGATCGGCAGGATCCAGGCCAGCCGTTGGAGGGTGCGAGGGTGCGGCCGTGTCCGGAACAGCTGCCAGACCAACGCGACCACGGCCGCGAGGACCACGAACGTCAACAGCCGGTTGCCGAACTCGATCGCCATCTGCCAGCCGGCGTGCTCCGACCCGGCCCGGGGCACGAAGCTGTCACCGTCGCAGGTCGGCCAGGTCGGACACCCCAGCCCGGAGCCGGTGATGCGCACCGTGCCGCCGGTGATCACGATGCCGACGTTGGTGACGATCGCCGCGAGCGCGAACCGGCGCAGGCGGCGTCGCTCGGGGGTCTCCGGGAGCGAGGACATGCGCGGAGCGTACCCCTGTGCGGAGCCCACCCACCTGCGGTCGCGGACCCCGATCCGGCCCGCGTACCCTGGCGTCACCGCGTGAGGTCAGGATGCCCGTGGCGACGGATGTCACCCCAACGAGTGGACGCTACGACGTCCGCGTGCCCGCACGACGTCATCGGCGTCGCGCGATCGTGCTGCTCGTGCTCGCGCTGTTCCAGTTCTGGCTCTGGGGCACGCGGATCGTCAACCTGACCCGGGACGCCGGCGACTTCTCCACCGCGTTCGTGACGGTCCACCTCGGCCTGTACACCGCCGCGATCGGCGCGGGGGTCGTGCTGGCGGTCCTCGGCACGCGCATGTGGCGTGAGGCGCGCCGCGCGCCCGCGCCGACGGACCCCGGGTCCTCCCAGCCCGGGGGAACCGACGGATGACCACGTCCTCCGATCGGGTGGGTCGTGGTGCCGGCGCATCCCCCACCGCCGACGACACGACGGCCGCGGAGCCGGTCGGTCCGATGCACCCCAGCGGGCGGTACGAGACCCGAGGCAGCGCCCTCGACGCGGTCCGCCGCCACGTGCAGGTCACCAAGCCACGGATCATCGAACTGCTGCTGGTCACCACCCTGCCGGCCATGGTGGTCGCCGCACAGGGCTGGCCCGGGACCTGGCTGGCCGTCGCCACGCTCGTCGGTGGGACGTTGTCCGCGGGCAGCGCGAACGCGCTGAACAACCTCGCCGACCGCGACATCGATCGTCGCATGGCCAGGACCGCCGCCCGGCCGACCGCGCGGGACGAGGTGGCGCCCCGTGGCACGCTCGTGCTCGGGCTCGTGCTCGGCGTCGCCGGGTTCGTCTGGCTGGCGGCCTTCGTGAACCTCGTCGCCGCGGCCCTGGCGACCTCGGCGATCCTGTTCTACGTCTTCGTCTACACCCTCGGGATGAAGCGCCGCACCAGCCAGGCGGTGGTGATCGGCGGTGCGGCAGGCTGTGTGCCGGTCCTGACCGGCTGGGCGGCGGTCACGGGCGGCTCGCTCGCGGACGTGCGGCCGTGGCTGCTGTTCGCGATCGTGTTCTGGTGGACGCCGCCGCACTTCTGGGCCCTCGCGATGAAGTACCGGGACGACTACGCCGCGGCAGGGCTCCCGATGTTGCCCGTCACCCACGGCCAGGCCGAGTCCACGCGCCAGATCCTGCTCTACAGCTACCTGTTGTTCTCGATCGTGCTGCTCTACATCGCCGGCGGCGGCGTCGGCTGGTGGTTCGCGATCCCGGCGGTGGCGCTGACCGTCGCCTGGCTGGTGCTCGCTCACCGATTGCGCCGCAACCAGACGATCGCCGACGCGATGCGCCTGTTCCACTACTCGACGGTGTACCTGGCGCTGATCTTCATCGCCGCAGCGGTCGACGCCGCGCTCTGACCTGCCGCCGGGCTACGGTGCTCGTGCCCGCGGACGTCGGGAGGGCCGACACGTGACCGCGGGACCGGTGGAGCACAGCGGGGCCGGTGGAGCACAGCGCGATGGGAGGGACGACGGTGAGCGAGCATCGGACGCTGCAGGAGCGTGAGGACATCCTTGCCCGGGTCGAGGGCAAGACCCTGATCGACGTCTTCATGGCGACCTGCGACGCGAACGGCGGTCGACCGGCGCTGGTGGTCAAGGAGGGCGAGGGGTTCAGGACCCGCACCTGGTCGGAGTACCGCCACCTCGCGAGCGTGGTCGCCATGGCGCTGCGGCGGTCCGGGATCAGCCATGGCGATCACGTCGCGCTGATGATGACCAACCGGCCGGAGCACGTCATCTCGGACATCGGTGCGCTGCTCGCGGGTGCGACGCCCGTGTCGGTCTACAACACGCTCACCGCCGAGCAGGTCGCCTACATCGCCGGCAACTGTGACGCGAAGGTCGCCATCATCGAGGATGCCGAGCTGCTGGAACGCTGGCTCGCCATCGCCGACGACCTGCCGGCCCTGGACCGGATCGTCGTGATCGAACCGGACGGTCTCGACACGTCGGATCAGCGGGTGATGTCCGCCGACGACTTCCTCCGGCTGGGTGAGGCGGAGCTGGCCGGCTCGCAGGGGGAGCTGGAGAACAGCTGGCGCGCGGTCTCTCCGGACGACGCCGTGACGCTGATCTACACCTCGGGGACCACCGGCCCGCCGAAGGGGGTGGTCATCACCCACCGCAACCTGCTCTACATGCTGGAGGTGATCAAGCAGCTGCTGGACGTGCGTCCTGGCCAGCGCGGCGTCTCCTACCTGCCGTTGGCGCACGTGGCCGAGCGCATGACCACCCACTACGTCGGGATCAGCGCCGGTGGCACCGTCTACTTCGTGCCGGACGTCGCTGACCTGCTCGAGACGCTCCAGGAGGCCCGCCCGCAGATCCTCATGGCGGTCCCGCGTGTGTGGGAGAAGGTCCAGGCCGGGCTGCTGGCCAAGATCGACGCCGAGCCGCGCAAGGCCAAGCTCGCGCACAGGGCCCTCGACGCCGGCATGGCGGCCGTCAGGGCGGAGATGGCCGGGAAGCGGCCCTCGCGCCGCCTTCGGCTGCAGCTGCCGCTGTGGGACAAGCTGGTCTTCTCCAAGATCCGTGAGGGGCTCGGGCTCGACGAGCTGCGCTACGCCGTCTCGGGAGCCGCAGCGATCAGCTCCGACCTGCTCGCCTTCTACAAGGCCCTCGGGATCGAGATCCTGGAGGTCTACGGGATGACCGAGTCCACGGCGGTGATCACCGCCAACCGGGCCGACCAGGTCCGGATCGGCACGGTCGGCACCCCGCTGCCCGGCGTCGAGGTCAGGATCGCCGACGACGGCGAGATCCTCGTCCGCGGGCCGATCGTCACGCCCGGCTACTGGCGGCAGGAGGAGGCCACGGCACGCACGATCGACGAGGACGGCTGGCTGCACACCGGCGACCTCGGCGTCATGGACGAGGACGGCTACCTGCGGATCGTCGGGCGCAAGAAGGAGCTGATCATCACGGCCGGCGGCAAGAACCTCTCGCCCAACAACATCGAGGAGGCGATCAAGCAGCGTTCGCCGATCATCGCGCAGCTGTGCGCGGTGGGCGACGACCGCCCGTTCATCGGCGCACTGATCGTGCTGGACACCGAGGTGCTGCCGGGCTGGTGCGAGGCGCGGGGTATCCCCTTCACCACGGTGGCGCAGGTCTCGGAGCACCCTGACGTGATCGCCGAGGTCCAGCGCGCGATCGACGAGGGCAACGAACACCTCGCCCGTGTTGAACAGGTCAAGCAGTGGCGTATCGTGCCCGCTGAGTGGACCGCCGAGTCCGAGGAGCTGACGCCGTCGCTGAAGCTGAAGCGCAACGTGATCCACGCGAAGTACTCCGACGCGATCGACGCGTTGTACGCCGCCCCGGAGTGAGGAGCCCCGCCGGACGCCCTCTGGGCGCCCGTGGCTCCCTCCTCCGCGCCACATCGTCACGTGCGATCCAGGGACTGCCAGCGAGTGCCCGAGCGTCCCTGGCACTCGTCGTGGTCCTGGCCGTGGGCTTGCTCGTTGAGCTCGCTCCGGCGGCTGCCCATCCCGGTGGGGGACTCATGCCGCCCCACGCCCGCCTCAGCGCGGACGGCGACGTGGTCACGATCGAGTGGACCGCCCCGCCGGACGATGCGGCCCACGTCGGGGAAGCGGTCGGCCACTTCCCACCCGGGACGATGGAGGCCTTCCTCACCGGCCCGGACGAGGCCCTGCCGTCCGACGACGAGGTCCGTGAGCTGGCCGCCTCCTCCGAGCTGGAGGCCTACCTCCTCGAGCACATCCAGGTCCGCCAGGACGGACAGCGCTGCCCCGGCGAGGTCGACGCGTCCCCGGACTTCCTCGAGGACGGTGCCGAGCTGCGGTTCCGCTGCCCCGAGGAGGTCACCGAGGTGGACGTGCGGGTCACGGTCCTGCACGACGAGGATCCGAGGTACGACACCTTCGGCGTGGACGGCACCGTCTGGACCGTGCTGTTCACCGCCGCGCAGCCGGAGCACCGCTGGGATGCGACGGCCGCTGCGGACGACGCCGGGGTCCCGATCGCGCTGCTGATCGCGGCGGGCGTGCTCGTCCTCGCGCTGGTCGGGTGGCTGCTGTTCGCGCGCCGGCTGCGACAGCTGCGCCGGCGGCGCCCGACCTACGGACCGGCTGGGGTCCGGCGCAGCGCACGGAACACCCGTCGACGTCAGCGGAGGACCGTGACGACCTCGAGGGGCCCGTGACGCTCGGCAGGGTCGCGCTCGCGAGCTGGTGGTACCTCGACGACGACCAGCTCGAGTCGGTCATGCTCGGCCTGTTGGAGGGCACCGCGTGGTGGCTGGGGGTGCTGCTCGCGGTCGGGGCCGGGGCGCTCCACGCGTTGGGTCCGGGGCATGGCAAGACCCTGGTCGGCGCGTACCTGGCGGGAAGCCGAGGACGGTCGGCCGACGCCTTCGCGTTGGGCGGGCTCGTGGCGATCATGCACACGGGGTCGGTCCTGGCGGTCGGGGTGCTGTTCGCCGCTACCCAGCAGGTCCCGGCTGGTGACCGCCTGGAGGGCGTGCTGCGGTTGGTGTCCGCCGTCGCGGTGACCGCGGTGGGGGTGTGGCTGCTGCAGCGGGCGCTGCGCCGGCGCTCCGCGACGCGGGCCACCTCGACCCAGCCGTCGGGCACGGCTCGTGGCCGGACGCAGGTCCACGACCACGGGCATGCCCACCACCACGAGCTCCCCGAGGGCGTCCCCCCCATGTCGCGTGCCGGCGTCGCGGCGATCGCCAGCTCCGGCGGACTGCTCCCCAGCCCGGCCGCGTTCCTGGTGCTCGCCACGGCGATCGCGGTCGGGCAGACCACCTACGGTCTCGTGCTCGTCGGTGCGTTCGGTGTCGGCCTCGCGGCCACGCTCACCGCGGTCGGTCTCGCGGTGCTGTGGGGCCGGAACCAGCTCGCAGGTCGGGCCTCGAGCCGCCTCGGCAGGGTCGTCGGCCACCTGCCACTGTTCGCCTCCGTCGTCGTCATCCTCGGGGGGCTGTGGCTCGCCGTGCTCGCGATCCGCCTGCTGTAGGCGTCTCCTCGGCGACGAGGTGGCCCGCGACTACCCCGTGAGCGGGTCGGAAGGCGGCGCGGTGGGTTTGGCCATGATCCGGGCCAGGGGACGCAGGCTCATCCAGCGCTGCTCCCTCGGTCGCTGCACACCGGGGACGTGCAGTTCCGGGAACGTGGCCAGCTCGGTGAACCGGACCCGACCGCCCTGCAGCCCGACCATCGCCGTCGAGCGCAACTCGGCGTGCTCGATCAGGTACTCGACGCAGCGCCGAGCCAGCCGGGTGGCCTGGATCCGGTCGAAGGGGCTTGGCGGACCACCCTGCTGGACGTGGCCGAGCACCGCCTGGCGGACGTCGAAGGCGCCGGCGCCCTCCTTCTCGAGCAGCGCGGCGACGAAGCTGGTCGTGTAGACCCGATCCGCACCCTCGCTCCGGATCACCAGCCCGAGGCGCTTGCCGGACCGGAAGTCCTCCCGCAGCACGTCGACATCGTCGCGCAGGTCATCGAGGTGCACGCCCTCCTCGGGCAGGTAGACCCGTTCCGCGCCGGTGGCCATCCCGCTCATGAGCGCGAGGTAGCCGCACTCGCGTCCCATCGTCTCGACGACGAAACAGCGGTGTGACGCGACCGCTGACTGCTTGATCTTGTCGACGTCGGTGACGATGCTGTTGAGCGCGGTGTCGGCTCCGATGCTCAGCTCCGACCCGGGCAGGTCGTTGTTGATCGACGCGGGCAGGCACACGATCGGGAGCGCGAGCTCGGCATGCTGATGGCGTGCCTGCAGCAGGGTGTGGGCGGCCCGGTAGCCGGAGAACCCGCCGATCATGAGCAGCCCGTCGATGCGGTGCTCGCGGACCTGCTCGACGATGCGGACGAGCGCTTCCTCGTCCGGTTGCGTGCGGCTCGTGCCGAGCTCGGCGCCACCCTGGGCGGTCCATCCGCTCACGTCCATCCAGGACAGCTCCTCGATCCTGCCCTCGATCAGGCCGTCGACGCCGGTGCGCACCCCCAACATCACGTGCCCGGCGTCGATCCCCAGACGGACGGCGGCGCGTACGGCCGTGTTCATCCCCGGGGCCGGTCCGCCGGAGTGCAGGATGGCCAGTCGCAGCTGACGCAGGCTCGGATCGCGCTCCCTCGGGCTGGCCTGGACCAGGGTGTGGAAGGTCTCCCAGGACTCGGAGAAGCTGCCACCGCGCAGCTGCATCGCCCGGTCGTACTGCCCGTCGTGGATCGCCTCGCTGACGGCCTGGGTCTGGCGGACGTTCTCCATCAGCGGCGTGCTCACGACCCGGTTCTCCCGGATCCCGACCAGCTGTGGCTCGTCGTCGGGTGCCGATCGCAACAGCAGCTCGACGGCGGCGTTGCCGCACATCGTCCCGAGGTTGCGGTCGAAGGCGCTGGGCACCCCTCCGCGCTGGACGTGACCGAGGATCGTCACCCGGGCGTCCTCGCCGAGGCGCTCCTCGAGGGCGGCCTTCACGCGATCTGCGGTGATCGGCTCGCCCGCGGTGTCGTGGGCGCCCTCGGCCACCACGACCATGTTCTGTCGGCGTCCCTTGGCCCTGCCCGCCACGAGGGCGTCGCACATCTGCGCGTCCCAGGTCTGTGCGTCCGCCGGACGTTCGGGGATGAAGGTCCAGTTCGCGCCCGCCGCGAGGCCGCTCATCAGCGCGAGGTACCCACAGTGGCGGCCCATGACCTCGACCACGAAGCTGCGCTGGTGGCTGGCGGCGGTGCTGTGGAGGGCGTCCATCGCCTCGGTGATGCGGTGCAGAGCCGTGTCGGCACCGATCGTCATGTCGGTCCCGAACATGTCGTTGTCGATGGAGCCGACCAGCCCAACCAGCCGCAGGGTCGGGTGTGCGTCGGCCAGCTCCGGGGTGAGCTCGCCGGATCCGACCAGCTCGGCGAGGAGCTCGGGCCACTCCCGACGGAACAGGTCCGCACCGGTCAGGCTGCCGTCACCACCGATCACGACGAGCCCGTCGATGTCGCGCTCGATGAGGTGCAGCGCGGCACGCCGCCGCCCGTCACGCTGGCGGAACTCCTCGCTGCGGGCGGTCCCGATCGTGGTGCCGCCCCGCTGGAGCATGCCGCCGACGTCCCGGGTCCCGAACTCCACGATGGCAGGTCCGCCGTCGACCAGCCCCTGGTAGCCCTCGTGGATCGCGTACGGGGTGGCGCCGTGGTGGATCGCGGTCCGGATCACCGCGCGGACCGCGGCGTTCATCCCGCAGGCGTCCCCGCCGCTGGTCAGGACGGCGAGGTTGCTCGGTCTGCGATCGGCCACGGCGGTCCTCCTGGGCCAGCAGAGGTGGGGCGGGTCGGGCACTCCGGGTCCCCGGATCGTGGGCGGGGGACGGGGCGTGGACGGTGCGGGAGTGTGGGCTCGCACGGTAGTGCCGGCCGTCACTTGTCGGATACTGAACAACCGTTTAGTATACTGAACATGGATTCAGCACCTCGCTCCTCCGCGAACGCCTCCGCGAACGCCCCCGGGGACGACGCCGTCTCGCCCCCCTCGGGTGACGGGTCGAGCGACGTCGACCGCCGCGGCACCGACGCCCCGCGCCCCAGGGCTGCGGACCAGGACCTCACCGCCCGCGCGCGGATCCGGGACGCTGCGGTGGCCTGCTTCGCCGAGCGCGGGGTCGCCGGTGCCTCGGTCCGGGCCATCGCGGACGACGCCGGCGTGTCGCCGGCGCTGGTGATCCACCACTTCGGGTCGAAGGATGCCCTCCGGGTGGCCTGCGACGAGCACGTCGCCGCCATCATCCGTCAGGGTAAGCAGGAGGCGCTCACCGCCGGCGCAGGACTCGACCCGGTCGCCTCGTTGCGGGCGGTGACCGATGGTCCGCCCTACCTGCGCTACCTCGCCCGCACCCTCGTCGACGGGTCACCGCACGTTGCGGAGCTGATCGACGAGATGGTCGAGGACGCGGTGGGCTACCTCGACGCGGGGGTGGCCGCCGGGACCCTCAAGCCCACGGATGATCAGCGCGGTCGCGCGGTCGTGCTGATGATGTGGTCGCTCGGGGCCCTCGTGCTGCACGAGCACGTCACCCGCCTGACCGGCGCCGACCTGGTGGACGATCCCGCGAACGCCGAGTCCTGGATGCTGCCCGCCCTGGAGCTGTTGACCGATGGGGTCCTCGATGAGGCGGTCCACGAGCGTTACCGCGAGGTCTTCGCGGAGCGAGAGGAGGAGGGGCGATGACCGCCTCGAACGACGTCGTGATCCGGACCGACGCGCTGGTGAAGGACTACGGGTCGATCCGCGCCCTCGACGGTGTCGACATCGAGGTCAGACGTGGGGAGGTGTTCGGCTTCCTCGGTCCCAACGGGGCCGGCAAGTCGACGATGATCCGGGTGCTCCTCGATCAGCTCCGCCCCACGGCAGGCCATGCCGAGGTGTTGGGCGAGACGCCTCGTGAGGGTGGTCCTGGCCTGCGCGCCAGGATCGGCTACCTCCCCGGTGAGCTCGCCATGAGCGGCCGCGCCACCTCGCAGGAGCTGCTCGAGCACCAGGCGGGGTTGCGCGGCGGTGCGGGACGCGACCGGATCGCCCCGCTCGCCGAACGGTTCGGGCTCGAACTGTCCCGACCCGTCCGCGCGCTCTCGAAGGGCAACAGGCAGAAGGTCGGCGTGCTCCAGGCCTTCATGCACCGTCCGGAGCTGCTGATCCTCGACGAACCGACCAGCGGCCTCGACCCGTTGCTCCAGCACGAGTTCCTCGCCCTGGTCCGCGAGGCGCAGGCGGGTGGCGCGACGGTGTTCATGTCGTCGCACGTGCTCTCCGAGGTCGAGGAGATCGCCGAACGGGTCGCGATCATCCGTCAGGGACGGATCGTCGACCTCGACGAGGTCGCGACCCTGCGCCACCACGCCGGCCAGCGGGTCACGCTGACCTTCGCCGCTCCCATCGATGCGGCCGGCTTCCGGTCGCTCCCCGGTGTCGAGGACGTCGAGGTGGAGGGCACGACCGTGCGGTGTCTGCTGCGCGGTGAACCCGACGCGCTGTTGAAGGCGGCGGCGGCGCACCACGTGGTGCGCTGGTCGGCCGAGGATCGTGAGTTGGAGGACCTGTTCCTCGACCACTACCGGGTGCCGGCGGAGGAGCTGCGCGCCGACGAGGAGGTGACCGTCGATGGTCGCTGAGCGCCACGAGCCCATGACCACCCCCTCGGCTTCAGGGCCGAGCCCGAGCGTGGTCGCTCCCGCGGCGTCGTCGACGGATGTCGCGACGTCGGGCAAGGTGCTGAGCTGGGTCCTGCGGCAGAGCCGGCGTGCCCTCGTCCTGTGGGCGGTCGCCGTCGCGGCGGTCAGCGCGATGTACGCGAGCTTCTACACCGTGATGGACGGCCCGGAGATGAGCGCGATGATCGAGGGCATGCCCGAGGGGCTGGTCGCTGCGCTCGGCTACGACCGGATCGGCACACCCGCCGGCTACCTCGAGTCCACCGTCTACGGCCTGCTCGGCCCGATCCTGCTGATGGTCTTCGGCATCACCCTCGGGGCACGGGTCCTCGCCGGTGTCGAGGAGGACGGCTCGCTGGAGCTGGAGCTGACCTCGGGCGTGAGTCGGCGGCGGGTGCTGGTGGAGCGCTACGTGGCCCTGGTGCTGCAGCTCGCGGCGCTGACCGTGGCGGTCTCGGTCGCGATCATGGTCATCGTCGCCGGGATCGACATGGAGGTGAGCTTCGGTGGACTGGCGGCGGCGGGGCTCGGGATGTTGCTGTTCACCCTGGCCGTGGCGAGCGTCGCCTTCGCTGCCGGCGCCGTGACCGGTCGGCGAGCTGTCGGCCTGGCCGCCGGTGCCGGGGTGGGCGTGCTCGCGTTCATCGCCGATGCCTTCGCCGGGATGCTCGACGACGGTCGGTGGCTCGAAGCGCTCAGCCCGTTCTCCTGGTACCTCATGGGTGACCCCCTCGTCGAAGGCGTGCACGTGGCAGGGTTCGGTGGTCTGCTGGCGGTGAGCGTGGTCGCGCTCGCGATCGCCGTGACGGTCTTCGATCGACGAGACCTGGGCGTCTGAGTGCGACGGGTGTTGACCATCATCGGGACGATCGCAGCGGTCTGGCTGCTGCTGGTCATCCTGGCTGCGGTGTTCCAACGGCAGATGATCTACCTGCCGATGGGGGGCGAGCCGACCCCGCCACCCGGCGTGCAGATCGAGCCGGTGACCTTCACCACCCACGACGGGCTCGAACACGAGGCGTGGCTGTTGCCGACCGACGACGAGCCCGTGGCCACGATCGTCGTCGCGCCGGGCAACGCCGGCAACCGACAGATGCGGGTGCCGATGGCCGAGGGGCTGGTCGACCGCGGGCACGCGGTTCTGCTGCTCGACTACCGCGGCTACGGCGGGAACCCCGGCCGGCCCAACGAGGACGACCTGGTCGCCGATGCCCACGCGGCGATCGAGACGCTGACCGCGCGCGATGACGTCGACCCGGACCGCCTGGTCTACCTCGGCGAATCCCTGGGGACCGGTGTGCTGTCGGCGGTCGCGACCCAACGACCTCCGGCTGCGCTCGTGCTGCGCTCACCCTTCCCCGAGCTGGCCGACGTCGGGCGCTCGGCCTACCCGTTCCTGCCCGTGCGGACGCTGCTGCGCGATCGCTACCCGGTGACCGACCACCTCGACGTCTACGACGGACCGGTCCTGGTGGTGGCGGGCGATCGTGACCGGATCGTGCCGACACGGCTGTCCCGCGAGGTCGCCGAGGCATCCGGTGCCGAGCTGGTGGAGATCGCCGGCGCGGGGCACAACGACCCGGCGCTGTTCACCGGGCCGGAGTTCCTCGACACCGTCGCGGCGTTCCTGCGCGAGCACGTGCCCCGGTCGTGACCCCCGGGTGTCGCCGGATCACAGCAGGTCGCTGAACCCGCGGGAGACGTGTCCGGTCAGGCGACGGTGCAGGCGCGCGGCCGTGTCGTCGGTGAGCTGGCCGACGTGGTCGGCGAGCAGCCGCAGGATCTCGATGCGGGCACCGGATCGGTCGACCGTGTCGAGCAGGTGCCGCAGCTCGGGCTGCAGGTCGCGGGGGAACAGTGCGACGTCGGCGGCCGGCCCCTGCACCGTGGCGACGTACAGCTCGAACAGCTCCCGGACGATCCGCCGCTGCCCGTGCTGGTAGGTCGCCATCCGCGGGTGCTCGATCACGAACACCCACAGCA
>CAYVJT010000091.1:0-3085 GCA_964451855.1 uncultured Actinomycetota bacterium
CCCTCCTTCTTCCCCTTCACCGAGCCCTCCGCCGAGGTGGACGTCTCCTTCGACGAGCCCGGCGGCAACTTCGGCTGGCTGGAGATCCTCGGTGCCGGCATGGTCGACCCGAACGTGCTGTCGATGTCGGGCATCGACCCGGACCGCTACACCGGCTTCGCGTTCGGGATCGGCATCGAGCGGGTCGCGATGCTGCGGCACGGGGTCAAGGACATCCGCGAGTTCTTCGACGCCGACGCGCGGTTCCTCGCCCGCTTCTGAAGCGTCCCCGTCCGGACCGTCCGGCGGCCCGGCCCGTCGACCACCGAACACCCAGCGCCCAGCACCCAGCGTCCACACCTCCCACACCCCGCCGCAGCCAACGCGGCCCGACCGAGCTGCCAAGGAGAGCACCGTGAAGCTGCCACTGTCGTGGCTGACCTCCCTGGTCGACGTCGACCTGCCGCTCGACGAGCTGACCGATGTGATGAGCCTCAACGGTCTCGAGGTCGAGGACGTCCAGACGCCGGGCGCCGGGATCGCCGGCGTGCGCACGGCACAGGTGCTCCACCACGAGCCACACCCCGATGCCGACCGGCTCCGCGTCGTGCGGGTGACCGGCGACGGAGGCGAGGGCGAGATCGAGCTGGTCTGCGGAGCCCACAACTTCGAGGTGGGCGACATCGTCGCGCACGCGCCGCCGGGCGCCGCGATCCCCGGGATGACGATGGAGGCGCGGCCGATCCGCGGGGTGGTGTCCAACGGCATGATCGCCTCGCCGCGGGAGCTGCAGCTCGGCGACGACCACGAGGGCATCCTCGTGCTGCCACCGGACACCCCCCTCGGCGCCGACCTCGCGCAGCTCCTGCCCGTCGGCGAGCCCGTGATCGAGATCGCGGTGCAGGCCGACCGCGGTGACCACCTCAGCGTGCTCGGGGTGGCTCGTGACCTGGCCGCGATCCTCGACACCTCGTGGCGCGCCCCGGAGGTGCCCAGCCCGAGCGACGGGCCGACGATCCCGGTGACCCTCGAGACCGACGGGTGCGCGAGCTTCGCCACGTGGGCGCTGGAGGGCGTGTCGGTGCAGCCATCGCCGCCGTGGCTGGCACAGCGGCTCGCGCAGTGCGGGATGCGCCCGATCGACGTGGTGGTCGACGTCACCAACTACGTCATGCTCGAGCTCGGCCAGCCCCTGCACGCCTTCGACCTCGCGACCATCCGCGGTCCGGAGCTGACCGTGCGAACCTCTCAGGGGGGAGAGTCGTTGACCACCCTGGACGACCAGCTCCGCGAGCTGGTGGCCGGCGACCTGGTCATCGACGATGCCGAAGGACCGATCAGCCTCGCCGGGGTCATGGGTGGCGCGGACACCGAGGTCAGCGCAGACACCACCCGCGTGCTGCTCGAAGCCGCCGTGTGGGAGCCGAAGACGATCCGTCGGACCTCACGGCGCCTCGGCCTCGAGAGCGAGGCCAGCAAGCGGTTCGAGCGCGCCGTCGACCCGGCCGGGGCAGCCCGTGCCGTCGCCCGCGCGGCGGGGTTGCTCGCGGAGCTGACGGGGGCGAGCGTGACCGGGACCGACGAGGTCGGGACCGACCCACGGCCCGCGTGGGCCGTGCGTGAGCGCATCGTCCTCGACACGGGACGGGTCGAGGAGCTGCTCGGACTGGAGCTCGACGCCGACGAGCAGGCCCGGCTCCTCCAGCGCAGCGGCTGCGAGGTGGCCCCGTCCGAGGACACCGCTGGCGGTGGTGCGGGCTACCTCGACGTCGTCCCGCCCAGCTGGCGCGCGGATCTGCGACGTCCCGCCGACCTCGCCGAGGAGGTCGCCCGGATCCACGGCTACGACGACATCCCGTCGACCCTGCCTGCGCTGATCGTCACGGGCGGGCTCACCCCGACGCAGCGCGCCGAGCGGGAGGCACGTGACCTGGCGATCGCGGCCGGGTTCTCCGAAGCGGTCAGCCGGCCCTTCGTCGGCGACGACGCCTTCGCGGGGGTCGTGCCGAGCGACGGTCGGGTCCGGCTGGGCAACCCGCTCGCCAAGGATGCCTCGGCGATGCGCCCCAGCGCGATCGAGGGCCTGCTTCAGGCGCTGCGCCGCAACGTCGGCCAGGGGCGGGCCGGTACCGCGCTGGCCGAGCTCGGGCGCATCTTCCGTCCCGTCGACGACCCGCTGGCTGCGGTCCTCGACGCGACGATCGACGGGCCCTGGCGGTGGGAGGGACCCGACGGCGAGGACCTGCCGATCCAGCCCCGCGTGCTGGCGCTCGCGGCCCAGGGCCTGCGGATGGGCCCCGACTGGCTCGACCCCGACGAGCGCTGGTCGGTGTACGACCTCCTCGACGTGTTCGATCGCGTGGTGGCCCGGCTCGCTCCCCCCGACGATCCCGCCTGGAGGTTGCAGCGCCAGCCGACCGAACGTGACGGCTGGCACCCGGGACGGACCGCGGCGCTGCACCTGCACGGCCACGAGGTCGGGATCGTCGGCCAGCTCCACCCGCTCGAGGCCGACGAACGCGACCTCCCCGAGCCCGTCGTCGCCGGCGAGCTGCTGCTCGAGCCGCTGCTGGCGGCGATCCCCGCAGACGGCTACCCGCCCGTCCCCGCCCTGCCGATCGTGCGGCACCCGGCCATGACGATCGACGTCGCGCTGCTCGCGCCGGACGACGTGGCCTACGCCACCTTGGAGGATGCGGTCCGCGACGGGGCTGGCGAGGTGCTCGACGGGCTGTGGTGGTTCGACGAGTACCGGGGTGAGCAGCTCGGCGAGGGCCGGCGCAGCGTGGCGATCCGGCTCCGCCTGCAGGACGCGGAGCGCCAGCTCACCGACGAGGATGCCGAGCGGGTCATCGACCGCATCGCGGCGGCCGCTGAGGCGATCGGCGCGACCCTGCGTCGCTGAGCCCGTCCGGCCACCCTGTGTCGGCGTGCCTGTGGGGCCAGGGTGCGTCCGCTGGGTCACGGTGTCCTGGTGTGGCCGCGTGGCCACCTCGCGTTGCGATGTCCGTGGTAGCCGACGATGGACGACGCGATCGTGTAACGAACCGGCCAGCAGCGAGCCACTTCGCTACACGATCGCGGTGCTCGGGGGAGTTCGCGGTGC
>CAYVJT010000091.1:3185-5967 GCA_964451855.1 uncultured Actinomycetota bacterium
GTGCGCGGGGGAGGTCGCGGTCCCGGGGGTCGCGGTGCCGGGGGAGCTAGAGCAGTTCGGGGCGCTCGAAGGGCCGCTGTTCGAGGTGCTCGGCGAGGAAGGCGAGCACGGTCTGGTACCACAGCCGGGCGTTCTGCGGCTTGAGCACCCAGTGGTTCTCGTCGGGGAAGTACAGGAACCGGGCGTCGGCACCGTTGCGCGCCAGGTCGGTCCACAGGATCAGGCTCTCGCTCACGGGGACGCGCAGGTCCTTCTCCCCGTGGATCACCAGGATCGGCGTGGTGATCTGCCCGACGTGACGGTGGGGGGAGTTGGCCTCGTAGCGGGACGCGTCCACGTAGGGGTCACCGAACTCGCGCTCCCAGACCACCCCCAGGTCCGTGGTGCCGTGGAAGTTCTCCAGCGCCCACAACGAGGCGTGGGTGACGATCCCACGGAACCGGTCGGTCTGCCCGGCCACCCAGTTGGCCATGTACCCACCGAAGGACCCACCGGCGGCGGCGACGCGGTCCGCGTCGACCCGCTCGTCCGCGGCTGCCGCCTCGACGGCGGACATCAGGTCGGTGAAGGGCTCCTGGCCCCACCGACCCCAGCCGCGCTGGATGAAGTCGCGGCCGTACCCCGTCGACAGGGCCGGGTCGGGCAGCAGCACCGCGTAGCCGTGGTCGGCGAGCACGAACGGGTTCCAGCGCCAGTGCCAGGTGTTCCAGCTGGACAGCGGCCCACCGTGGATCAACACGACCAGCGGGGTCGGCCCGCTGACGTCGTCGGGCAGCACGAGCCAGGAACCGACCTCGACGCCGTCCTCGGCGGTGGCGACGAGCCGCTCGACGGTGGCGTTGTCGGGGGTGACCCCCACCGGGGAGGGCAGCTGCACCGGATCCTGCTCGGGGGTCGAGGTGTCCAGGCGCACGGGGTGGTGGGGCACGCCGACCTCGGCGTGGAGCGCGAACAGGTGCTCGCCGTCGGGGGCGATGCACAGGTCGGTGTAGGCCCCGGAGGCGGTCAGCCGGGTCACCTCGTCGTCCTCGAGGTCGACGCGGAACACGGGCCGGTGTCCAGCGGCGTCGGTGGCGAACACCACCGCATCGCCGGAGGGCAGCCAGCGCGGCGCGCTCGGCCACAGGTCGAGGTCCGGAGCGACGTCACGGGCGGAGCCGTCGTCGAGGTCGATGAGCACCAGGGTGCTCTCCGCGGCGGAGTCCGGCGAGCCCAGTTCGGTGGCGACGCAGATGACCTGCGTCCCGTCCGGCGAGACGTCCGGAGCGCCGTAGGAGCGCTCGTCCGAGAGCAGCACGCGCTGCTCCCCGGTCGCGACATCGATCGCGACGAGCTCGGAGACGAGGTCCTGCGGACCGTCGATCGCGAACCGCTCGGCGTCCGTACGCCAGCTGGTGATCAGCGTCCTGCCGTCAGGGGTGAGCGTGCTCTCCGCGGTGTGCAAGCCCATCCCGCGTGCCACGAGCGTCGCGGCCGGCTCGGCGGCACCCGTCGGCTCGGCGTCCTTCTCGTCGCTGCCCTCGTCGTCACCGTCCGTTTCGGCGGCCGCCGCGACCGACGTCGGCGCGGAGGCCTCGGCCAGCGCGTCGGCGGGCACGACCCAGCGGGCGGGTTCACGGGGGCCGAGGTAGTGGTCCCAGTAGCGGATCGGGTAGGTCGTGAACAGCTGCGCGGTGACGCCCGCCTCCTTGCGCGCCTTGGTGCGCTCGCGGTCGGCTCCGAACCCGTCGGCGTTCGGGTGCAGCTCGGACGACACCAGCAGATCGCCGCTGTCGTCCGCGACGCGCACACCCTCGACGCCGCTCGCGGGCGCCAGGAGCAGGCGGGCCTCGCCCCCATCGGCCGGGAGCGACCAGAGCCCGGCGGGTGGGTCCTCGCCATCCGGCTTGGCGTCCGGGTCGGGCCGGGGGGAGACGAACAGCAGCGAGCCATCCGCGGCGAAGGCCGCCGCCGACTCACCGGGGGCCGAGCGGGTCAGCTGGCGCGGCGCCGCCTCGCCGTCGGGGTCGATCGCCCACAGGGCCGTACGGAACCGTTGGCCGTCTGGCGCGGGGGTGCTCACCCCCACGGTCAGGCGTCGGCCATCGGGGGCGAGGGCCAGCCCGGACAGGCGCGGTTGCTGGAGGAACGTCTCGAGGTCGAATGAGTTCATCATGGGGCGGGAGCCTAACGCGGCGTCTGGGGCTCGCTGGTGTCGGTGCCGACCTTCGCCGGGGGTCGTGTGGCGAGCAGGCAGCCAGGGAGTGGCTACCTTCCGCCACGGATGGGTCGGGCGGCAGCAACTCGCTCACGGTGAGCGTTCGCCACGGCCGCTTCCCTCTCGGACACGCCCATGGACCACGCCCGTACGACGACGATCGCGCGCCTGCTGGCGGGCCTCGTCGTGACCGCCGTGCTCGCCGTCGGCTGCAGCTCCGGGGGCTCGTCTACCGACGGTGGGTCCGCCGGTGAAGAGGCCTCCGACCAGGACGCCACGGGGACGGGGGAACCGGAGCTGCGCTTCGACGGACCCGAGGCGGGCGCGTTGATCAACGCCACGGACCTCGAAGGGCTGACCTTCACGGTCACGGCCACCGGTGACGCGGGAGCCGTCGACGACCTGGTCCTGCTGCTCGACGGTGACGACGTCACCGCCGACGCCGAGGTAGAGGGAGCGACGCTGACCTACGCCCCCGAGCACCTTCCGGACGGGGAGCGCACGCTCGCCGTCGCGGCGGGGACGACCGTGGAGGACGGCGAGGTGCCGGGCGATGCCGTCGAAGACGGGGACCCGGCAGAGGGG
>CAYVJT010000091.1:6067-7584 GCA_964451855.1 uncultured Actinomycetota bacterium
GAGGGGGCCGATCCAGCTGAGGGGTCCGATGCGGCGGCGGGGGCCGACCCAGCTGAGGGGTCCGATGCGGCCGAGGGAGCTGACGTAGCCGGGGAGCCCGAGCCCCTGCACGCGTGGCGTTTCGAGGTCAAGGCCGAGCCGCCGAGCCTCGAGCTGTCGTCACCCGACGGCGCGGTGCTCGCCAACGAGCCGCTCACCGTCGCCGGGGTGACCGAGGCCGGTGCGACCGTCGCGGTCGGCGGCGACGAGGCGACCGCGGACGACACCGGTGCGTTCGAGCTCGAGCTCGCTGACGTCGAGGACGAGCTCACGATCGTGGTCACCGACGTCGCCGGCAACAGCATCGAGGTGATCGAGGAGCTCACCGTCATCCCCTCCCGCGTGGAGATCGACGAGATCCGCACGGTGCACGCCACCTTCTGGGCCTGGGCGACGCCGAGCCTGCGGGAACCCATCGTCGAGATGATCGACGACGGCAAGATCAACGCGGTGCAGCTCGACCTCAAGGACGAGGGCGGCCACCTCGGCTACGACTCACAGGTGCCGCTCGCCAAGGAGATCGGTGCCGGTATCGGTCCCCTCGACCTGGAGGCGGCCGTCGCCGGCCTGCACGAGCGCGACGTCGCGGTGATCGGCCGGATCGTGGCGTTCGCCGACCCGACCCTCGCCTCGTGGGCGTGGGAGAACGACCGGCGGGAGTGGGTGATCCAGGACCGCGACGGCAACGACTACTACCGCGGGTCCTACGCGGGCTTCTCGAACTACACGCACCCCGACGTGATCGCCTACAACCTCGACATCGCCGAGGAGGCCGCGGCGGCAGGGGTCGACCACATCCTGTGGGACTACATCCGCCGCCCCGAAGGGATGGACAGCTACACGGTGCCCGGCCTGGAGACCACGCCCGAGGAGGCGATCGTCGAGTTCACACGCCTGGCCGACGAACGGCTCGCGCCCTACGGCGTCCAGCACGGGGCGTCGGTCTACGGGATCGCCGCCGACCGGCCGGAGCAGATCGGCCAGGACATCCCCGCGATGGCCGAGCACCTCGACTACGTCGCTCCGATGATCTACCCGTCCCACTGGGGGGTCGGCGAGTACGGCGTGGCCGATCCGAACCGGCAGCCCTACGACATCGTCCGGGCGACGCTGGAGGTCTGGGACGAGGCCGTGGAAGGCCGTCGGGCGCGGGTCGTCCCGTGGCTCGAGGACACGACCTACCGGGCATGGGACCGCCCGTTCCAGGTCCGGGAGCAGATCCGGGCGACGCGCGATCACGGGATCGACGAGTGGATGATGTGGAACCCGGGGTCGCGGTTCACCCCGGAGGCCTACGACCGACACGAGTGACGCCACCCGGTGGACGATCCCTGTGTGTGGCTGTAGGGATCGTCCGCCTCGCACCCGTCGGTGGGCCCGACATGGTCGATCCTCGTGCGTGGCTGCAGGGATCGACCAGCTCCGCCTGGACGTCCTCGCGCTCGTGGACGCCATCGGCCACCGCAGCCACGGACGCC
>CAYVJT010000091.1:7684-14153 GCA_964451855.1 uncultured Actinomycetota bacterium
GGACGCCATCGGCCACCGCAGCCACGGACGCCTACCCTCGCAGGTATGGCGAACGTGCGGTTGCCCTTCGGGGTCTCGGTGCCCGAGGCCGAGCTCGAGATGCGAGCGGCCCGCTCCGGCGGGCCCGGTGGTCAGAGCGTCAACACCACCGACTCGAAGATCGAGCTGCGGTGGGACGTCAAGCGCTCGGGCGCGCTCGATGAGGCGCAGCGCGCACGCCTGCTGGAGCGGCTCTCGCCGCGGCTGACCGACGACGGCGTGTTGATCCTCACCGGGCAGGAGCACCGCAGCCAGCACCGCAACCGCGAGGCCGTGATCGCACGGTTCCGCTCGATCGTGGGGGAGGCGCTGACCCCACCGCGCAAGCGTCGCCGCACACGCCCGACGCGTGCGGCCAAGGAGCGCCGGCTCCGGGCGAAGCGCCACCGCGGCGAGACCAAGCGGCTGCGCAAACCCCCGGAGTCCTGACCGGCCCGCTCGACCGCGGGATGCATGAACTTGCATATCTCTGCGCGAACCTGCAGACTGGAGCTCGGACGTCGTCGCAAGACGCCCTCGCAAGACGCCCTCGCACGCCGCCGCGGACGTCCTCGCAGCGTTCGGAGTCAGCATGGCCTATCGGATCGGGATCGTCGGTGCCTCCGGGTACGGCGGGGTCGAGCTGCTGCGCCTGTTGTCGGCACACCCGGAGATCGAGGTGGCCAGCGTCGCCGCCCACTCCCAGGCCGGGACACCGATCAGCGAGCTGTTCCCGAACCTGCCCGGCGACCGCGTCTTCGATCCCATCGACCTCGATCGGCTGGGTGAGCTCGACCTCGTCTTCCTCGCCACGCCACACGGGCCGGCGATCGAGGTCGGTGGCGCCCTGGCCGACGCCGGGGTGAAGGTCGTGGATCTGTCTGCGGCGTTCCGGCTCGACCCGGAGGGCTTCCGGACCTGGTACCACGAGGAACACCCCAGGCCCGACCTCGCCCCGGCCGTCTTCGGGCTCACGGAGTACACCCGCGCCGAGGTGGCCGAGGCGACCCTGGTCGCCAACCCGGGCTGCTACGTGATCACGGCGCTGCTCGGGCTCATCCCGCTCGCCGGGCTCGTCACGCCGGGCACCGTGATCGTCGACGGCAAGTCCGGGACCACCGGGGCCGGTCGAGCGATGAAGGACACGATGCACGTCTCGCACGTCTCGGGCGGGTTCACCGCCTACGCGGCGCCGGCCCACCGCCACACCGGCGAGATCGAGCACTACCTCGGCGTCCACGGTGCAGACGTCGGCCCCATCAGCTTCACCCCACACCTGCTCCCGGTGCCCAGGGGTCTGATGATCACGGCGTACGCCGACCTCGCCGACGGGGTCGGTGCCGACGACGTGCAGGCCGCGCTGGTCAAGGCCTACGCCGACGAGCGCTTCGTCACGGTGCTCGATCCCGGCACCTTCCCGACGACCAAGGCGGTCATCGGGTCCAACAGCTGCCACGTCTCGGCGACCGTCGACCCGCGCACCGGCCGGGTGCTCGTCACCAGCGTCACCGACAACCTCGTCAAGGGTGCGGCAGGTGGCGCGCTCCAGAACGCGAACGTGATGCTCGGGCTGCCCGAGGAGACGGCGCTGCCGACCATCGGCATGTACCCGTGATCGCCGGCTGGGGTCCACAGGATCGGTCCGGTCTGGTCCCGATCGACGGGGGCATCACCGCCTGCTCCGGCATCCGTGCCAGCGGCGTGGTCAGCGGCATCAAGCCATCCGGGCGGCCCGACCTCGCCCTGGTCGTCGCCGATCAGCCGACGAGCACCGCCGTGGTCACCACCACCAACCTGGTCAAGGCTCCCGCCTGCACCCACACGGAACGCAACGCGGCGGACGGCCAGGGCCAGGCGATCGTGATCAACGCCGGCAACGCCAACGTCTGCACCCCCGACGGGGAGGACCACGTCGCGCGCATGGCCGCCGCCACCGCGGACCACCTCGGCATCGATGCCGCCGACGTGCTGGTGATGCAGACCGGGGTGATCGGGGTGCCGCTGCCGATCGAGCGCATCGAGGCGGGGCTGCCGGAGGCGGTCGCGGCCCTGTCGCCCGATGGCGGCGCTGCGGCGGCCGAGGCGATGCTCACCACCGACACCGTCACCAAGCAGGTCGCCTTCGAGGTCACCGACGGCGCCGGTGGGCGGTGCGTGGTCGCCGGGATGGCCAAGGGCGTCGGGATGATCGAGCCCGCGATGGCCACCCTGCTGGTCGTGCTCGTCACGGACGCGCCGATCAACGCGGCGCTGCTCAGACAGCTGCTCCGCGGCGCGGTCGGCTCGACGTTCAACCGGATCAGCGTGGATGGCGATGGCTCGACCAGCGACACCGTGGCACTGCTGGCGACCGGGACCGCGGCGTCGCCTCCGGGCATCGACGCCATCACGCGGGGGCTGACGGCCGTGTGCGCCGATCTCGCCCACGCGGTCGTCGCCGACGGCGAGGGCGCGTCGCGCGTCGCCGGCATCACCGTGCGTGGCGCCGGCTCCGAGGAGGATGCGGAGCGCCTGGCGCGGGCGGTCGCGACCTCGCTGCTGGTCCGTGCCGCGCTGCACGGCGGCGACCCGAACTGGGGCCGGATCCTGATGGCGATGGGCACGGCCGGCGTGGACTTCGAGCCGCGCCGCGTCAGCGTCAGCTGCGGCGACGTGATGGTGTGCCGGTTCGGGGTCGCCACCAGCTTCGACCGTGGACTGGCCGCCGCGGCGATGCGCAAGGACGAGGTCGAGATCGACATCGACCTCGGTGTCGGCCGTGAGGCGGCGACCGTGCTGACCTGCGACCTCACCCCCGAGTACGTCCGTTTCAACGCCGAGTACACGACCTAGGTGGTTGGCATGTCCTCCTCGCCCGTCCCGCACGGTGCCCGCGACCCCGCGGGAACCTCGACGCGCGTCACCGCCGCCGACGGCGTGTCGCTCGAGCGCATCGAGGTCGCGCAGGAGAAGGCGGCCGTGCTGCGCGAGGCGCTGCCCTGGATCACCCGGTTCCACGGCCGCACCGTGGTGATCAAGTACGGCGGCAACGCGATGGTCGACGAGGAGCTCAAGAGCTCCTTCGCCGCCGACGTCGCCCTGCTGCACTTCGTCGGGCTGCGTCCCGTGATCGTGCACGGCGGCGGCCCGCAGATCAGCACGTTGGCGGAGCAGCTCGGCGTCGAGTCCAACTTCGTCGGCGGCCTGCGGGTCACCGACACAGCGATGATGGACGTCGTGCGCATGGCACTGCTCGGCCAGGTCAACCCCGAGGTGGTCGGCCTCGTCCACGAGGCAGGTGCCCCTGCCGTCGGCGTGGCGGGGACCGACGCCGGCCTGCTCCAGGTCCGGCCCGCCGTCGGGCCGCAGGGCGAGGACCTCGGCTTCGTCGGGGAGGTGGACGAGGTCAACGCGCGCTACCTCGAGGAGCTCCTCGACGATGGCTTCGTCCCGGTGGTCGCGACGGTGGGGCGCGATGCCCACGGCATCGAACGCAACGTCAACGCGGACATGGCGGCCGGCGCGATCGCGTCGGCGTTGCAGGCGTCGAAGCTGGTCTACCTCACCGACGTCCCTGGCCTCTACCTCGACTTCGGTGACGTGGACAAGCAGGCCCTGGTCAGCGAGGTGACCGTCGACCGGCTGGAGCGGATGCTCTCGGACGACGAGCTCCACGCGGGGATGCGCCCCAAGGTGGGCTCGATCGTCCGCGCCATCCGTGACGGGGTGCCCCAGGCACACATCCTCGATGGGCGGGTGCTCCACGCCGTGCTGATCGAGATCTTCACCGATGAAGGGGTGGGCACGATGGTCACCCGCTCGCTGGACGCGAGTCCCGGAACAGCACCGAAGGCGGCCTCGGAGGGGCGGGGATGACCCACCTCGACGAGCTGCAGGCACGGGCCGACCGACGGATCATGCACACCTACCCGCCGGGCAAGGCCGCCTTCGTGCGCGGGCAGGGCAGCATGCTCTTCGACGCCGAGGGCAACGCGTGGCTCGACCTGCTGTGCGGGCTCGCCGTGACCAACCTCGGGCACGCCCACCCGGCGGTGGCGCACGCCGTCGCCGAGCAGGCCAAGACCCTGGTCCACACCTCGAACCTCTACCTCACCGACCCGGCGATCGCCCTGGGGGAGACGTTGGCACGGATCCTCGGGTGGGAGGACGCGAACGTCTTCCTGTGCCAGTGCGGTGCCACGGCCAACGAGGCGGCGATCAAGCTCGCCCGCAAGCACGGCAAGGCGCTGCATGACGACAAGGTGCGGCTGGTCGCGCTGGAGGGCTCCTTCCACGGTCGGACCCTGGCGACGCTGGAGGCCACCGGCCAGCCGGGCAAGCATGCCCCGTTCGCGCCGCTCGCCGGCTTCGTCGACCACGTGCCCTACGACGACCCCGACGCGGTGCGGGCCGCGGTCACCGAGCAGACCTGCGGCGTGCTCGTCGAGGTGGTGCAGGGCGAGGGTGGGGTGCGGCCCGTGCCCGACGAGGTGCTCATCGCCGCGCGTGAGGCCTGCGACGCCCAGGATGCGCTGCTGATCGTCGACGAGGTGCAGACCGGCATCGGCCGTACCGGCCCCTGGTTCGCCTTCCAGGACACGCCGGTCGTCCCCGATGTCGTGACCGTGGCCAAGGCGTTGGCCAACGGCCTGCCGATCGGCGCCTGCGTCGCCAGGGGCCAGGCCACCAAGACCTTCCAGCCCGGCGACCACGCGACCACGTTCGGAGGCAACCCGGTGACCAGCGCGGCGGCGCTCGCGGTGGTCCGCACGATCGAACAGGAGGCGGTGCTCTCGACCGCTCACCGGCGCGCCGAGCGGCTGCGCAACGGCCTCGACGAGCTGGTCGCCACCTCGCCGCTCGCCGTCGGGGTGCGCGGCCGGGGGATGCTGCTGGGCCTCGAGCTCGTCGCTCCCGTCGCCAGCGACGTCGAGGTGGCCTGCCGCGACCGCAAGGTGCTCGTCAACGCGGTCGGTGCGGACGTCGTGCGCATCGCGCCGCCGTTGACGATCAGCCGGGCCGAGGTAGACCAAGCGCTGGCCACCCTCGCCGACGCGGTGGACGAGGTGGCTACGACCACGCAGCCAGCCGACCACACCTCCCCGAAGGAGCGGTCATGACCGACCCACTCACGCAGATGCCGGACCACTTCCTGTCGGTGACCGACCTCACCGGCGAGCAGATCGTGGCGCTGCTCGATCTCGCCGACGAGCTCAAGGCGGAGCGCGCGGCGCGGCTCGCGGCGGGACAGCAGCTGGCGCGCGAGACCCTCAACGGTCGCACGGTGGCCATGATCTTCGAGAAGCCCTCGACCCGGACCCGGGTGTCCTTCCAGGTCGGGGTGTCCGAGCTCGGCGGGCACCCGCTGGCGCTGTCCTCGGCGGAGCTGCAGCTGGGACGCGGCGAGACGATCGCCGACACCGGCGCGGTGCTGTCGCGCTACGTCCAGGGTCTCGTGGTCCGGACCTTCGGCCAGGAGCGGATCGACGAGCTGGCCGGGGCCTCCACGGTGCCGGTCGTCAACGCCCTCACCGACCTGGAGCACCCGTGCCAGGCACTGGCGGACCTCCAGGCCTTCCGCGAGGTCCACGGCGGGTTCGAGGGACGGACCCTGACCTACGTCGGTGACGGCAACAACGTCGCGCACTCGCTGCTGCTCGGCGGCGCGCTGGTCGGCCTGTCGGTCCGGGTCGGCCACCCGGAGGGCTACGCGCCCGACGCAGGGATCGTGAAGCGGGCCCAGGAGCTGGCCGGGTCGACGGGCGCGACGATCGAGATCACCACCGATCCGGTGGCCGCGGTCACGGACGCCGACGCGGTGTACGCCGACGTGTGGACCTCGATGGGCCAGGAGGCCGAGGCCGAGGACCGGCTCGAGCCCTTCGTGCTCTACCGGGTCACCGAGGAGCTGATGTCCCACGCCGCCGACGGCGCGATCTTCCTGCACTGTCTGCCCGCCCACCGGGGCGAGGAGGTCACCGCCGAGGTGATCGACGGCCCCGCCTCGCGGGTGTTCGACCAGGCCGAGAACCGCCTGCACGCCCAGAAGGCGCTGCTCGCCCGGCTCCTGCCGTGACCGCTCGCCACCCGACGCCCGGGACGGCGCGCGTCAGGGCGCACAGGACCAGGAGGACCCGACCGTGAGGGACAAGGGGCTTCGCCAGCAGCAGCTGCGGCGGCTGCTGGCCGAACGCGACCTCGGGTCCCAGGCCGAGGTCCGTGCCGCCCTGGTCGAGCTCGGGGTCGACGTGCACGAGACCACCGTCAGCCGGGACCTCGACGAGCTCGGCGCGGTGAAGCTGCGGTCCGCGAACGGTGCGCTGGTCTACCGCTTGGCCGCGGACCCCGGTCCGGCGTCGGCGCGCAGCCGTCTGGACGACACCCTCGCCCGGTTCGTCACCTCGGTGGAGGCCAGCGGCAACCTCGCCGTCCTGCGCACACCACCCGCCTGCGCACACCCCGTCGCCTCCGC
>CAYVJT010000092.1:0-13971 GCA_964451855.1 uncultured Actinomycetota bacterium
CGCCGACGCTGCACTACGGCTACGGCGTGTTCGAGGGCATCCGCGCCTACCCGACGGACCGGGGTATCGCCGTCTTCCAGTTGCTCCCGCACATGGAACGGCTGTTGCGGTCCGCGCGGATCTACCCGCCACTGGACGAGGTCTCCTGGTCGGCCCAGGACCTGGCGGACATCGCCTGCGAGCTGATCCGCGAGAACGGGCACGAGGACGGCTGCTACATCCGCCCGACGATCTTCCTCGGCTACGGCGAGATCGGCCTCAACCCCCTGCCCTCCTCGCCGCAGGTCGCGATGGCGACCTGGGAGTGGGGCGCCTACCTCGGCGAGGAGGCGCTGGAGAGCGGCGTGCGGCTCATGATCTCCTCGTACCGCCGGATCGGCAAGAACACGATCCCGCCGGCGGGCAAGGCCAACGGGCAGTACATCAACTCCTCGCTGGCCAAGGTCGAGGCGCTGCGCGCCGGCTACGACGAGGCGATCATGCTCTCCGAGGACGGCTACGTCGCCGAGGGCACCGGTGAGAACCTGTTCGTCGTCCGGGACGAGACGATCCTCACGCCACCGCTCTCGGACGGGCCGCTCGGCGGCATCACGCGCAACAGCGTGATGACCATCGCCCGTGACCTCGGCTACGAGGTCCACGAGGCCAGCCTGGTACGCACCGACCTGTTCCTCGCAGACGAGATCTTCCTGACCGGCACCGCCGCGGAGCTCACCCCCGTCAACGAGGTGGCCGGCTACGAGCTCGGCAAGCGCGGGCCGGTCACCGAGGCGATCCAGTCCGCGTTCATCGACACCGTCCGTGGACGCCTCGAGCGGTACCACGACTGGCTGACCTACGTCGACGGGTAGCCCCGACCCGCGGGGACCGGGTCACGGCAAGGAGCTCGATCCCATGGCGCAGCGCGACACCGGTGTGCGCATCGAGCGCATCGACGCCGACGACTACCCCGCCTTCCGTCACGCCTTCGGGGCCACCTTCGGGCACGAGCCACGCGACGAGGACCTCGAACGCTCCACCCTGATCGTGGAGCACGACCGGGCCCTCGCTGCGCGGGACCGCGACGGAGCGATCGTGGGCACCTCCGGCGCGTACTCCTACGAGATCTCGCTCCCGGGGGCACGGTCGGCGCCCTGCGGTGGGGTCACGGTGGTCAGCGTGCGCGCCGACCACCGCCGTCGCGGCCTGCTCACCCGCATGATGGCGCAGCTGCTGGAGGACTCGGCCGAGCGGGGCGAACCGTTCTCGGCGTTGTGGGCCTCCGAGAGCCCGATCTACGGGCGGTACGGCTACGGACCGGCGGTCCCCACCTACGAGATGACGATCGAGCGTGTTCGCTCCCGGCTCCGCCACGACGGTCCGGTCGGCGAGGTAGGTCTCGTGCCGTGTGACGAGGCGCTCGAGCGCTTCCCGGAGCTGCACGAGGCCTTCCGGCACCGGCGCGCCGGCGTCATGGGGCGCCCCGGGAACTGGTGGCAGCGGATCCTCGACGACCCTGAACACCGGCGTGACGGTGCCGGCCCTCGACAGCACGCGCTGTTGCCGGGCCGTGGCTTCGCCACCTACCGCTTGAAGAACACCTGGACCGACGACGCGCCGGACGGCATCGTCCAGGTCGACGACCTCGTCGCGCTCGACGCGGATGCGGCGGCCGCGCTGTGGCGGTTCGTGCTCGACGTCGACCTCTCCGAACGTGTGACCGTGAGCTTCCGGCCCGTGGACGACCCGGTGTTGTCGCTCCTCGAGGACCCTCAGCGGGCCAGGATCCGACGCAGCATGGCGCTGTACCTGCGGCTCGTCGACGTCGAGGCAGCGGTGGCGGCACGGGCCTTCACCGCCGACGGCTCGGTGGTCCTCGACCTCGTCGATGGTCTGCGGCCGTCGAACGCCGGACGGTGGCGGCTGACCGTCGCCTCGGGGGAGGGCCAGCTCGCACGCACCGACGACGAGGTGGACCTCCACCTCGACGTGGAGGCGCTGGCTACGGTGTTCCTCGGCGGGGTGCGGACCACGCAGCTGCGCCTCGCTGGCCGCGTGCGGGGCGAGCACGACGCGGCGGCGCAGCTCGACCGCATGCTGGCCACCGACCTGGCACCGGCATCGGACCTGATGTTCTGAGGAGCAGTGACCTTCTCCACTGGTGTCCGGGGGATCCCGGTGCTCGGCTCCACCCTGTCCTGGTTGTCCGGATCCCGACGAGGAGATCCCCGTGAGCGGCACCGCAAGTGGAGCCGGTCCCCTCGACCGGCTCGAGCTGCGCCCCATCGCCGTCGATGAGCTCCGTACGCTGATGGAGGTGCTCGAGCGTGCCTTCGGCGAGACCGTGTCGGAGGCCGCGCTGGCATCCGAACGCCGGATCTTCGAGGCCGACCGCTCGCTCGCGGCGTTCGATGCGAAGGGCGACATGGTCGCCACGGCGGGGGCGTACAGCTTCGAACTCAGCCTCCCCGGCGGCAACGGTGCCCCCTGCTCCGGGGTCACGCTCATCAGCGTGCGACAGGACCATCGCCGCCGGGGGTTGCTGAACCGGATGATGCGCCACCTGCTCGACGACGCGGTGGCCCGCGGCGAGCCCTTCGCGGCGCTGTGGGCCTCCGAGGGGGCGATCTACGGGCGGTACGGGTTCGGTCCCGGCATCCCGATGCAGCGGCTGCAGATCCCCCGAGCGAAGCTCGTGCTCCGCGATCCGGTCCCGCCGACCGACGTCGAGACCGTCGCGGCCGAGGCGGCCCCCGAACGGCTCGCACCACTGTACGAACGCGCCCGACGTCAGCGTCCCGGTCTGCTGTCACGCACCGAGGGCTGGTGGCACCACCTCGTCGTCAACGACCCACCCGACGAACGCGACGGGCTCGGGCCGAGGAACGTCGCCGTGCTGCCGGATGGCGGCTACGTCATGTACCGGTTGCAGCCCCACTGGACCGACGGTGTCGCCGACGGCCGCGTCGTGGTCACGGAGCTGATCTCCCTGCACCCCGAGGCCACGGCGGCGCTGTGGAGCTTCGTCGCCATGACCGACCTCGCCGCGACCGTCCGCGCCCCCGTCCGTCCCCTCGACGACCCGCTGTCCGCGATGGTCGTCGACGGCAGCCAGGTACAGACGACGAGCTTCCCGCCGGTCTACCTCCGCGTCCTGGACGTGGCCGGGGCGTTGGAGGCGCGTGGCTACCTCGTCGACGGGCAGGTGACCTTCGCTGTCGACGACCCGACCTACCCGGAGCGGTCCGGCACCTACCACCTCGAGGTGGTGGACGGCGTCGGCCGGTGCGCGACCACCCGGGCGGAAGCCGAACTGCGGCTGGGCACCGAGGCGTTGTCGACGGTGGTGCTCGGCGGCGTGTCGCCCCGGGTCCTCGCCCAGGCACGACGCATCGACGAGTCGGTTCCCGGTGCGGTCGGCCGGTTGTCACGTCTGCTCGCGACCGAGGCGGCGCCGCTGCAGACCAGCGAGTTCTGACAGCCCGATACCGTCAAGCGCTACGGTCGGGGCGCCGCGCCGGCGGCGCTCAGCACAGCGAGGAGCCAGCACCGTGTCCAACGTCTACAAGAAGCTCGAGCTCGTCGGTTCCAGCCGCGATGGGGTGGACGACGCCATCAGCCGCGCGATCGAGAAGGCCAGCGAATCGATCCGCAACCTCGACTGGTTCGAGGTCAAGGAGATCCGAGGCTGGATCGACGACGGCGAGGTCCAGCACACGCAGGTCACCCTCCAGGTGGGCTTCCGGCTCGAGGACTGAGGACGCCGGTCGTGGTGGCCGGACGGCATCCCAGCTCCGGCCGCGCTGCACGGGTCCGCGCCCGCGAGGTCGACAGGCAGGGCAGCGGGACGGTAACGTCGGCGCTGTAGAGCAGAGGGAGCGAGATGCGCACCAGCCCGCTGACGGCCGCCGGTGACCCCGGCGCCTCCGGCCTGCGCACCATCGCCATCATCATCCGACCGCTCCCGTAGCCGGCTGTACCGGGCTGCGGGAGCGGCCCGGACGATCCCGGCGTCGCACCTGCACCGCCCCGGTATCCGCAAGCGGGACCCCGCCGTCATCGACGGCGACGAACGCGAGGTGCGAAGGTGACGACCAGCGATGCCGGCCATGCCCCCCTGCCCGATCCGCGCCCGGGGCTCGACCTGTACGACACCACCCTGCGCGATGGCACACAGCGCGAAGGGGTGACGCTCTCCGTCGATGACAAGCTGCGTGTCGCGCGGCGTATGGACGAGCTCGGTGTCGCCTACATCGAGGGTGGCTGGCCGGGCGCGAACCCGAAGGACACCGACTTCTTCGCGCGGGCGGCCGACGGTGAGCTCGCCCTGGACACCGCGACGCTGGTGGCCTTCGGCATGACCCGCGGGGCCCGGACGACCGCCGAGGACGATCCGCTGCTCCAGGCCCTGGTCGATGCCCGCACCGAGGTGATCTGCCTCGTCGGCAAGTCGTGGGGCTACCACGTCGACGAGGCGTTGGGGGTCCCGCGCGAGGACAACCTCGCGATGGTGCGCGACTCGATCGAGCACCTCCGGGCCACGGGGCGGCGCGTCTTCTTCGATGCCGAGCACTTCTTCGACGGCTACGCCAGGGACCAGGCCTACGCCCTGGACGTCGTCCGAACCGCCGCGGACGCCGGCGCCGAGTGCGTCGTGGTCTGCGACACCAACGGTGGAGCGATGCCGTGGGACGTCGCCGACATCGTCCGCGGACTCGTCGAGGAGCTGCCGAGCCAGGTCGGACTGCACTTCCACGACGACGGTGGGTGCGCGGTCGCCAACTCGCTGCTGGGTCTCGAGGTGGGTGCGACCCACGTCCAGGGGACAGCCAACGGGCTGGGTGAGCGGTGCGGCAACGCCAACCTGTTCACGATCATGGCGGACCTCCAGCTCAAGAAGGGCTACCAGCTGGTCCCATCCGAGCGCATGGAGCGGCTCACCGAGATCAGCCACACGATCGCCGAGCTGTGCAACCAGACGACCCCGTCGGTCGCGCCGTACGTCGGCCACACGGCCTTCAGCCACAAGGCCGGGCTGCACGCATCCGCGCTGGCCAAGGCGCCCGACATGTACAACCACATCGACCCCGGTGAGGTGGGCAACCGTCAGCGGCTCGTCGTCAGTGAGCTCGCCGGCCGCAGCAACATCGTGCTGAAGGCCAAGGAGTTCGGGCTGGAGATCGATGACGAGCAGGCCCGAGCGGTGCTCGACGAGGTCAAACGCCGTGAGGCCGCCGGTTGGACCTACGAGGCCGCGGACGCTTCCTTCGAGCTCCTGCTGCGTCGCGCGACGGGATCGCTCACGTCGGGTGAGGAACCCTTCCGCTCGCTGCACTTCCGCGTGAACGTCTCCGGTGGCGATGGGGATGCACTGCCCGGCGAAGGTCCGGCGGAGGCGATCCTCGCCGTCGAGGTGCGTGGCGAGCGCAAGCTCGGCGCCGGGGAGGGCAACGGACCCGTCGATGCGCTCGACCATGCCTTCCGCAACGCCGTGAACGGGACGTGGGCGCAGCTCGACGCGATCCACCTGTCGGATTACAAGGTGCGGATCCTGGAGGCCACCGCCGGCACCGACGCGACCACCCGGGTCCTGGTGTCCTCGACCGACGGCACCGAGGTGTGGGACACCGTCGGGGTCCATCCCAACATCGTCGAGGCGTCCTGGCTGGCCCTGTCCGACGCGTACACCCACGCGATCCTCCGCGACACGTGGAGCTGACCCCTTCGACCGACCACACGGTCGCCGGTCAGGTGGAGCGTCGGGCGGTGCGTCGGGCGGTGCGTCGGGTGGCGCGTCGGGTGGCGCTCGCGAAGGGCCCGATGACTACCGTGCACCTTCCACGACCCTGAGGAGCGCTGTGAGCGACGAGACGACCCGCTTCGTCCGGGTGCTGCACGAGGACCAACCGCGGTACGGGCTGCTGGACGGCGCCGAGGTGGTCCTGATCGAGCCGCACCCCTTCGCGACACACCGACCGACCGGGGAGCGGGTACCGGTCTCCGGCTTGCGCCTGCTGGCCCCGGTGATCCCGTCCAAGGTGGTCTGCGTCGGCAAGAACTACGCCGCGCATGCCGCCGAGATGGCCAGCGAGGTGCCGGATGAGCCGCTGTTCTTCCTCAAGCCGTCATCGAGCGTGATCGGTCCGGGCGAGCCCATCCGCCTCCCGCTCGACCTCTCCGACGAGATCCACCACGAGGCCGAGCTCGCCGTGGTGATCGGCGCACTGCTGCACCGCGTCACCCCACAGGAGGCAGAGGCGGGCATCTTCGGCTACACCGCAGCCAACGACGTCACCGCCCGTGATCTGCAACGGTCCGAGGGGCAGTGGTTCCGCGCCAAGGGCTTCGACTCCTTCTGCCCTCTCGGCCCGGCGGTCACCACCGGGATCGACCCGTCGGGCCTGTCGGTGCGCTGCCTGGTCGACGACGAGGTCCGCCAGGACGGCACGACCGCCGACCTGATCATCGACGTCCCGACGCTGGTCAGCCAGGTCTCGCAGATCATGACGCTGCTGCCGAGCGACGTCATCCTCACGGGCACTCCCGCGGGCGTCGGTCCGCTGGAGGCCGGGCAGACCGTCCGCGTCGAGGTCGAGGGCATCGGGGCCCTGGAGAACCCCGTCGTCGATCGCAACGCCCCGCCTACCGCCGACCGCTCGAACGGCGACGGCGGCTGACCGCGCGGACGCGGCCGCCAGGTCGCCCTCGGACCGCCGCTGTGGAAGGATGACGCGCCGCAGCGCCACGCATGCTGCCGATCCACCGCCCCTCAGGAGCTGTCCAGGTGTCGATCCCGAACGTCCTCGCCGCTCGGTACGCGAGCCCGGCGATGGCCGACCTGTGGTCGCTGGAGGGCAAGGTCGTCCTGGAGCGCCGGCTGTGGGTCGCGGTGCTCCGTGCCCAGCGCGACCTCGGGGTCGAGGTGCCGGACGGGGCGCTCGAGGCCTACGAGGCGGTCGTGGATCGGGTGGACCTGGCGTCGATCGACGCCAGGGAGCGCGCGAACCGCCACGACGTCAAGGCGCGCATCGAGGAGTTCTGCGAGCTCGCCGGGTACGAGCACGTCCACAAGGGCATGACCTCGCGGGACCTCACCGAGAACGTCGAGCAGCTGCAGGTGCGTCGCTCGCTCGAGCTCGTGCGCGACCGGTGCGTGGCTGCGCTCGCGTTGCTGGCCGAGCGGGCTGGGGAGCACGCGGACACGGTGATGACCGGACGCTCCCACAACGTCCCGGCGCAGGCGACGACCCTCGGCAAGCGGTTCGCGAACGCGGGTGAGGAGCTGCTCCAGGCGCTGGCTCGGGTCGAGGGACTGCTCGCCCGCTACCCCCTGCGTGGCATCAAGGGGCCGGTCGGCACCCAGCAGGATCTGCTGGACCTCTTCGACGGTGACGCGACGAAGGTCGAGGCGCTGGAGGTCCGGGTCGCCGATCACCTCGGCTTCCCCACTCGGCTGGACGCGGTCGGTCAGGTCTACCCCCGCTCCCTCGACCTCGACGTGGTGTCCGCGCTGGTGCAGGTCGCGTCGGGGCCCTCGTCGTTGGCGACCACCCTGCGCCTCATGGCCGGGCAGGAGCTCGCGACCGAGGGGTTCGCGCCAGGGCAGGTGGGCTCGTCGGCGATGCCGCACAAGATGAACTCGCGCTCCTGCGAGCGGGTCAACGGCCTGAAGCACGTGTTGGACGGCCACCTCGCGATGGTGACCGCGCTGGCGGGGGGCCAGTGGAACGAGGGCGACGTGGCCTGCTCGGTCGTGCGACGGGTCGCGCTGCCCGATGCCTTCCTCGCCCTCGACGGGCTGTTCGAGACCTTCCTCACCGTGCTCGTCGACTTCGGCGCCTACCCCGCGGTGATCGAGCGCGAGCTGGGCCGCTACCTGCCCTTCCTCGGCACGACCAAGGTGCTGGTCGCCGCGGTCCGCGCCGGTGTCGGCCGCGAGCAGGCGCACGCGGCCATCAAGGAACATGCCGTGGCCGTCGCGCTGGAGATGCGCGAGTCCGGGCGCGAGGACAACGACCTCCTCGAGCGTCTGGCTGCCGACGAGCGGCTCCCTCTCGACCGGGCGTCCCTCGACGAGATCCTCGGCGACGCCACCTCGTTCGTGGGGACGGCCGGCACGCAGGTCGAGCGGTTCCTCGGACGGGTCAGCGCACTCGCTTCGCGCCACCCCGACGCTGCCGCGTACCGTCCCCCGGCGATCCGCTGACCACCTGACGCTCCGTCCCACCTCGAGGTCCTGACCGTGAGCATCCCGCCATCGTCCACACCCGGCGCCCTGCCGCGGGTGCGGTTCTGTCCCGCGCCGTCGGGCTGGCTGCACGTCGGCAGCGTCCGCGCCGCGCTCTACAACGTGCTTCACGCGCGGCACCACGACGGGACCTTCGTCTTCCGCATCGAGGACACCGACGCGACCCGCGCGACCGACGAGTCCATGCGATCGATGATGGAGGCGATGCGCTGGATCGGGCTGGAGTGGGACGAGGGCCCTGAGGACGACGGCAGCTCCCGCGGTGCCTACGGCCCCTACCGGCAGTCCGAGCGCAAGGAGCTCTACGCCGAGGTGGCCGCGCGGCTGGAGGCCAGCGGCGCGACCTACCGCGACTACCGCACGAGCGAGGAGCTCGACGCGTGGCGGGAGCAGCAGCGTGGGGGCAGCGGCGAGGGCCCGCCGGTCGTGAAGGCGTCGACCTTCGAGCACGCGGAGGCAGAGCTCCAGCGCTTCGCAGATGAGGGCCGGACCGCCAGCCTGCGGCTGCGGACCCCGGAGTCCGGCTCGATCACGGTGACCGACCTGGTCCGCGGCGAGGTCACCTGGGAGTGGGCGCAGATCTCCGACCCGGTGATCCAACGCTCCGACGGTTCGGCCACCTACCCGCTGGCCAACTCCGTCGACGACGTCGCGCAGGGCATCAGCATCATCTGCCGCGGGGAGGACCTGCTGTCGGTGACGCCGAGGCAGGTGATCCTGCACGAGCGGTTGCTCGCGGACGGTCTGCTCGACGAGGCGCTGGCCGCGGTCGGGCTCCCGGCGCGGGAGGCGTCCTGGGAGGCTCCGTCGGCGTTCGCGCACCTGCCTATGGTCGTCGGCATGGACCGCAAGAAGCTGTCGAAGCGGCACGGATCCGTCTCGATCCAGGAGTTCCGCCACCAGGGGTTCCTGCCCGAGACCTTGCGCAACTACCTCGCGCTGCTCGGCTGGGCGCCGAAGGACGGCCGGGAGCGGTTGGACGACGCGGAGCTCATCGCCGAGTTCGACCTCGCGGCGGTCGGCCGGTCACCCGCGGCGTTCGACGTCGACAAGCTGACGGCGTTCAACGGCGAGCGGATCCGCGAGCTGCCGCAGGAGGAGCTGACCGAGCGGCTGCTGCCCTTCCTCGACGGCACCGAGAGCGGAGAAGCGCTGATCGATCGTCCCGCGACCGAGGCGCAGCGGGCGGTGGTCGCGGGCCTCGTGCCGCTGGTCCAGGAACGCATGCAGCGCCTGGACGAGGTCCAGCGCTACGCCCCGGCGTTCCTCAACGACGAGGTGGAGCTCGACGAGGACAGCGTCGCGAAGGTGTTCACCAAGGACGGTGCGCCCGAGGCGATCGAGGCCGCGATCGAGGTCCTCGGGGAGGTGGAGTGGACGGTCGAGGCCATCGAGGCGGCGTTGCGTGCCCTGCCGGAGCGCTTGGGGATCGGGTTCGGCAAGGTGGCGCAACCGGTCCGGGTCGCCGCGACCGGCTCGTCGGTCAGCCCCCCGCTGTTCGAGTCGTTGGAACTGCTCGGTCGCGAGGTCAGCCTCGCGCGGCTGCGGGCAGCCCTGCCGGTGGCACGTGCCGCGCAGTCGGACGACACCTGACCGGTACGCGCTGATCGGTAGCTGGTTGGCGCCTTCGACGACGGTGCGGCCGTGCGGTGGCCCGACCGCGCGCCGGTCGGCCGTGCTTTGCGCCTGACCGGGCCCGCACGTACCCTTCTCGACGCGGATCGGCCTGTGTGTCGAACGCGTCTTGTGATCACCCGGAACACCTGGCGACGATCCAGTACGCGTTCGTGATGACGTGCGGTCCGCCACCCGATCGGGGGTGGTGTAATCGGTAACACGACTGGTTCTGGTCCAGTTATTGAGGGTTCGAGTCCTTCCCCCCGAGCTGGTCGCAACCGCGCGAGAGCGCCGGTTCGACCTCGAGCACAGCCCCGGCTACGCTCCGCCGGCCCTCGGGCGAACAGAGGGACACAACCGCATCATGGCCCCGTCGTCTAGCTGGCCGAGGACGCTGCCCTCTCAAGGCAGAAACGGGAGTTCGAATCTCCTCGGGGCTACGGTAGTTGCTCTTGCATCCTCGTAGGGGCTCTCGGTCGTACCGACCGGGGGCCTCTGCTGTGATATCGGGGAACGGGGATTCGCCTCGGAGCAGATGTGGGGCGTATCGCTGAAGCATCTGCACCGCGAACGCGATCTTGTCAGCGTCGCGTTGTCCGCTGGGTTGTGCTGTCGACCACAGCTCGAGGTTCTCGAGGCGGTTGTCTCGGCGGTTGCCGTTGCGATGATGGACGTTCTCGTCCCCTTCCAACGGGCGGCCCAGTGCGCGGGCCATGACCAAGCGATGTTCGGCCGTGTACGCGGCTCCATCCGTGAGGTGGCGTTCTTCCACAGCGACCGGGACGTAGCGGTAGCCCTCGGTGATCCAGCCCCTCGCTCGTCCTGTCGGCCCCGTCGCTCGTGGCAGCTCACCGACCGGCACCTCGGCCTTCGGATCGCCCATGTTCATGCGCCGAGAAGCATGCGTCCGGCACAGCCCGTGCGAGTGGGTGGAGCCGTCGCATCCTTCGATCCGGCAGCGCAGCGGCTGGCGCCGCCTTCCAAGAGGCGTGCTCGGGTCCACGTCGCCACTCCGTCGCCATCGTTGGTAGTGGCCGTGGCACCAGCCGCGGCTGGTCGCCGGACGGTCGCATCCCTCAACGTTGCAGGTGGAGGAGGGTTGCTGCCCGGCGGCACCTCCTGTTCTGAGCCAACGTTTGTAGTGCATGGCGCACCAGCCCCGGGCGTAGTGCGACCGTTCGCAGTCATCTTCCTTGCAGCTGCGCCTGCTGCCGCGTTCGTCTCGTGTTGGGTCATCGCCGTCGGTGCGTTCGATCCGACCTTCCATCCGGTCATCCATGGGTGATCCCATCTTCGCGGTGTCATGGTCCACCGCCCCGATGGGATGAGCCTGCCAGAGGGGTGTGACATCAGCCATCACGACGTCCCGCGACAACACCGTTCGCCGCTGTGGATCGCACGGACGTCGGCGAGGGTGTCGGCCTCGGCTGCTGACTTGTCGGAGCGGTAGCCACGGACCCGTGCGAACCGCAGCGCGAGCCCGCCCGGGTAGCGAGGGGAGCGCACCAGTCCATCGAAGGCGATCTCCACGACCAGCTCCGGTCGCACGTGCACGACGTGTCCCTCCCGTCGGGTCTCGCGCTGCAGCAACGCCTCGGTCTGCCAGGTGAGGGTCTCGTCGGTCAGGCCCTTGAACGTCTTGCCGAGCATCACGAACCGGTCCCCATCGCGGGCGCCGAGGTGGAGGTTCGATAGCCAGCCGCGCCGCCGCCCCGAACCCCACTCGGCCGCGAGCACGACGAGGTCGAGGGTGTGGACCGGCTTGACCTTGCGCCAGCTCGCGCCACGTCGTCCTGCCTCGTAGGGGGCGTCGAGGTCCTTGACCATCACGCCCTCGTGCCCCGCCGTCAGGGCGTCGCGCAGGAAGCTCGCCACGACCTCGACGTCGCTGGTGGTCACCCGGCCGATCCGGTGATCGTCCGGCAGGAGCGCGTCGAGCACGGTGAGGCGATCCCGGAGGGGCGCGTCGATCAGATCCCGACCGTCGTGGTGCAGCACGTCGAAGAAGCGCACCGCCAAGGGCACCTCGGCGGCGACCTCCTCGACGGGTCGCTCACGCCCGAAGCGCTGCATCGTCTCCTGGAACGGGCGGGGCCGGCCCTGCTCATCGAAGGCGATCGCTTCGCCGTCCAGCACCACGGAGGTGACGTCGAGCGCTCGAACCGTGGCGACCACCTCGGGAACGCGCTGCGTCACGTCGTGGAGGGTGCGGGTGAACACGCGGATGGCGTCGCCTGCGCGGTGGACCTGGACACGCGCGCCGTCGAGCTTCACGTCGGCGGCCACCTCGTCGAGACCGTCCATCGCGGAGATCACGTCCTCGGCGGGCGATGCGAGCATGGGTCGGATGCCCACACCGACCTCGAGGTGGAGCTCGTTCAGGGCCCGCTCGCCCCCGGCGGCCGCGAGCTCGGCGGTGGCGCGAAGATCGCCTGAGAGCATGACCGCCCGCCGCACCGCCGGCTCCGGCACCGCGAAGGCCCGTGCGATCGCGCCGATCAGCACACCCTCGAGCGCCCCCTGACGCAGCTCGCGGAGGACCAGTGCGCGCACCCAACGCTGCTCCTCATCCGTCGTACGAGCGAGCAGCTGGCGCAGCAGCTCAAGCCGGCGGTTGCGTGAGCCGGTCCCGCTGGGCACGTCGGCGATGCGTTGCAGCTGCTCGTCGACCTCGGCAAGGGTGAGCGACGACCCGTCAGCTGCGTCGACCTCGATCCCGAGCACCGCGGCAGGCCCGAGGTCGAGGCGGGGTTGGCGCGGCTCTCCCGACAGGTACGCGACCCCGATCGGCAGCTCGTCGTCATCGAGTCCGCGGAGCGCGTCGGCCAGCAGGGCGAGCTTCTCGGAGCGCTTGTTCGTCGCGGCGAGCTGGGCCGACACGTCCACGATCCTGGCGAGCCGCACGGGTCCCTCCTGCGCCGGCCGAGGGAGCGTACGCCGACCCCGCGAGGGCCGGTGTCGTGACCGTCGACCTGCTCCGGAAGACGGCTCGCGTCGGACTAGTCCTGCCGCTCGGCGTCGTCCGCGACCGAACGGTACGCGGGGTCGTGTCGGACCGACGAGGACCCCAACCTGCGCTGGACCGTACGGGTGGCCGCGATCCCGATGATCATCGCGGCCACGACAAGCAGCGACGAGAGGTTGAGCTGGGCGACGCCGGACATCGCGTGGCCGAGGTTGCAGCCGCCGGCCCATCGGGCGCCGGCACCCATCAGCGCACCGCCGGCCGCGAGCTGTGCGTACCGCACGCCGACCTCGCCGCGGAGCCACCAGCCACCCGCGGTGCGTGCGGCGAGGGTCGCCCCCGGGACCAGGGCGACGAGGAAGGCGATCCGCCACCAGGCCGGTGCTCCGTCAGCGATGCTCACCACGGCACCGGAGGTGCTGGCGCCGAACCCTGCCCCGCTGGCGCCGGCAGCGAGCCAGGTGAAGGTCGTGCCGAGGCCGAGGGTGAGGCCGGCGACGGGCCACGTCCACTGCCAGGTGGTGCTCGGCGTCTGGCGGCGGGTGCGCGCCAGCCCGAGCCCGACGGCGACCGCGATCGCGGTCGCCACGCCGAGGCGGGGGAGGCCGAACAGGTCCGGGAGGGTCTCGCGGCCAGCCAGCATCCGGGGTCCCGGGAGGTCCACGAGGTCAGCGCCCAGTTCGCCCAGGCCCCAGGCCACCAGTCCGACGATCGCCCCTGCCATCCCCGCACCGAGCTTGTAGAAGAGCCCGGAGACGCACGACGCCGCCACGGCCATGCCGATCCCGAAGGTCAGCCCACCGACCACGTTCGGGATCGGGCGCAACGCGAGGGACGTGCTCATCTGCCAGGGTCCGACCGCCTCCAGCACCGCCAAGCCGATCGCGGCGACCGCGGCAGCCAGCAGCCACGCCTTGAACAGCGCCGTGCGCCGTTCGAGCAGACCGCGGAACACCGCGTGGAAGCACAGCTGTCCCCGCTGCAGGACGTAGCCCAGGAGCAGTCCTGCCGCCGCGCCACCGAGCAGGAGCATGCCCATCAGGTGCATCCTTCGATCGAGACCTGGCGGGAGCGCAGGTTGCCACGCCTGCCGCTCCGGGACCATCGAAGGTGCCTCGCCCACGAGCTTGGCACCAGCCAAGTGGAACCTCAGCCGGGGTGG